>JAJYDO010000073.1 GCA_021777355.1 Actinomycetes bacterium | reverse complement strand
GCAGCGTAGAGCGCCTTCATCTCGTTCTGATCGGCGTGGAGGCTGGATTCCGCGATCTCGGCGAGCAGGGCCAGATCGCCGGCCGAGACGTCGCGTTCGAGGTAGTCTTCTTCCCGGCCCCGGACGATCGCGATGTCCGGCTCCGGCTTGCTGAAATCCGAGACCAGGACAGGATCCTCCTTGGCGACGTGCCATCCAGGCGGGATGATCCCCTGGAGGACGCGCAGGGTCTTCTTCCCCGAGACGATGTGGGGCCGATTCCGTCCCATCTTGGTCACCAGGTGATATCAAAATTGCCAATGATGATTCCGGAAGCTTTTACGAAAGAAACCAAAAGTAAAGCCACTGGAGCATCATGAAAAACCCAGATGGGAATGGTATTTTTAAATTACTGAAATGGCATTACTAACAAATTTATTAGTATATATTTCTTACATAGTTGGTGAAACTAATTATCGGCTATATCGGAAACATCTCCCAAAAGAATTCGAGTTTTCTAACAGTCTCAATCACCTGGTTACAAGAAACGCGCGAAACTAAGCCGTCTCTGGCACATTTAGCGCTTCACTGTGAAAATGCTCGTTAATAATGGTATATTTCGAATACTGCTTAGAGATAGGAGCCTCAAATGAATGACGCACAATTCGAAACGTATATGCAAACCATGAATCAACTGGCTGGAAGCGTAGCCTCACTCGAGGAGAGCATGCAGAACATCAGCCAGCTTATATCCGTAGGTGGGTTTCTTGAAGTTATCGTTCAGAAGATTTCAGACTCGATATCGCAATTGAATTCATCTTTGGAAAATAATATGAGTTCAATTGTAGGGAGTATTGAAAATATCTCCAACAGTGTATCCAACCATGCCTATGCCCTTCAGCAAAGTATCGAATCTATAAACAGATAATTTTGATCTGCAAGACGTGCCCTCAAGAGAGCTTCACTTAAACTAGATTCGGCAATATGCAAGTTTATTTTTAAAGTAATTTGCAAGTTCAATTGTAAAATGCTGTCCAGCGAATGAAGGTCTTTTAGTTGCCTACTCTTAAATGGAGATAGCTTTTCTCGATGTTATGTGAAGACATTACAAATCGAATCCCTGAAAAATCAATAACGAATCCACCACATAGCTAATAGCACTTGTTGCGATTTCCAAAAAATGCTTGAAATTTATTTCGCAACGTTTAGTTGGGGTTCCCTGGATCATTAGGAGGAAGCGCCTCAGTTAATCGCATTGCAACTTCTATAACTTCTGCCCGCCCCAGCGGGCCATCACTAGCAATCATTTCTGATAGCTTTAGCCCCCAAGTAACCCAGGTGCCCTCTATCTGAAATGGCTTGCCAAATAGCTTCCACTCGGCGTCCACGAAGCACAATGCAGCATTGATTGGGATATTTTCCCTGGCTAAAGCTTTTTTCACTGCCTCAACTTGCCACTGAAGGCCCTTGGCTAGTTTGGTTCGATCACGCCCACCAACATATAACCTGATGTCTGTAGTAAACCATCCGCCAACATCTCGCTTCTCAACCATTCCTCTATATCTTTTAGCATCAATAACCCATATTCCAGAAGAAGATATTGCTATGTGATCGATGTTTCCTTTAGTCTTAGGAACTTTACAGTCATGGAGTAAAATAGTTCGATCTCCTGCTTGTCTTGCTAAACCTTCGGCTAGTTTTCGTTCCCCTTCGGAACCCTTTGCCCATGCTTTTGTTGACTGAGACTCCTCGAAAAGAAATTTAATAACTGGAGCCAACTTGCCATACTTCTTTTCAATTTTTGCCACCCTCTTTTGCTGCCGCCTCTCATACTCTTTTCGGGCTGAGGCCCCGGCTACTCCAATTGTGCTTGGAAACACAATTGGTGGATGTAATTGCACGGTAAGGTCCGCCGGCGGCACCGCCATTTCCTCAATTAAGGGAACCGACGACATTTGTGTTACCTTAGAATGTTCGATCACGGGTTGGCTGACATAGTATTTCTCTTTAACTTGTCTAGTTTTGCAATGCAATTCAGGGCTTTTTTCATCTTGAATCTGCTCATGCGATAAAGAGGAAACATTTTGCTCCCCAGCAGCTTTCACATCTTCTTGTATTTCCGAAACTTGATTAGGTTGCATTTCGGCAAGATTCACTTTGCTCAGGTCAGAAAATTCATCTACAACTACTGGTACATTCATTGATCCATCTGATTCTTCGAGTACCTTTTGAGACTGCTTATCCCCAGGCTCTGTACTTGTGGGAATCGGTTTGCACCTGCTACAAGTCATTGTTTTATCTACTGGGTTCCACCAAGCTTTTTGATATTTCGCAATTGAAGTTCCACATACTGTGCAATTCCCACCAAATCTGAGGCTCATTACAAATGCTTCCTTGTTCTCAGTTTCGTCTTCGGATGACTCACCTGGGTCAAAGCAAGTTAAACACTTTACAATATGGGTGTTCGAATCCCACCAAGCCTTTTGATATTTCGCAATTGAAGTTCCACATACTGTGCAATTCCCACCAAATCTGAGACTGGTTATCTTAGCTGCCATACAAAAGAAATCCTACCTGGGAGTGCGAAGCATTTCTCATGGAAAGGGAAAAACCAATGCTTCACGAAACTGCCAGAACTTAAACCCAACCGGGAAATGGCGTTTTTATTTTAGCGGCAAGCTAGCGAATTATGAAATTCGAAAATAGGATTGAGAAAGTTATCGAGTCTCAGTTAATTGCATCGATGCTTTGAAAACCGTTATCTGAAACATTTTCAGTCCAGCGAACCCCGTCAAAGTAGCGCAACTGGTGCTTCCTTGAAGGATCAGCGTACCAATTTGGCCCTGCGCCACTCCATTGAGCAAGCACTGGTTGAAAATTCTGACCAGCATAAGGGTTCATTGCACCAGAACTTGTATAACCCATTTGGTCGAGATTTTTATATCCGGCCAATGGCTTGGTTGTTTTAGTGGCGATCAAGAGTAATACCACACCTACTATCAAGGAGAAAAAACCAATAAGACCCCACACAAGAGCAGAAATTGACCAAGGCCACGCTCCATTTTTATTTTTAAAAGAAACGGCTTCGCGATACATGACCGAGAAAGTAATAAATGGCAGCGCAAGAAGAAACAAGCTAAACAAAAAACTCATTAGCAGCATTGTACCTGTATAACGACTCTCTTGTGATCCCCATAAGCTTCTTTTGCTTTCCAGTCAGCCCCTCTGAAATCTTTTCTTGCACAAATTCGCGCTCCGCTTTCGCGCCGAGGCGCCTGACCGTCAAGAGAGTTTGGAATGCGTAACTTTTTCTCTTTACGTGCTGATTCAATTGGAGTGTACTGGCCAAAAAGCTCACCAGAACGCATTTTAAGTTCTCTCTGAGTTCTTCAATTTTCCTGAAAGTCGGGAATCTTGATGGAACCCTCAGCCCAGTTTTCGAATTTTTGGACTGGCCTTGAGGGAAGGCTGGTTAAACTTGAAAATCCCAGCCAAACTTTATCCCCATGGGCTAGGTTAGATTACAGGGAGTTGGTTCTTTATTGGTCGACGCCCCAAGGAGATTTGGGATTGAACCTGGATTATGAGCAACAGGTCAGGAATGCAGCTTTTTCCTGGTTAAATGACATCACCCATTATGGCCGAGACTCGATAAGCTATCTTGAGATTGACAGATTTGTTTTTAAAGGCAGACACCTTCGCCTCATGAATCCACAAGGAGGGATTTGGAAGCCTAAATCCTTTACAGGGGCACTTTCTATTCGCACTGGATACACTGCTCCAAATAAACCACCTCAGTATGAGGACAGCTTCGGAAGCGATGGGCTGCTTCGCTACAAATATATGAACGGCGGGCCGAATGCTTGGGGGAACGTTGCACTTCGGAGAGCTTTTGAAGAAGACCTTCCCCTCATTTGGTTTTACGCCATCGATAGCGGCGTATACCTTCCGATATTTCCGGTCCGCATTGTCTCAGACGAGCCTTTCAATTCTCAAGTATTGGTTGCCATTGGAGACATCCAAGCGCATTCAACGGCCGAGATTCTCTCAGATCAAGTAGCCCGAAAGTACTCTGAACAATTGGTTAAAGTTAGGCTTCATCAACCGGTCTTTAGGGAACGGGTTCTTTTGGCTTATGATAAAAGGTGCGCCATGTGCCAATTGAATCATCCTGAGCTACTCGATGCCGCCCACATCACTCCCGACAATAGTGGTGATGGTCTTGCCATAGTCCCCAATGGTCTTTCTCTTTGTAAAATTCACCACGCGGCGTTCGATCAAAACTTTATTGGGATAAAGCCTGACCTAACTATCGACATTAGGCGTGACCTACTTTTAGAAAAAGACGGTCCCATGTTGAAGCACGGAATTCAAGAACTCTACCTTCAAAAGATTTCGGTCCCAAAAAGCAAGCAGTCTAAGCCAGATCCCGACAGATTGGAACGCCGATATCAAGAGTTCTTAGAAGCGAGTTAGCCTTACTTTGGGCGGTACTATCACAGTCGTGCAAGGTTTTAGACACCGAAGGTAATCGAATTCATGGTTCACTGATGTTTTGGCCTAGCAGCCAGCTTAGACTTGACAGAGCGCTGTTCAGTGTCCACCCTGGTGCTTGTGGATGGGATAGATTGTCTAAGCCTTGCTTATCCAACATCTTTTTCAAGGCTGGACTCAATGTGCCACTGAAATCAGGAGATGCACCTGTTACAAACCTCATATTCCCTTGGCCATCAATTAGAACGTATGCATCCGAGTGTTCCACATCATAAGTAAGCGGCTTTCCCGTGAGCCAATCGATTCCGGGTGGGTTGGCCTCGGGAACAATTTTGTAATAAAAACCGAAGTACTTGGCAATTAAAGCTAGATTGCTTTCGCTTTCAGTAACCAGCTCCCAATTCGCTCCTACTAGTTTGGAATATGCTTTGAGTCTACTTGGCACATCTCGACTTGGATCGAGAGAAATCTCAACTATCTCGACTCTAGATGCCAAGGAGTCTTTTTCAAGAATGCTTTGAATCTGCAGGAGTATCCCGGTTGTCAAAGGACAGACTTCCTGGCATAATGTGAGAAAAGGAACCAGCATTACAATTTTTCCACTAAATGATGAAAGAGAAAGTGACTTTCCATTTTGGTCAGTAAGAGTTGCATCTGCGATTGATTTTGGAATTGAAACATTTTCAACTAAGCCTGCATTAGCAGATGGCGGTGGGGGTGGAGAAGAACACGAGGTTAAAGCACCTAAGCACAAAATTGCCGTCATTGCCATAACAGATCGCTTAAGGTATTTGAAAATTGGACTCTTGGTACGCACTTTAACTTCTTAATTATTACTTGAAATAAATTGAACCAAATGAACTACCTGATTAAGCTCAGTCATCGGTAATTTATTCTCCACAACTTTATCAATATTTGCCATATCTTTCACTTCACCCAATGGGGCATCTGTATTCAACGTTAAAGCTGCTTCCGCTAGGCCCCATAGAATATGTGCCAATGTTGCTTCACGAGATTTAGAGTTTTTGGAGTGGATGAATCGATAGATCCGACCAGAAGCATATATAAGAGCCCCGCAGGCTCCCACAAAGAATCCTGCCGGGTAGTTTGTCTCGTAAGATAAGGCTATTGAAGCCCAAACTGTAGTGAGTGCCAACGATACAGATAACAATATTGCAATATGGGCTTTGTTGGTAAATGACCTTGCAGCAGCAGCTGGGGAGATGAGCAATGTAAAAATAAGTACGGTGCCAACTACAGGAACAGCCATCGTAGTGGTTAGAGCAACGATCAGCAAAAACATCAAATCAACAACTGCCAGCTTTACTCCTTTTGCTTGAGCTGCTTCGGGGACAACCGAGGTGTATAAAAGCTGGCGATACAAAAATAGCACCACTAGCATACAAAAAAGTGAGATCAATAGTGTTGGCAATATTTCACTTCTAGAAATGCCAAAAACTTCTCCAAATAAGAGTGAATAAACCTGTTGAGCATAGCCTGACGAGAAGGAAAGGAACAGTGAACCTAGGCTTAACATCATCACCACGACAAGTGCAGTTGCAACATCACTCCTGGTTCTTCGACTAAGTCCGGCAATTACCAGTGCTCCGGCTAATGAAAATACGCTAAGGCCAATTACCGCGCTTATCCCCAGATAGCTGGCTGCCGCAGCACCGGCAAAGGCTCCATTTGGAAGAGCGTGCGCCGCAAATGCGTTGGCGCGTTGAACAACAAAAAACCCTACAACTCCTGAGACAACTGCAACAATAGAAGATATCTCCCAGGCATTTAGCATGAAGGCTGAAAACATTATATATTTTCCGCTCTTTCCCCAACCAAGTATTTCCGCCTAACGCTGATAGTCGTGTCAACTATCACAAACAGGGCAAAAATGATAGCTACTACAAAGAAACTTGCCGGCCATCCATGGTTGTGCGGCGGCCAGTAGTAACTGTCATAAGAGAGATATATTCCAATCCAGGTCACAAAAACGCCGATAGCCGATGCCAGTAAGATTGCTCTTCCGGGACGCCGCGTTAGTTTCAATGCGATTACAGCCGGACCCACCAACAGCGCAGTTGAAAGAATAGCGCCCACAGTTATAGCTGTCAAAGAAACATTTAATGCCAGAGCCACTAAATACCCAATGGCGATTTTAGTTTCAGGAATGCCTTTGGCCAAAGCCAGTTCTTTGCTAATGGAGCTTAGGACAAGAGGCCGATACAAGACCATTACTATTGCAATAGCAACAGATCCAACCGCAAGAATTATCGGGATGGAAGATCCTTGGATAGTCAGTATCGAGCCAAAGAGAAGAGAAGCAGTCACGTTTGTGGTTGTTGAAGCAATAGTATCGAGATATAGAAAGAGAGCAGTTAGCCCTAATGAAAAGCTCAATACAATACCGGCTGCCAGATCTCTTCCGCGAAGACGGCCTATCCCAATAAGTTCCAGCACCAAGCCGGCTAATATATTTATGCCTATAAAACCATATATCGCAGGTATATTCACCAAATATGCCGCTGATCCTCCTGCAGCGCCAATATCGGCCAAGGAGTGGCCGGCAAATGATTGTCCTCGGATAATCGTAAAAGTCCCAACGGTTCCCGAAACAACTGCGACAATTAGCCCCGTTACCAATGCAACCCTAATTGGATAGCTGCTAAAAAATCCAGCAAATACAAAAATCGAACCTAGCTGAGCCATTAGTGGTCCTCGTTCCCCGGAATCCCGCGCAAAAAATTAAAGCCACCCTCTTCAAATTCTGGAACTACTAATATACGGCCCTTTAAATTAACGACTTCGACATGATGACCATAAAGGGAACTGAGCGACTCCGTAGTGACTACTTCACTCACCTCTCCGCTTGCTACTTTGCCATTTGCAATATATATGATTCGATCCATTACGGGTAACAGCGGGTTCATATCATGAGTAGATATCAACACAGTTATATTGCTATCTTTGGCCAAGTTCGACACCAAGGTAACTATTTCAACCTGGCTTCTTAGATCCAGATTGGCCAACGGTTCATCTAAAAGAATTAACTCTGGCTTGCTTATAAGAGCGTGGGCAATCATGATACGCTGCTGTTCGCCCCCGGAAAGCTCCCCTACTCTCGAATTTGCGAACTCTGTGCCGCCAACTTGCTCTAATAGAGAATCGACAAGCAATTTGTCACTCTTCTTCCTCTTTGAAATGCCTAAGCGATTCCCATCTAAGCCAAGAGCTACCAAGTCCCTTGCCCGAAGTGGCATATCGGGATCAAAATCTATCTTCTGAGGGACATATCCGATATTGTTGGAACTGCCTTGTTTTGAACTACTTGGGAACCTAATGTGTCCACTGCTGGGAGAAACTATGCCAAGGATTGCTCGGAGTAGTGTTGTCTTGCCTGATCCATTAGTTCCAATAAGGCCAATAAACTTTCCCTTATAAATATCGAATGTTACATCGTGGAGAACTTCCCTCCCTGATCGAGAGATCGATACCCCTTCAAGTTCTAACAGCTTCACAGGATTTTGTTCAATATTGCTCATGGTTGCAATTGATATGTAGAGACGTTTTTAGATACTGCAGCTACCAGTGCATCAAGTTCTGCTTCCATCCAGGATTGATAAGTAAAGCCGGGAGTTGGCATTGTTTCGTAAAATCCAACTACCGGCACCCCATTTCTTTTTGCAAGTGATATAAATGTCGAAGTAAGGGGATCTGTTACCTGCTGGTTGTAAATTAAAATCTTAACTTCGTGTTTTGCAATTAAATTGTCTTGAAGCGAAACATCTTGAGGAGATGGATCCACACCGTTCATTACATTAGCTTGAAGGCTATAAGGAGTCATATTGATTATTCCAGCCGCACTCAGAAAATAATTGGCAACAGGTTCTGTTGAAGCAACACGAGTTCCCGGATACTTACTTTTGAAATCTGCCAACTTCTTGATCCAGATTTGGAGAGAGTGGGTAAAAATCGCATAATTACTCCTAAAATAACTGGCGTGATTGGGCTGGAGTTTGGAATAATCGGCAACCAACGCGTTTGCGACTTTACTCATAGTATTTGGGTCATACCACAAATGGGGATTTTGTGTGTTGTCAGGCAGGCCTAAAAGCTTCTGGGCATTTACTTCGAACCTAGATGAGTTTGGTGAACTCGACTCCAGCATGTTCATGAAACTGTCATAGCCGGCTCCGTTCACAATGACCACTTGGGCATTTCCTACCTGTGATGCGACCTGGGGAGATACTTCAAAAGTGTGAGGATCTACATTTGGATTGCTTTCAATTGAAAAAACAGAAACATATCCTCCGCCAATCTGGCCAGCCACGTCTCCGTATTCGCTTTCGGCTGCCACAACCGATATTTTCCCGGCGTCAACGTGGCTCCTGGCACAAGATGTCAGGCCAAAAGTAACGATTAATACCAGCACTGTCATGAGCGAGGCGCGCTTAAAAATTACTTTGAAAATCATGGCTCTAAAACCATTAATTACTACCCTGAACAGCACTTACCTGGTCCTAAACTCGTACAAGAACATTCCTGTTTATTATTATAACAGTAACCGTAACCATTACCGATAAGGCCTAACGACCTTTTTTGGGTTACCTGAGCAAATATCTGGCCACTTGGAGTTTTCACACAAAATGAGCTTTTAACCGGCACGACGCTACTGCTTTTTTTAAGACATTCCAGCAGGGCCGCCATAAGCACCGGAGCCGCAGCATTTGCTCGTATAATATTTTTTCAGGTTGGCAGAAAATAAAGGAAGTACTTATGGATTCTCAGCCACGTGAGCGGCTTACTCGCCAGAAAAAGGCAATTTCAGCTGTTCTCAATGAATTCCAAGAGTTCAAATCAGCTCAAGAGATCTACACCGAGTTAAGGAATCGCGGAGAAAACGTAGGCTTGACAACTATATATACTCAACTGAGACTTATGGCAGAATCTGCAGAAGTCGACGTATTCCGCTCAAATGCAGGGGAGACACTCTATCGAAAATGCGGCTCGGGACTTCACCACCATCACTTAGTTTGCAGAAAGTGTGGAGCAACAATCGAGATAGAAGGTCCGGAAGTTGAGAACTGGGCCACCAAAGTAGCGTCAAAGTACGGATACGGCGATATTACGCACACAGTCGAAATTGTTGGAATTTGCAAGACTTGCTCGCAAATAACCAGCTAGCAGAATTTACCGAGCACTTTATCGAAGAGATAGCCAATTAACAAACATAAAACCGGCAAAACACAACAGATTGGTTCTCACAATTGAATGATGAGATGAAATTCACTCATTGGTGGATCAAACGTCCTCTACCAAATAATTGAAGATTGAATCCTTGCATTACCTAATCCCAAGGACATTAAGAGTATTTCCATGTAAATGAGCCTTCCAGGATGTAGCATGTATACGGTGGTACGACAGCATTGCTTAGGTATATATAGTGACGTCTAACAAAGACAAACCAATTTCACGTCGAAAAATTATTGGTTTTGGAGCGTTGGGAGTTCTGGTTGCGGGGGGAATCGGCGGATTTGAGCTTGTGGATCACAATGTTTTGCCGGGAAAGCAAACCTTGGATCAGATTGATGGTGCTTGTGACGTAAATGTGCCAAATATGGGTTTCTTTCCCGTTGGCCAGTCCACTAATGGAAGTTTTTATTCTCACTTTCGGAACCGAAATGTAGGTTACGAAATTGGATATCCTCCTGGCTATAAAGAAGGCGAGAACATTCCCCTCGTTGTAATGCTGCATGGATTTGGCGGAAATCACACAGACGCTTTATATTCTATGACGCCTGCTCAAGCCGTAGCTCTAAAAGTTGACGGCAAACCGCTTTTCAAGATGGCCTTAGTTACAGTTGATGGCGGTGGAGGCTACTGGAACCCTCACCCCGGAGATGATCCTATGTCAATGGTGATATACGAGCTAATTCCCATGTGCAATAAATTGGGCCTCGGCGTAACGCCACACAGCATCGCTACAATGGGCATATCCATGGGGGGCTTCGGAGCCTTGATGTTCGCTGAGCACTTTACAAATATCGTTGGTGCATCTGCGGCAATTAGCCCAGCTATTTGGCAGTCATACAGTGAGGCCAAAAACGCCAATGCGGGAGCCTATGCCAATGAAGCTGCATTTGAAAAGTACAACCTGTTCGCAGATGTTGGAAATTTAAAAGCCGCCTCCGTTCGGATTGGCGCCGGCGTCTCTGACCCTTTCTTCCCCGACGTTCAAAAGTTTTCACAATTGCTTCCGGCCTCTGCCGTAATTGACTTTTCAAACGGTTGCCATACCGGTCCCTTCTTCACGTCTCAAGAACCTGCATCGCTTCAATTTCTTTCAGAGTACTTTGCCGCCCATTCATGATTTTAATTAGATTTGACTAAAAACGTTTCTAGCTGCAGATCCTGCTTGGTTGCCATAGTTTCCTCCAAATAAAACTGCATGAACCAGCAAATAATATATTTGGTGCAAAGGAAGGCGCTGCTTCCACCCGGCTTCAAGCGGATATAAGTTATTGTAGGAATCCACAATCACATCAAAAAACGGAGCCCCAAATAAATGCAGCATTGCAATATCTGCTTCTCTGTGACCACTATGAGATGAGGGATCTATCAGTACTACTTGGGATTCACGCCAAATGACATTCCCAGACCACAAATCTCCATGAATTCTTGATGGCACTATATTGTTGCCGACAATGTCCTCCATTTTTTTACAAAGCTCCTCAATTAATAGAAAATCGCGGGCTCTGATGCTGTCTTTGTCCTTGGCCATTTTAAGAAACGGTATTATGCGGCATTCTCGATAAAAATCGGCAAAGACTTTAGTCCGAATGTTTTTCATAGGAAGGGAACCAATATAGCCATCCTCCTGCCCTCCAAATGTCTCCTCGATATGCCTATGGAGATTAGCTAATTCAATGCCGAAGTTTTCGGCGGCCAATTTGGTTGGGCTTTTAGGCTCCATGTAATCTAAGGCAATTCCTCTTGATGAAACGTAAAAGACTTTTGGGACAAGTACTGTATTTGTTTCAGCTAGGAAGGCAACTCCTCGTTCTTCTACTCGGTAAAAATCACTGGGCGCTGATTTTTCAATCTTTATAAAGACAAACTCTCCAGAAGGCAACTTAACAGGACCTTTATTGCCAGTTGTATTAGAATCAATAAATTCTTGGATAAATATTAAATCACTTTTGTCCATCAGAACCAGAAATAATATGATCAATCAATCCCTTGCAACCCTGTTCGGTCAATTCACAAGAGAGATTAAAATCCTCTTCGTCGCCGTAATAAGGATCGGGAACTTCTGAAATTTTAGAATCACCGCCAAATTCCATCAGCAGCACGGCTTTTCTTTCAACTGCCAGGCTACCCAGTTGAATAACTGTTTTGACATCCCCAACTATTTTGATCAGTTCCCTTAAATGTGATTTGTCCATAGCGAGCAGTAAACCTTCGGGAACTTTTCCTTTCTTTATCTGTCTCGCATAATGTCTAGGAGGGTCATATCCTTTGAGTTTCAGAGCGTGGCGGGCTCGATAATCCATGTCTTGTCCAACATGCCAAGAACCGGTACCAAAAGACTGGGCACGATAGGGTAGATTCTTTGCTTGAGCCAGCTCATTAAATATGACCTCGGCCATGGGAGACCTGCAGATGTTCCCCGTGCATATAAAACTAAGTGAATATAATCTATCGTTCATTGGATTTGTCTAAAATAGAGTCCTATCTCGATCATAGTCTGGCCCAAACGCATGCAAACATCTGTTAGTGGCAACTTGTATCCCTAATTGTGTGCAAGATCATGGACACGTTGCCATATGTGCATTCAATTCTTAAGGGGGTGAAAGTATGTTGCAAATCTAATTCGCTTTTTCCTTTCAGATAGAAAATCAGGGTCCTTGGATCAATGGCCAAGTGCTTAAGCTTCTAGCAAGTCTCCTTGCTAATTTCCCTAAGCAAACACTATGTATCTGAGGCAATAGGCAGGTCTTGACAACAACAATTAGGGTCCTCACACAATACGTGTCGAATTCCTTTGCTAACCAAGCACCCACAATCAGCGCATTTAATCAGCAATGCTCCGCCTTCAAGTTCTTGACTGGTCCTTTTGTCGTCATTACTTTCCTGCATCTGTCTTCCTTCAACTTTCAGAGGTCGCAGTTCTCATTATATTCCTAAACCAAAGCGCAATGTTTTGAAAACACAGATTCCAATTACTGCATCCAATTGTGACGAGGATGTTTTTTCTGACACTTCTGCAAACTAGCAGCTTGCCAGCTATTCCTTCACTATGACCGATCCAACTGTGCCCGATCCAGCTCCTACGCCATAGCAAGTGTTGGACGCGGGGCAACTTATGTCAATAATTACTGTAAGCGACGACGGGAATGGATCCACACTCCAGGTAGTTGCTCCACCAGTTGCTCTAAGGAGAATAAACGACGAACCATTTATGCCTACGGCCTCGCACAAAACTGAATTTGTACAATTTTCGATGGCTGAAAACTGAAATGCTGGCGAAGTATCGAAAGTCCAAGTAGCCCCTGCATCTGATGTAGATTCAAACACAGAACTAAAATATTGATTGTAAACGGACACATAACAAGCAGATACGTCGCAAGCTAAATTATTTACTCCCAATGGTGACAACGCAGTTGCATTTTCTTGCCAAGAGCTTCCCCCATTAGTCGTCACTATGAAATAAATTGTACTTTGACTATCCTGTCCAGTTGCATAACAAGTAGTTGAGCTGACACACGATAGGCCAGATACTGAAATGATTGTTGAAGGAAGCGTATAAACCGACCATGATTGTCCATCGTTAGTTGAACTAAGCATGTACTGAGTTTGCGATGGGAGTGAGCCCTGGATATTTGCAAAACAATTGCTCCCTGAACAATCGAAGTAATTAACTGTGGAATTGGCCACAGGGAGAGTTGAAACCGACCAACTAACTGCGGAATTAGTCGATACGACTATCTCGCTATTTGCATTACTCGAATTCCTTGCCACGCAAACCGTTGATTGAGGACAAACCAAGTTACTGAGATTCGCATTACTGATATTGGTGGGCAACTCGCTCCAGGTCGTGCCTCCATCTGTAGTGTGCAAAATGATGGAACCGCCACTTCCACTGGTGTCGAATCCACTTACATAACACTCAGAAACCGAAGGACACGAGATTGCGTTTAACCCAGAAATGCCTGTAGCCAAGTTCTGCCCCGACCAAGATGAGCCACTATTTGATGTCTCAAAAATTAACCCTTTGCCTGCCAACATTCCGCCACTTATCTGAATATTTGATCCGACTGACCAACAACTATTGCTTACATTGCACGCCACCCCATTGACCCCCAGTAAAGATGAGGGAAGTGCATTCAACGACCATGTGGAGCTAGAACTTATCTCAATTTCCATAGCGGCATTAGAATTCGTGTCCACTCCGTTGGCATAACAAGTGTTGTTGGGTGCACATGTTATCTGATTAATGTTACTTATTGTTGTAGAAGTCGAGTCGGTCACCCAAGAATTCGCTCCATTGCTAGAAGAAATTATCGTCGCATTTCCATTTCCATCACTTCCCCATACATAACAAGTTCCAGCTGAATCACAAGTTATTCCTTGGAAACTAGACTGAGAGGAAGGAACTGTCTGGCTTGACCATGTAGATCCTGAATCAGTTGAAATTTCAATTGCTGGAGTATAGGCAGCACCTATACCTATAGCAATGCAAGTAGAACTTGATATGCAAGCCACGCCAGAAGATACAAGTAATTGAGGGATTGGCGCAGTAGACCAAGTAGTTCCATTGTCAGTTGTGTACTCAACGGAAGTAGTCAAATTCTTGCTCGTTGCAGTTAGAATGCAGTTTGATGGAGCGGTGCAAGCCAAATGGTCCCTTCCTAATCCGCCTTGAGATGAGGAAATTGTGGTCCAAGTTAATCCGGAATTTTGAGATTCGAGCAAATAATTCCCCTGATTCAAATCTGAGCCCACTGCAAAACATGTGGAAGTAGATGTGCAGGCAATCTTAGATATTGAAGTCGGGCCATAAGGCAGAGTTGAACTATTCCATGTCACGCCGCCATTGGATGATTCGTAAGCTACATTCGAACCAGACAAGTAACTTGCGCCATAGACAATGCAGCTGGAAGCTGAAGAGCAAGTAATTGAACTTATGTTTGCAGTACTAAAGCTTAATTGATAAGTATTCCATGTAGCTCCTGCATTAGAAGTTGAGAGTATTCCTTCAGATCCATTGTCGAGTTGTGCTACTGCATAACAGTTGGTGGAGCTGGGACAGGCTATGGCAAGAA
>JAJYDO010000072.1 GCA_021777355.1 Actinomycetes bacterium | reverse complement strand
GTCCAAATCCGTTTCGAGAAGCCCCATTTCTTCCGGTGGCAGATCGGGAATAATTGTGCCGCTTATTCCACCTTCATGGCACCAGCTCGCAAATCTGGTTGGATTAGCCCTTAAAACTAAATTGTAATAAGTCATAGCCACGAGTGGAATTTCGAGATTCAACTGAGTTAGCTCCAAAAGAATAGACTCAGTCTTAGCTCCTCTTTGCAATGCCAAATTAGAAGCTTCCTGGATGACGGGTCCGTCGATCATTGGATCTGAAAAGGGAATGCCGATTTCAATTGCATCTGCGCCAAGATGAGCCAATTCTTCAACCAAATGAATCCAGTCTTTGGTAATGCCGCCTGTTACATAGGGCACCAAGATTGGTTTTCCGGATTTTCTGACGGATTTTAAATGAGCTTCTAGATCGATGAAATTCAAATGTCGATCTCCTCTAGGCCAGGTCCGGCTCCGCTAAAACCTCCAAGAAGCTCTGAGACCTGAGCCACATCCTTGTCTCCTCTGCCTGAGAGTGTTATCAATACATTTAATCCAGGTTCAATCTCGCCTGATTTTGCAGCATTTATTACCCAAGCAATAGCGTGGGCACTTTCCAGGGCCGGGATGATGCCCTCTAGCTGGGACAGAACCTTAAACGCCATTAATACTTCGCCGTCATTGGCAGAGGCATACTTAGCCCGCTTTATTTGGGCTAAGTATGCATGTTCGGGGCCGACGCCTGGATAATCAAGGCCCGCTGAGATTGAATGGGCTTCATTGATTTGACCGTACTCATCTTGCAAGATAGAAGAAGCCATGCCATGCACTACGCCTTTTACGCCAAATGAGAGGGCTGCTCCGCCTGCCGCTTCTACTCCAATCAGGGCCGAGCCTGCCTCGGCAAAACCGGCAAAGGTTCCGGCCGCATTTGAACCTCCTCCAACGCAGGCCACAACATAATCAGGCGAACCTTTCCCAACCAGCTTTTCCCACTGCGAAGCTGCTTCTTTTCCGATTATGCTCTGGAACTCTCGAACCATCCAGGGGTATGGATGCGGGCCCATTACCGAGCCAAGACAGTAATGCGTAGTTTCGACTTCGCTCACCCAAGCCCTCATGGCATCGTTTACAGCATCTTTTAGGGTTTTTGCCCCACTTTCAACCGAAATTACTTCAGCTCCCAATAAACGCATCCGAAACACATTTAGCGCTTGACGTTCAATGTCAACTGCTCCCATATACACTTTGCATTTCATCCCCATTAGTGCAGCTGCCGTGGCTGAAGCTACACCGTGTTGCCCGGCTCCTGTTTCGGCAATTAAGTTTTGCTTGCCCATTCTTTTGGCAAGCAGGGCTTGGCCAATGACGTTATTAATTTTGTGGGATCCGGTATGGGCTAAATCTTCTCTCTTGAGGTAAATATTGACTCCGAGCTTTGACGACAACCTGGCACAGTAGGTTATTGGAGTTGGTCTTCCTCCAAAGCTTGAAAGGATCTCTTCAAATTCGTCGTGAAAACTAGCATCCGACCAGGCACTTTTGAAGCCGTCTTCTAATTCTTGACAGGCAAAAATTAACGACTCAGGAACAAATCGACCCCCAAAGTCGCCAAATTTTCCCAATGCATCAGGTTCACCCATTACAGGCATCTAAAAACCAACTCCTAAATACCTCTGGCGTCTCTCTGCCAGTCATATAAATCGCCGGATGGGGGCTCATTACGAAAAGTCTCGGCGTCTGCCTTTCTGGCAGTTAATATAAACTCCCTAATTTTCAGTGGATCTTTTTTGCCGGGAGTTGCCTCTACGCCGGTAGTGACGTCTACCCCCCACGGCTTGACTTCCATAATCCCGCCTGCCACATTTTCCGGAGTAAGCCCGCCGGATAAAAGCAATCTGGAGGGATCCTGTACGTCTTCAGCAAGCGACCAATCAAACACTTTCCCAGATCCAGGCTCCGGAGCATCAAGGAGCAGCACGTCTGCGCCGTAGTGAGAAAAATTCTTCACTTCGCTGTGGCCAGCGGGAAATGCTTTTATAACAAAGTTAACTCTCTCGGCTATCCAAATTGTGTCTTCGGGGGATTCGTGGCCATGCAACTGGGCTCCTCCAAGTCCGATTGAGTTAACTACTCTGGCCACAATTTCTTTGGATTCATCTTTAAATACGCCAACTGTCATGACTTCAGGAGGAAGTCTTTTTATTATTTCCGATACCACCTCTACGCTAACTTGCCTTTTTGAAGGTGCAAAAATAAAACCAACCGCATCTGCACCCATTGAGACGGCAAATAAGGCATCTTCTTCAGAAGTAGTTCCACAGATTTTAATAAACATTAACTTCGCTTGCCTATCTTTACGAGTTCTTGAAGCTTAATTCGCGCATCAGTTGATTTTACTAGGTACTCGCCTATGAGAACAGCATCAAAGCCTGCATCTGATATAGCCGCGAAGTCTTCTTTATTGCCGATACCTGATTCAGCCACGGTTGTCACACCGTTTGGCAATGAAGATCTGACACGCTTTGCTCTATTGGGGTCGACTTGGAAAGTGTAAAGGTTTCTCTGGTTTATTCCTATTAGGCGCGCTCCAATCTCAAGTGCCATTTCCCCTTCATTTTCATCGTGAATTTCAACTAGTACATCGAGTCCAATCGATGTTGCCAATGAATATAAATCTTTAAGCTCGGATTTGTCTAATGCCGCAACTATCAAAAGTATTGCATCGGCACCCATTATGCGGGCATCAAAGACATCTCGAATAGAGACGGTGAAATCTTTCCTGAGAACCGGGATTGAAACGCATGATCTGGCAGTTTCTAAATCCTCCGTGGATCCGCCAAAAAAGTTGGAATCAGTCAGCACAGAAAGGCAGGCCGCTCCGCCACTTTCATACTCCTCGGCTAAAACTTGAACATCAAAATCGTATTTTAATACTCCCTTTGATGGGGATTTGCGCTTGATCTCAGAGATAATGGAGAGATCCTTGGATTCGGATAAACGCGAGAAAAAGCCTCTGGTTGGTCCTTGTTGCCCCGCCAATTCTTCCAAAGAGGCCAGTTTGCGTTGGTCATTTACGCTTTGTTCCCTATGGAACTTAAGTATTGCATCGAGATACGTTGCCACGAAAAAATCCTACTTGATGCCCGGTTCCAAGATAATCACCGGGTCCAAATCCAAAAAAAAGGCTCAAATCACGCCAAATGGTTCTAAATCGTGCCAATCTGGTAGTTATGGCTGATGAGCACGGAACAATAGTTGTCATAGAGGACGATCCGCATATTAGCGACCTTGTAGATATGTACTTAAGGAAAGACGGCTTCAGGGTGTTGCAGGCACAGGACGGAGAAAAGGGTTTAGAGATCATAGAGAGGGAACATCCAAGGCTAGTTGTGCTAGACATAGGTCTTCCCGGCGAACTTGATGGATTGGAGGTGTGTAAAACACTTCGCAAAACGAGTTCGATTCCGATTGTCATGCTGACTGCCAGAGACGATGAGGTCGACCGCATTTTGGGACTTGAATTAGGTGCAGATGACTACCTTTCAAAGCCATTTTCGCCAAGGGAGTTAGTGGCTAGGATCAAAGCAATATTAAGGAGAAGCGAGACCCAGTCCACTCAGACAGCTCAGGAGATCCATATCGGTTCTCTGACCATTGACGTTTTAAGGCATGAAGTGTTCATTGATGGAGAGTTGGTTGAGTTGGCTACAAGAGAGTTTGATCTGCTTGAATACTTAGCCTCGCATAAAGGAATGGTTCGCTCCAGGCAGCAACTCCTAGATGGAGTATGGGGTGTTGGCTGGTATGGAGACGAACGAACGGTTGATGTCCATATCAGGCAGTTAAGGAAAAAGCTGGGGGACAATTTGCCGCTGTCAACTATATGGGGAGTAGGTTACCGCCTAGGATGAGGCGCAGGCTTGTGGTCGCATTTTTGGCTGTGGTATTTGTCGCTGTGGTTCTGGCCGGTTTAGGCGGCTATGTACTGGTTAATAACGCAAATAGGAGAGTGGCTGCTAATACCGATCTGGCAACTGCCAATAACTTGATCACGAGGGTAAAAAATGCGGAAGGGAACGTTAAGGGAGTGGACTGCAAAAGTGCACCCCCGACTGTCGGATGTACAAGAAGGCTTCTCAACCTTATTCGCCTAGCCGGTGAAGTCGACGGCGCTGTTCTTATCTTGATTACCTCTAACGGGTCGATAAACGGAGCCGTTCTGCCGGATCATCTCACGGTTAATGACATACAAGTAAACAGATTACTTGCAGGAGACCCCGTTGCAGGGACGGTTGGTTCCGCCACGTTTGCTGCCGTGCCTATTGAAAATACTTTGGTTGCAAACGGAGAATTCGGCGGAGAACTCCCTGTTGTCTTGGTTACGAAAACCACGAACGCTCCCGCAGGTGAAGCCATGTATTTTTTGATTGCCTCTTCAATCTCACTTGCACTTGCAGCCATTGTGGCATTTTGGCTCGCATCGAGAATCTCTAGGCCGGTTACAGGGGCAGTGAAAGCTACCAGCCAGATAGCAAAAGGTGATTTTGCCACCAGGGTGCCAATTGTTCCGCATGAGTATCCGGAATTTGCCATACTTTCAAGTTCGATAAATGAAATGGCTTCAGCACTTGAGCGATCCCGTGATTTGGAGCGCCAGTTTTTTATGTCAATTTCACATGACCTAAGAACGCCGCTTACTTCAATTCGGGGATACGCGGAAGCAATTGCCGACGGGGCAGCCACTGATCCAAAAGCTGCGGCACTGGTAATTGCCGGTGAATCCAGGAGGCTTCAAAGATTGGTACAGGACTTGCTGGACTTGGCCAGGCTGGATGCCAACCACTTCAAGGTAAATATAGGCACTATTGACGCAGTTGCCATGATAACTTCCATTGGTGAGGCCTTTAAGCCGATGTTTGAAGAGGCGAACTTGAATCTTGTAGTCAAAGACGGAGAAGCAGCACCTATTTTGCTTAAGGGAGATCCCGACCGGGTTGCCCAGATGATTGGAAATTTGGTGGAAAATGCATATAAATACGCGAGATCAAAAGTGGAAATAAGCATAGCTACACGCAATCTTTACTCGCAGAGGGAGTCTTATCTCATAGTGGTTTCAGACGACGGGCCGGGAATATCCCAGGAAGACCTGCCATTTATTTTCGATCGAATGTTCTCATCGACCAGGCATGTTGCCAGAAGTGGAGGCAGTGGACTCGGACTTGCTATAGTTTCTGAACTAGCCAATGCAATGGGTGGAAAAGTTGAGGCTCGTTCGCCAATAAGTGGCGGTGGCGGTACAAGTATTGTATTGGAGCTTCCAGTTGCTTAACAAAGGTGATAATGTAAATATCGGCAAGGGATGGGAGAGTCTCCTTGCTATTAAGGGGAATTAGTGCACTTCGCCCATGACAATATTGGAAAGCGCCACCTGCTAACCGGCATGTGGATTGCTGCTGCCGGACTCGCTATAGAAGTTCCTATAGTTTTTACACTTTTAGTCCTTAGACCTCATCCAATTAGATGGGGTTATTTAATTGCCGATATTATTTTGGCTTCAACTGTTGTTTTTACTATATTTGTTCAGTTCTTGGTGATGAGAGCTCGTGATCAAATAATATTGACTCCGCCCTTAGTATTTTTTGCAACTTTAGCCACGGCATTTGCCACAGCCTTTCTCCAGGTTGCCGCAGGTGGATCGAACATGATTTACCTTCCCATTCTTTGCTTATGCATGCTGTATTTAGCAATTGTCGGGGACAACTTTATGCGAAGTGCCGGACTCGTAGTAATCGTGGGCTTGATATTTTTCTCTGTTTATGCGACCGGAGACCGAGGGGCGAATTTTCTTTCGGTTGCAATTATGAACTCATCCGTAGTTGGTCTTATCTACGTTATGACTTCACTTGGCGTCACTTCAATCATCCAGAGCTATAACATTGAAAACGGCTTCAGGAGAATAAATAATTTTGCCCATACTTCAAAAGACGTCACCGAAGCCCTGATCTCAGCCGCCTCAGTGATTTCTTCAATGCCTTTTGTGGCGGGCGTTGGAGTAGTTAGGTGGATCGGCCAAAGTGGCACAGTGATCTACCAATTGGGAACGAACGACGGGTTTTCAAAGTTTTCAATCGATAACATAGGTGCTTCGGCGTTGCGTTCTGGAACCGTCATGAGAAAGCAGGGTTTAGTCTACGTTCCCTGTGGGAAAGATGACCAGGGATCGGTAGTCATGGTTGTAGATTTTGGTCGTATTACTTGGAGGCAAAGGCTTAGGGTTTTGGAGTTTGGCCAAGGACTAATGACATCATTGCTGCAAATGACCAACCAGATCAACCACGTGATTCAGCTTGAGCAAAGTTCCAGAACAGACCACCTAACCGGTTTGGCCAATAGACGCGTTTTAAGCGAGCGGATTGATATTGAATTGGTAAGGGCGACCCGAAGTCAAAATGGACTTTCCATAGCCATGCTTGACCTTGACCACTTCAAGTCATACAACGATGCATTTGGGCACCAAGCAGGAGATGAAGCGCTTCGTATTGTCACTGCGGCCATGTCCAATAGGATTAGGTCTCAAGATCTTCTCTCTCGTTATGGAGGGGAGGAGTTTTGCCTCGTCATGCCCGATACGAATTTAGATGGTGCCGTATTGATATTGGAAGAGTTGAGACAAATAGTCCAAGTTCAAAACTTGAATCGAACTGTAACAATTTCTGCAGGTGTGGCCCACTCGAGGACTAATACTTCTGAAGAACTACTTATCGCAAGGGCGGACCAGGCACTTTACAAGGCCAAGAGTACGGGGCGAAATAAAGTTGTCTCTATAGCAGAAGGCGAAAAACTTCCTCAATCAAAATCTTTTAGTTGATCGAAAAAGGCGCGGAGGGCTCGGCCTCTGTGAGAAATGGAGTTCTTTTCATCGCTCGACATCTCTCCGAAAGTCCTGCCATCACCTTCAATGGGAATGAAAATTGAATCATAACCAAATCCATTTGAGCCAGTTTCTTCAAATGCGATCTCGCCCCTTACCTCCCCTTTAGCAATTATATGATCTCCATCTGGAATTGAAAGGGCAATGACTGTGACGAATTTGGCTTGCCTGTTGGATTGGTTTTCCATCAGCTTTAATACATGTGCAACATTTTCCGCATCGCTGGCCAAGCAATGTGCGAATCTTGCTGAGTGGACTCCGGGTTTTCCCCCAAGTGCATCTATCTCAAGCCCGGTATCATCTGCAAGAGCCGCCTTTTTTGTGTAGTCTTTGACGGCATCTGCTTTCAATAGAGCATTTTCTTCTAAACTGTCTCCGATTTCATCAATTTCACCCAGCTCACTGGGCCGAGGAAGAATATTGATTCCCATAAGCACTTGCTTGATTTCTCGAGCCTTGTGTTCATTGGCAGTGGCCAAAACTAATTCCGTGATCTTCACTGCAGTTTCGTCGCCGGGGGAGTAGAGAGAATTTGTGCCTGAGCTTCTTTAATTTTGTTGATACCTACTCCGGCCAGATCTAATAGCGTATCGAGTTCAGATCTGGAAAATGGCATTCCCTCAGCGGTTCCTTGAACCTCAATAAACTTGCCCGAACCGCTCATTACCACATTCATATCTACTTCGGCTTTTGAATCCTCGCTGTAGTCCAGGTCCAGCAGTGCAGCCGCATCCACTATTCCCACGGATACTGCGGCGCATGAATCAATCAGAGGATGAGTAGAGATCTCATGAGAGAGCACAAGTCGAGTGAAGGCATCGTGAAGAGCTATGTAAGCTCCTGAGATGGACGCGGTGCGCGTGCCGCCGTCAGCCTGGATAACGTCGCAATCCACGATTACTTGGCGTTCACCAACCAACACCAAGTCGCAAATACTTCGGAGCGATCGTGCTATTAGTCTTTGTATTTCAAGTGTTCTCCCGCTTTGGCGTCCCTTCGCTGCTTCTCTGCTTACTCTTTCAGGCGATGAACCCGGAAGAAGCGAGTACTCTGCACTTACCCAGCCTTTTCCCGTGCCCCTTAGCCATCTGGGAGGGTCAGCTTCAATTGAAGCTGTGCAAAGTACTCGGGTGTTTCCCATTCCCACTAATACAGAGCCCATGGCAGCAGTCGTAAAATCACGTTGAAATGTAACCGGACGGAGTTGGTCAAATGATCGGTTTTCAGATCTAGGCATAATAATCCTTTGTTTAAATTGCTCTAGACACAATAGCAGCACTCGCTGAGCGTATCTTCAATAGTTGCAGGTTAAAAGTGGTTGCAAAGTAGTAGTAATTGTATTAAAATAACCAAGAAGCCATGAATTTGGCTCAAATGAATCAGAGACCGGGGCGATCCCGTGACACCCCGGCCTCCGCCGCATAGTTAACCCCACCCAGCGGTCTTATTTTTTCTTTGATTTAGGCGACGAGAGCGCTTCAATGAGAGCTCTTGCCGCTTCTCTTCCTTGAGCCATGGCGCTCACTACTGTGGATGGGCCCACGAGTACGTCTCCCGCAGCCCAAATTCCATCAGAGATTGGAAGCCTAGCATCTTCCAACATTGACTCTCTGGCAAGTGCAAGATTTCCGACTTTCGTGTAAGGAGAGTTTAAAATCCCGCTGCCAATCCATCGTCTGTCGGGAATCGGCCCTTTTGGCTTTTGTGGAGGATGGGGCAGTTTTGGCAGCTTTGCCTCGCCCAAATCTTCGACACGGTAGCCCATGGCAAGGATAACTTTGTCGCAGTGATGCGTTGTGCCGGGTTCCTTTGTCAATCTGGGGAGTTGACTGGCGCTTTTTTGAGTGGTAGTTCTGATAACCACCCCTGCAACAACTCCGTTTTGGCCGACAATGGATTCAACGGTATTTCCGAAGTTTACTTTTACCCCTTCGTCTCTGGCTTCTTGGATTTCATCGGGACGCACCTTGGCAAACTCTTCTTTCATCCAGTCAATTGCAATAACCTTTGCTCCCAGTCGCCTTGCACTCCGCGCGACATCCATTGCGGTGTTCCCGGCTCCAAGCACAACCACATTTGCCCCGTCATAGATTGCCTCGGGCTTTTCTTTGGCAAGTTCGCTTTTGGCATTGGTCAAAAAGTAAGTTGCATCCTCAACTCCAGCCAGGTCAACGCCCGGAAGTGGAAGTTTAATCGGAGTTGAAGCTCCGTGGGTGAGTATTACTGCACTGTACTGCTTTTTGAGGTCTTCAATATGAATATCTCGGCCCAGCGCTACGCCTGTTTTTAGAGTTACGCCTGCTTTGATCAAAGATTCGATAGGGCGATCCACAATTTGATCTGGCAGAACATATGAGGGAATGCCCCAAGACATCACGCCTCCTGTATTGCGATCTCGCTCATATATTGTTACTGCGGCACCTGCTTTGACCAACTGAGTTGCAGCCGACAGTCCCGCGGGACCTGCCCCGACAATTGCAACAGTTATTCCTTTTGCGGCATCTGAAGTAACTTCAATATCCTTTACAGCCATCTGGTCTGTAATGAATCGCTCAAGTCTTCCGATAGCCACTGGTTCACCGCCTGCCAATGACCAGGTGCAAGAACCTTCACACTGAGTTTTCCAGTCGCAAACTCTTGAACAAGCATCGGGCCACATAGAGGTCTTTTCCAAAACCGCATGTGCGGCATTTAAGTCCTTGGCCCTGATTGCGGCAATAAAGTCTGGAATAGCGTTGTGTGCCGGGCATCCGAGCATACAGGTGGGATCAGGACAGTCGAGACATCTGTTGGCCTCGGCTATTGCTTCGTCCCATGAAGTGAATCCTTGGCGAATCTCAGTTACGTCTCCGATCAAACCTTTAGGATGGTAAAGGTTTAACGGCCCACTCGGCCCAACTATCATTGGCCCGGCTACATGGATAGCGCCATAGGGGCACGTCCTCTCGCACTGGCGGCAACCAACGCAAATAGATGAGTCTGCCAAGGCCACCCACTTATGTGGATCCATGTCAAGTGCGCCCACGGGGCAGCGAGTCACACACTCCTGACATCCGGCACACTTCTCTTTGATGATTCTGACTGAAGGATGAGCACTGTCTAATGAATTAGACAGTGGACCATTTTTGCTTTTGGAATCTAAAACCTGTGTCATTATTTTCTCCTTATAATTCTTTCATCATTAAAATGCGGCGTGCATTGGGTAGTAGAGACCGCCGACTGCCACGCCAAGTGCAAGTACATAAAGCAACGTAATTGCGCGGGTTGCAAGTGCATTTTTTGAGACTTGAACAAGTTCGTTTTTCACAATCTTGTTTGTTGCATAAAGTGAAGCCAAGAGTCCAATCCCAACCACTACCATTTGGACTACTACAACGCCGTTGCCAAGCAAAATGTGTTGATTGGCAATGTGCAGCTTTGCGGTTCCAAAGAGATTCCAGCCTTTGTCAAAAGGATCGGAAATTGCTGCAATAATCCTTGGCGAGTTGCTCAAAAACTTCGGCAGCTGTCTCGCCAGGTAGTCAGAGGCCATCAAAGGGATTATTCCATAGGCAAGAGCGACAAACCAGGTCTTGAACTGTGACGTCTTGACTGTTTTTGTCGTTGATTGGGCAACCGGAGCTTCAAGTAGTGCAACTCCACCGCTGCTTGGAACAACCCTGGGACCTGAGTCTTTAGTCTCCGTGACTTGAGTGGTAGTTTTTTTGGCAACTAATAGGGTAATAATTCCAGTTAGAAGAAGTGGAACAAGCGCGGCTAGCGCAATTATTCCCAAGTAATCGATGGGGTTTGGATAGCCGTAAGCCCCAAATTGGAACCCGGTGTGCGAGTTTAACCAGTTGTCCAGGCTTTGATACGGGCTTAGGGCATTGAACTGCTGGAAGACGACTAATCCAAGTAGCGCCACTACGGCAATACCAACATCAGTTCTTCTGCGGTCAGGCTTAATAACTGAAGTTAAAGGCGGTTGAAGAAATAGTCCCACATTGTCCTCAGGGCAATTCTTCATGCACTCAGTGCAAAGCCCGCACATCAAGTTCGACGAAGCAGATCCCGGCCATTCGAACCAAGGGCAGCCATATCCTTTTTCACTTCCCCTCATGCAGTCTTTGGTTTGACATGCGAGGCACTTGTCTCGATCCCTGGTTCTGAATCCGGCAACCATTCCTGTGGCTCCCGCACTTCCGATCAGTCCGGTTAGTGGGCAGAGATATCTGCAAAAAGTTCTTCTTTCGAAAAGAAGCATCACAGTCAGGGCAGTTGCAACAATTCCTAACACCATAAGGGAAGTGAAAATTGGGTATCCGGGTCCTGCTATGTTAAAGAACTCCTCAATCCAAGTGAGAAATATGAAAGTTCCTACAGCTGGCAAAATACCGAATTTGGCCATTTTTTCCGGCCACTTCCAGTTTGCAGTAATTGGCTTTATGGTTCTCTTCCAAAAGGTGTGGCGTTGAACCCACTCCGCAAACCCGCCGAATGGGCACATCATGCACCATGCCCGACCGACGCCTACAATCATGATGAAAATCAAGCAGAACCAGATGAACCACGTAATAACTGTTCCGAAGTTGTTCTCTCCGGCAGGCATTGCATAGCTGCCTCCGATAATTCCTCCGATTATGACAATCCAAAATATTGCCTGGTTGGGCAGGATCATCATAAATTGGAATGGACGGCTCTTAAAAAGCTTCGTAAGAGGCTTTCCGATTACAGGAAGTTTGAGAGCATCTATCTTAGGATCAGTTGGACCAAAGTGCTGCTCCATGCCGGCCTTCTTTGGAGGTCTTCTCCTCTCCGATGAAAAGAGTTCAACCTTGACCGGACGGGGTTGTCCGTTCTTCAAGGTATTTGCCTCTTTGGATTCATTTTCTAAAGTGGATGTCATTTGTATGTCTTCTCCTTAGGAATTGGTTGTTGTTAGAACTTTTCGTGATTTTGGACAGGTTGTTCCGTGATGGGCCTCTCCAAGACGGCACCAGCTGCACTCCCACTGGCCCCCTGGGGATTTCCACATCATGGCACCGCACTCTTTGCATCTCTCCGACCCTTCTGAGCACTCCCAATCTGCATATTTGTGGGAAGAAAGAGGGCATCCGTGGCCGCGGCAAACTGCCCATGCCGGATCTTGGCTAAAGGCATCTACAGGACATAAGGGCACGCATCTTTGGCAGTCATTGCATAACAGAGGGTCCACCAAGTAGATAACAGGAAATGCTTTAGTCTGGGTAATCGCAGTTGTGGGGCATGCCATTTCGCATACTCCACATCCAATACATGAAGGTGCGATTAAAAGAGCCATTTATTTGTCGCCGCCCTTTTGGTGGGTAAATGCGTGATCGAAAAGTTCTTGAAGCGTAGCTGCATATCGAAAGAACTTGTCACGCCCGATTGGGTCTTGGGACTTTGCCTGCATGGGAAATTCAGCAATTGTAAGGGTATTTAGCGTATGAGCAGTGTCGGCTGCACCATGTGCTTTTATATTTGAAAGCATTTCCCGCCATACTTCAACAGTTCCAGAGAGAGTCACTTCGGGCTGAAAATCGTCGAAACTATCAATCTCTCCCAAGCAGTCGAAATCATATCCATCGAGAACTACACCGAATGAGTAAGTGTGATCCAGATCAACGACTTCAAGTGCCAATCGCAGATCCGCAAAACCAAGATGTGAAAAGGACTTAGTGTCATTTGTGGCATTTACTATCATCTGGTCAACCCATCCTCTGGATTTAACATCGATTTCCGGCAGTTGCGTTGTGGTCATCTTCACTTCTCCTATTTGGAAGCCAATGCTTGGCTTACCCAGTCGAGATCTGTCGGGAGAGTAAGTCTTGACCTGCGGTCAAGGCCTGCTCTTTCGCATCTCTGGAGATATTCTTCAACAACTCGTTGACCGAGCATTCCTGTGGCGGCTGCTCCAATTTCGGCGGCCTGTTCCACTCCGCCTGCAGCCAAGACAATAATTGGCTCGACGACTTCGGGAGTACTCAAAAGGGTGGTCATGATCTCTTCTCCACGGTCGAGAAAGGCGTGAAAGTCTTCAGCAAGGGAAGGGTCGTTTTGAAGTCGATACTTTAGATGCATTGTTCCATAAGCGACATGTCTTGCTTCGTCTTGCATGCATAAACGGAAAATCTGCTTTTCAACTGGAGAGGGTGATATAAGCTCGCCTGCTCTAAAAAGGGAGAGAACTATTCCTTCACCCAACAAGTGCATCAATGCGGATCCTTCGTCGTAGCTGCTTGCATCCAAAATGAGCTTTAAGAACTCCTCGACTACTGCTTTGGCTTTTCCAAGGCCACCGCCGTTAACTAGTGCTCGCTTGCGAAAGACTTCGGTATGTCTTGCCTCATCCATACACTGGGTGCACAGGAACATTTTTGTCTCAACATAGTCATGATTTATTCTCCAAAGCCACTTTGCCGGAAAATCGGCTGCAACCATTTCGACTTCTGATAGAAGCGTGCACAGTTGGCTCATAGCGTGCTCTAAATCAGGGCTTAGTTCTGGAATATCTCCCCATGCAATGTCCCTGGTGGCACTCCACTGCCTCGAAACTGCCTCCTCGTAAAGTTCCATAACATTTTCACTCCACACCTCGGCTTTCGTATTAATGGTGTAGCCCATGTCCGGAACGTCACTGTCAACATCGGAGCCCCTTGGAGCCATGGTCTTTCTGGGTGCAACATCTGGGATTATGCCATAGGAACCAATTGCAATATCTCTTAAAGTTAGCCCAATTTTAGAGGGTTTTGCTCTTACACCCCATTCGGAGGAGACATTTCTAAGCCATCCAAGGTCAAGTTCCCCCTTCGCAAGCTTCTCGGCATACGTAATATCTGGGGTACTAGTCATTCGGTTTTCTCCATTCGGGATTGGGATCTTACGGGAACTACGTTTATTATTACGCTTTAAAAATGAGCCTTAAAGGGCCCAAAGTCCTAAAAAAACTCCTGGTTATTAGGTCTAAAGTCACAAAGTTTCGCAAATTTTGAAAATACATAGGACGAAAGTCCTCAATTACAGATGTTGCATAGGTATGCAGTTGATGGTATGATAATGCTATGAATATCCGAACAGGTGTCCTTGGCGCATCCGGCTATGGAGGCAGTGAGTTATTGCGGCTTCTTGGAGCCCATCCGAGCTTTGATTTAGTTGCAGCGAGCGGCTCTACAAATGCGGGGGAGAAGGTGACTTCTTTAAATCCGGCTTTACTCCCGAGATACGGTGAGTTCAAGTTATGCGACAGCAATCCGTCTAATTTCAAAGGTTTGGATCTTGTATTTTTAGCTCTTCCCCACGGTCTTTCATTGGAACTAGCCCCCATCCTCTTGGAAGATTTTGGAGTTTCTCACGTCGTGGACCTGAGCGCTGATTTTCGCCTTAAGGACAAAGATCTCTATAAGAAATGGTACGGATTCGAGCACAATCAAGAAAAGTGGTTAAAAACTGCAGTCTATGGACTTCCAGAAATTAGTCGGGAAGGTGTTAAAGATGCTCAATTAGTTGCCGTGGCCGGGTGTTACGTGACAGCTGCCGCGCTCTGTCTGGCACCTCTAATACAAGGCAATTTAATCGATAAGGCAGGAGTAATTGTCAATGGAGCATCCGGGGTGAGTGGAGCCGGACGCAAGGTTGACAGTAGGTATCTCTTTGCATCTTTAAATGAGAACTACTTCTCATACGGAGTCTCAAATCATCGCCACACGCCAGAGATGGAACAGGTCATAGGCGCACAAATTCTCTTTACCCCTCACTTGCTTCCAATTAACAGGGGAATTCTAACCACCTGTTACGCTCGACCCTCAAAAGAAATCGCCGTAACACCTGAAATATTGAGCAATGTGCTTCTCGACTTTTACAAAGATGAGGAATTTGTTGGCGTTGTCGACTTTCCGCCTGAAATCAAATCCACTCTTGGTTCGAATTATTGCCAGATCTCTGCGACATTTGATGAGAGAACTAACTATGTCATGGCTTTTTCCGTATTAGACAACTTGATAAAAGGCGCTGCCGGGCAGGCGATCCAGTGTGCCAATTTGGTATTTGGACTTAAAGAAACCCTTGGACTTAGCGCATTGGGGATTTATCCGTGACTATATGCGAACCACTTGGATTTAGTGCGTCAGGAATTGCCTCAGGCATAAAGGCCTCAGGAGATTTAGATCTTGCCTTAGT
>JAJYDO010000071.1 GCA_021777355.1 Actinomycetes bacterium | reverse complement strand
GTGCCCGACGATGACAGATCTTGAACTGAACGCAACCCATTATGAAACGCGCGAATGGGCACGCGAATTCGCCCAACGCTTCATTGTCCCTCGGGCGCTGATGCTCGACAAGAATCCCGAAGCGCCAGAACGTGACATGTTGATCCGTGAGGCCGCTCACGCAGGTATTCTTGGCCTGTCGCTTCCCGAGTCCGTAGGCGGAGCCGGCCTCGACCCAATCGGAACAATGGTCGCAACGGAGGAACTCGCAGCCGCTTGTGCTGGTTGCGCTGTCCTTTTCGGCGCCACCAGCCTCGGCTTATCCCCCATTCTGGCCTCACTGGACCCCGCACTTTACGACCGATTCGTCAAACCAATCGTCGATACCTGGTCAACCGATGCGCCCCAGCTGGCTGCTTTGGCTGCTACCGAGCCTGACATGGGGTCGGACTTCATCCAGGGCCATCCGAGCAGCCACCCGCGCTCAACTGTGGTCAAACGTGACGGCCACTATGTGCTTAACGGCACAAAGGTGTTCATTTCAAACGGCTCTATAGCCAGCTTCGTAACGGTTTTTGCCTCACTTGATCCATCTAAGCCTATTCGCGAGGCTATGGTCTGTCTCGCCGTGCCTGCAGACACACCAGGTTTCTCGGTTGGCCAGGTATTCGACAAAATGGGTCAGCGCGCTTCACCGGCAGCTGAGCTTGTTTTTGACAACGTCACTGTTCCCGAGGATCATCTCATCGGACCCGAAGGCGGAGCCTGGGAACTGAACCGGCTGATAATGGTGATGAGCCGGCCTGCTGTGGCCGCCATCGCACTTGGCATAGCGAGAGCGGCGTACGAACGCGCCCTCGAGTATGCCGAGTCCCGAGTCCAAGGAGGCAAACAGATCGTCCATCATCAAGCAGTTCAGTTAATGCTTGCTGACATGGCAATACGCGTAGAGGCCGCCAGACACTTAGTCATAGCCGCGGCACGCTCGTTCATGTCTGGTCGACCGAGCCTGAAACTGTCGTCGATGGCAAAGACCTTCGCCGGCGATGCAGCCGTCGCCAATGCACTCGATGCAATCCAGATTATGGGCGGCTATGGGTACATGCACGAATACGGAGTGGAAAAGCTTCTACGTGACGCCAAGCTCACCCAGATCTACGAGGGGACGAATCAAATAAACCGGTTCGAGATCATGGAGGCGGTGGGTGTCGAGAGAAGTTCCGCCTGAGGCGAAACGGCAAACCAACCCTATCGCGATGCTTTATGCCGGTGCGATATTGACTTGGACGCAACGATCGGCAGGAATAGGTTGCCATTCCACCGGTGTGTAAGTAAGGTGTCCGTATCCGCCTACCAAACCCAACCACTTGACCCAGCCAGGCTCAACCTCATTGGGGCCTCCTCCCCCATCGAACATGAAACCCTCGAAACCGTTGTAAACAGTTAACGCACCAGGTCGCTGTGCCGAAGAGACGCGAGCGTCGACCACGAATTCACCCGCATCGTTCCACACTCGGACCGGTGCGTCGTCATTTATTGCCAGTTCGAAAGCGTCGTCATTGTTGATCAAAATAAATGGCTTGCCTCGATGGGTCTGGAGCAACAGCGGATTAGTAGTATTCATGGCGTGAATGCTCCATCGATTGTGCCCGCTTGACAAGCGGAATCGATAATGCCCACCCATAGCTGGTGGGTCCTTATGTACTGGAAGGTCCTCCCCTGCTTCTACAAACCACGGATGATCGATCAGAAATTGAGCCCGTCTGGTAAGGGTGGGATATGGAAGACCCAACTCTACGTGGTTTCTCAGTGGCGAGTGGGTTTCGGCTTCCGGGAAGGGTGAAGCCTGACCTTCAGCCATGAGACCCCATCCTGTGTAACGAGTCCAGCCAGTCTTCTTGAGTGTATCTATCGACGTCCCCTCGGGGAGCTTTCCAGCGTAAACCCCGTCTCTTACCATCTCCTCGGCCAGGTCTTCGTCTGTCGACAGCACGCCGCCGAAGGTGAATTGGTTCCACAGGTCAGCATAGTTGTGGACAACACCAGGCGTGTCGGTGAACGATTCCAAGCCACGGTCGGCAGCGCGCTGCGCCAAGACCCTACAAAGCGCGGATAAAATCTCCCATTCGGTTCGTGACTCTCCTGCTGGAGCCGCAGCTCTATCGCTGTATGTCAGCATCATTGTCCATGGAGTTGCCATGCCGAAACCCGGCTTTTCATAGTGGTGGGCCGCCGGCAGGAGGATGTCGGCGTAACGAGCAGTCTCGGACATCCGTATGTCGCACACTACTATCTTGGTCAACTGAGGCCACAGTTGTTCGATTAAGACCTCGTGACCTCCCCTTGTCCGACGCAGCATGTTCCCGGCAATCTCGAGCAACACCCGAGGTGGCTTGTCAGGCCTTGGCGCCGCCGCCGCTCCCCACCAGCCAGCGTTGATCGCCTCATCCATGAGCTCGCCGAATGTCCTGGGCATGCTAGGAACGCTCTTGACCATGTCGTCCAGGCGCTGACGAAACCCGGCATGCCAGTACCAAAAGAATGCTGGAGGGACCATTCCAATGGCTGGACCAAGAGACCGCCACAGGGCGCTTCCCGCCAGTTCCCCAGTGAGCGTGGGATCTAGAGACCGCAAATCCTCGGTCATCATCTCCATCCCATCGAGAAACTCCGCAGCACCTTGGATGCCAGGGGATGCCTTGCTCATTGCAAGGGTGAGACCGTCGAACATCCCGACAGCCCAACCGCCTGTGCCGGCGCCCTTGCGGCCCCAATTGCCTGTCAAAGCGAGGAGAAGCAGCATTGAGCGAGCCATCAGGTCGCCGTGGAAATACTTAGTCACGCCTCCAGGGGTCACAATCTTTGTTCTTCCCCCAGCCACGCACCGAGCAATCGTGCGAATGGTTTCGGCGCTTACCCCGCATATACTCTCGACATCTTCAGGCTTGTAATGCTCGTCGAGCATGCGTCGAAGCCGAGCAAGTAATGGTTCCACCTCAACGACGGAATCACCAACGGAGACTTCGATGACTCCTTCGAGTAATGGATGGAAATCGAGCAGTAAGGAGGCGGGATCCACTGGAACTAGTCCGCGAGCTCGATGTGCATGGAAGAAGCGATCATCGCGACCTCCTGTGAGATCGGCCTCAGTCAGATAAGCCCCGTTGTCGCGGCGAACCAGCAATGATAGGTCCGTCTGTGATCGAACAAATGAGAGATCTGCAAGGTTCTCTGACAAGATCACCTGGCACATGGCCAGCGCAAGTGCTCCGTCGCTGCCGTGTCTGACCGGGACATGAATGTCGGCGTGGGAGTGGCTGGGGCTGACGTCCGGTGAGATAAGTACAACTTGCGCCCCCTTGTAGCGGGCCTCCGTAATGTAATGGAAGCTCGGTATCTGCGTGTACGCCGGGTTAGAGTGCCAGATCAGCACGCAGTCCGAATGGAATACGTCATCGACCGACGAAGTGAAAGCTGACTTGCCGAAAACCTGATGGAACCCGGCCCAGAAATCATTTATCGAGCCATTCACGTCAAGATGCGTCGCACCTAGTAGTCGAGTAAAGCGAGAGGCAGGTACAACCGCACCTATCTCAGGAGAACCTTCATGGACCACAGCCGCCGGTCCAATTTCTTCTATCGCGTCGATAATGGAATCGGCCACCTCTACGAGCGCCTCATCCCACGAAATGCGCTCCCAGCAGCCTGAACCCCGTTCACCCACCCGCTTCATCGGGTGCAACAGTCGATCGGGAGAGGACATTTGGCGACTCCACGCCAACCCCTTCTGGCACACCATCGGATTCGAGTCGGGAACGCCTTCTTCTACAACAGCGAGGTCGCCGGGGGCTTCCTCGTAAGCGACCACGCCATCCCGCACATAGGCGAGGAGGGAACAGCCGGTCGGATAACAGTCAACACAGTGGGTAACCCGTACCACACGATCCCATGGCCCGGCGATTCGGGACCGATAGCTCGATTCACACTTTTGTCGTGGCACTCTCACATCCATAGTTGGCATCCTCTCTACGCTAGCCTTTTCGGCCCATTCTTAATGTAGCATACACTACAGGATGGTGCAAGGTTGAAGACACTGGCCGCATAATACGCCACTTAGGAAAGAAACCTATAAAAGATGCTGCACCTGGTTCCGACCGACAGCTCAGCCAAATCCAGTTAAGTAATTATCGAAGCGAGTGGCTGCATCCCATCTGAGAGTAGCTTCTTGCTTTTGTGGCGACGCTTGGGTAACTCGCCCCGGATTAGCTCGTAGACATTTCCCGCATCTGAATGTTGGCGAGTTGTTAATCTATCGCCGAGAGTAACTCTCTCTATGATGGCGCAGACCACTATCAAAACTCCGAAAATGCGTGCACAAATTACTTTCAGGGGAGATAAAGTACTGCATTGAATGATGAAGGCGCTTTCTTCGTGATCGAAATGAGGCCTCTAAAACATTTAACTGATGGCAGCGAGTTTGCGGCATCAGCAGTTAAAGGAAGCTAATTTCGGAGGCTCTTGAAGCCACTTCCATATAAATCTGCACAAACATATATACGGAGTCTGGCTTCTAGATGGGTAATTGAATAGTTCTAATGTCTAGGATAGGTTCGCTTAACAATATTTTCAGAAATTGGATGTATCTATTAAACCGAGCTAGCAGGAAGATCAATATCTGTCCGCTCTAGCAAGAAGAAAAAATGAGCGAAAAATTAATGTTCTTAACAACATCGAAATATATGTGAGAACCACAAATATTCGACAAGCAGTTTTCACACTCCGCAAACTGCTCTTTTCTGGCGCCCCCGGCAGGACTCGAACCTGCGACGCACGGTTTAGGAAACCGACGCTCTATCCTCTGAGCTACGGGGGCACGCTAGTCAGCTAATTGTTTAGCTTATCTGGATATTTTCATTTTCCAAATAACCACTAAATGAACCAAGTAGGTGCTATTAGCAAGTTTACGACAGATTCAAAGGTACTATATTTGAACTAAATCCCTCTACCTCTACAGTTCAATAGAAATATGCCGATATAGTGATAGTGGACATCTATGGAGAGAGGCTGTCTGCCCGTGAGCAAATTCTGGGAGATAGAAATACTGAACAACTGCGGGAACTTATACCATCACATGACGGGAAGTTCTCCCAAATGAGCGTGGCTTCTCTTCAATCTAAATTCTGGCTTGAGTTAGCCATGCAAGCAGGCCGAGTTGTATTTTGGCAATACAGGTACTACGACGATTCTATAGTTTACTTTGCCAATAATGAAGAGCTAAGCGACTTTGGGATTCACTACGATTCTAACAAAATTGCCTTCACCGAGCGGATAAAAACTATGGATCCGGAGGTTGTGGCCATTTTGCGTGACGCTCAATCTAAGTCATTTCTCAATAAAGAGCCTTTTGAAGTGGATTACAGCATTGTCGAGCCAACAGGCCATACAAAGTGGATTTCGGCAAGAGCAGTGCCGATTGACTTAGATGACATTACCAAGGCATCTTTGATTGGCATTAGTTTTGACGTGACGGAGTTGAAAGAGACCACCGTTGCACTTGCCCAGGCCAGGGAAAAGGCTGAACAGTCCAGCAAAGCTAAGAGTGACTTTTTAACATCATTTAGCCATGAGGTGCGGACTCCGTTAAGTGCAATTCTGGGCTTTACGGATCTTTTGCTCTCCGATAATGAAATCCCGGAGGATAAGAGAAAATCTCTTGAGTACATTTTAAGATCGGCTAAGCATCTTGAGGGTCTTGTCAAGGATATGTTGGATATTGCCAAAATAGAGGCTGGCATTTATGATCTAAATTTCGAATTATCAAATGTTACTGAATTAACCAGAGAAGTTGTAGCTTTGTTTGAGCCGCTTGCGAAACAAAACCTAGTAGATTTGCAATTCTTAAATTTAGTTGAAAGGGATGTTTACTCCTTCTGCGATCCTAAGAGGTTAAGGCAGGTGCTTTTGAACTTAGTTTCAAATGCAATTAAATTCAATATTGAGGGTGGAGAAGTAAAATGTGCGATATCCATTAAGGAGAATCGTTGGTTAGAAATTGAGGTAGCAGACACAGGTATTGGCATATCGAGCGATCACTTTGACAGAGTTTTTTCCCAATTTGACAGGCTTGATGTACTGACTCACCGAAAGGAAGGCTATGGTTTGGGGCTTTCAATCAGTAAACACCTTTGTGAGATAATGGCAGGAAGTCTTGAATTCACAAGTGAACTCGGTGTTGGAAGCTCTTTCATTGTTAACCTTCCCGAAGCAACAGACAGCCCAAGAGGGGATACTTATGACGACTTAGACGATTTGGCTGCAAGTGGTCCTGAAGAAGCCATGATCAATACACGAAATATTGTATACATAGAGCACAATAGTGAACACGTTGAATTATTGAAAGCTGTATGCGAAAATCTTGGGATTAGTGTCTGCGCCGCTCAAACCGGCAGGCAGGGTGTAGATCTGGTTCAAAATATTTTGCCTGAGCTTGTCGTCATGGACATTTCGCTGCCTGATATGACGGGCTTTGAAGTCATGACAATACTGAAGACAAATCTAGAAACCGCGAATATTCCGATAATCATTGTCAGCGGAATTGCCAGTGAAAACAAGGTTAGGAGAATGCTTGCATTAGGAGCTATTGCGTACCTTCCAAAACCACTGGATCTGGAACGTCTGAGACACCTTATTAACGCAAATTCAAATTCGAACACGGTAAGACTTTAAGGATGGCCAACACTTTCATCAACCGCTACAGCACAAATCACTTAAATTTTTGCGCACTAGACATTCAACGGTGTTAGTAGCAATTAAACGATAACTTAAAGGAGAAAAGTAATGAATATAGCACATAATGTTGACTTCACCATTTTGGTTATTGATGACAGCGAAGTAAACTTGGAACTTTTTAGACAGTTTCTGACTAAAGCCGGTTACAAGGATATACACCTTCACACTGACGGACACAGAGCGCTAGATCAACTATCTGCTATTTCTCCTGATTTGATTATTTTGGACTTGCATATGCCACATATGGATGGACTTGAATTCTTGGAAAGGCTGGGAGAATCTCTGGCTTCCGATGATCACATTCCGGTAATGGTGGTAACGGCTGATGCTACAAGTGAGGCCAAGACTAGGGCACTGGCTAAAGGAGCAAATGACTATCTTGTAAAACCATTGGAATCACGCGAAGTGACTCTGCGAGTGGCAAATTTACTCGAGACTAGGCGGCTGCAACTGGGAATTCGAGACCAGAAAAGGTCCTTGGAAAGAATGGTCCTAGATCGCACGAATTCATTGGAGATAGCGAGAAGCGAAGTTCTTGCACGTTTGGCTTATGTTGCTGAATACCGCGACGATGATTCCGGCAATCACACACAGAGAGTAGGAAATATTGCCGCGGCGATTGCCAGAAAGGTTGGATTTAGTGATTCGATGATTGACATTATGCGTAAAGCAGCTCCTCTGCATGATCTTGGAAAAGTAAGTGTACCTGACAGGATACTTTTAAAAGCTGGGAAATTAACGGAGGAGGAATTCGAGGAAAATAAGAAACATACTATCGTTGGAGCTGAGATTCTTGAAGGAGGCGAATACCGCTTGCTTCAAGTTGCACGAGATATTTGTCTTTCGCATCACGAGCATTTTGATGGCTCCGGTTACCCACATGGCCTTTCAGGTGCTGACATAGCGCTAGAAGCAAGGATTTGTTCCATTGCAGATGTTTTTGACACTATGACCCATGATAGGCCATATAGAAAGGCGCTCCCAGTTGAAGAAGCAATTGAGGAAATTAAAAACCAATCTGGAAAGCAATTCGATCCAGAGCTTGTGGATATTTTCCTTGAGCTAGTTGAGAGCGGTGAAATCTCAACTTATTCAAAAACACTTAGATGATAGCTGTTAATCCCAAATTAATAAAGCACAATCAGCCTTAAAATATTTTGGCGACACTTAAAATAGCTTGTGCCGATATCAAGTGACTCTATTTGCGCAATTTCAAAAGCAATTTGGCCCCTTTCCCAAGCCAACTAGGAAGTGGCATCCACTGCATCTCTGTCTTAAGCCCAAATCGGTCGCGTGCAATCGACTTCGTCTGTGTCATTGACCTTAAACCTTCGACTCCGTGAGTTCTGCCAATGCCCGAGTATTTGACCCCTCCAAATGGGAGTGCAGAAAGTGCATATGAAACCATGGTGTCATTGATGCAAACATTTCCCGCCTGTAATCCACTGGCTACTCGATCTAGCGCTTGAGGATCCTTTCCCCAGACAGAAGAGTTCAGCCCATAAATTGAATCATTTGCAAGCTCAAGAGCTTCTTTTTCATTAGCAACTTCCATAATTGGCAAGATAGGCCCGAATGTTTCCTCGGTCATTATCGCCATTGAGTGGTTCACATTTACTAATACAGTCGGTTCAATTGACTCCCTGCCCCCAACAATCAAATCATTTCCTCCGGCTGCTACCACTGCACCTTTTGAAATCGCATCATCTAAATGAGCTCTGACAATATCTTTCTGGCGTTTCCAAGTCATAGCGCCCAAATCAAAACCATCTCCAGAACCCTGCTTCAATTTAGATGTAATCTCCACGACTTTGTCTAAAAATGGCTGATATGCTTCCTTTTCAACATATACTCGCTCTACGGCCATACACGTCTGTCCTGAGTTCGTAAATGCTCCCCAGACAGCACCCCGTGCGGCTCTGTCTATATCAGCGTCAGCCAATACAATCATCGGATCTTTTCCACCTAGTTCAAGAACGACTGGAGTCAAAGTTTCAGCAGCTGCTTTCATCACGGCTTGGCCGGTTTTAACAGAGCCAGTGAAAGCGACTTTGTCTACTCCACTTCTTACAAGCGTATCGCCAACTTTTCCAGGGCCTGTTATTACTTGGACCAAATTATGATAGGCCCCTACTTCATTTGCAACTTTTTTGAATAACTCACCCACTGCTATGCCTACGTGAGGCGTAACTTCCGACGGTTTTACGACAACGGTATTTCCGGCAAAAAGTGCTGCGACAATTGGACCCATGGACAGAGTTAATGGGTAGTTCCAAGGACTGATAATTCCAACCACGCCATAGGGTTCATAACGAATCTCTCCGCTTTTATGAGCCATTAGAATCCCCGGGTTGACTTTTGTCGGAGCTAGTGCTTTTTCACCATTTGCCCCATACCACCTCATCAGCTCAACAGTTACAACTACTTCATTGACAAGTGCCTCAGTGGGAACTTTTCCAGTGTCCGATACTATAACATCGACGATTTCATCCGCGCTCTCTGCAAGTAGTTTTCGAACCTTGGCCAAATGCTTGGCCCGCTCTTTGAAACTAAGTGCCGACCAGATACTGAACTCCTCTCGAGCTCGCTCAACTGCCTTTAATACTTCTTCTTCAGTAGTGTCAATTACATCAGGATGCAACTTCACCGCCTGGTTTGTAGTCTCAGACGACTTCGTAACTGCAACACTCATTTCAACTCCATTCGTTTTCGGCAGACCATTTTCACAGATCAATGACGTGGGTCATATATTCTCTAATCGGGGGCTAAGTGCCTAATAACAATTTATTGCAATTTTCTCCTGCCTGGCAAAATAGATAGGACAGATTCGATGACTACGCCGTACAAAAAGCCAAAACCCCAGCAAAAGTGCATTATCGGCACTGAAAAAAGAAAACCGATACCGCCAGTTGGACTCTCAATTGCTTCCGAAAGTGATCTGGAGCCTACTAGCGACATATAAGCTAGCGCCACGTACTTTCTCCTCTTTGACATCAACGCAATAATCAAAACGGGGGCCGCCAACTGTCTAGGTGAAAGTGAATTTGGATGTTTTAACACAGTTTTAGCCCTAAACCTTCCGTATCTAAAATACTGGATGCCCAACGCTTTGAAAGTCTCCCTGGGGTAATAGATCGACTTAATCTCAGGGTTATACCAAATTCCGTTTAGCTCTCCTAACCGGAATGCAAGTTCGGCATCCTCATTGACTGGGAACTCCTCGTCATATCCTCCGACTTTGCGAAGATCCTCTATATCAAATACCCCCATATATACGGTATCGACGTATCCTTGAGGCTCCTCTGGTCGGTGAAAGCTAGCCGCACCCGATCCTAATTTGGATTTCATGGCCATGGCTATTCCTTTCCCCTTCCAGTTTTTCCCAACCGGATTTATTGCCCCGCCAACGGCACTTGCAAGACATTTTGAAAATGTGTCTACGGCTGTGGAGATGTAATTAGGATCAAGCACACAGTGGCCGTCTACGCGTGCCAAAAATGATCCTTTTGCAACATCAAGTGCAACATTTAGAGCACTAGCTTGAATTCTACGCGGGTTATGAAGTATTTCGATGCGGCCATCAATTTGTTGCAACTCATAAACTATGTCGAGCGTGTCATCGGTAGAACCACCATCAACTATTAGTATTTCAACTATGGATGGGTAGTCTTGATCCAAAATAGATTGCAAACATTCACGAATGTTCAAAGATTCATTTAGCACCGGAACAACGACAGTTACACCTTCATTTTTAAAAACGTTTCCATTCGAGGAATGCACCCGAGAGATCTCCCTGTCAGGCAAGGATCCTCGCCCCGCCTAAGGCTAGAACAAATAATGCTTCCGTTGGAATTGCAAGTTTGCTATACGAACTTGCCCAACTCTTATCTAACGCCGTTCCGAACACTCTCATTACAAAAACGCTAGTAGCAAATATACACATTCCAGTGAGAGCAGGCAAAGTCATGTGCCTATACATTAGGTAGCTCATAAAAATAGAAAGCCCCACTGAAAGTGCTCCATAATAGCACCTGACCTCGGTTTTGCCAGCTTGACCACTCCATTCCAAATCAAAGTTCTTGACTAAAGCAGGCCTAGCAATCATGCCAACCCCGAAACCCAGAAAGTAAAGTATTGAAGCTCCAACGGCAATATGTGCAATAGTCATCAAACTAGATCCTATTGCCAAATCAAGATGCTCGCGCAAAAATCAGCTCCATTTCTATCATTCGTGAGATTCAGTTCCGAAAATCATTCCAGTAATGGCCACCAACTGCGGAAGGCTGAGCAAAAGGCGAATGTTCTAGCTCATTCCCTCTGTTAACGAAATTTGCCCATTCGAGACTTTTTGCGAGATATTTCCGGGCGATGGCTAAGTAACATTTTGTGCCTGTCTTTACTTTGGGTGATGCATTTGAAGCTATGCCCTGACTTTGGCAGTTAATTCTAATTAAACTAGTCATAATCCCAGGTAAATAGGGCATTATTTTGAATTATTCGTGATAAAAATCCAGCGGATTTCTTGGTATTTTCTAAGATCGTCCTGATTCCACCTCTGGTTAGGTACTTTCTATCAAGATCTATTCCCAGCTTCTCTTTTACGTCAGCAGATACGTCGTCACAGTAATCGCCTACAAATAGATTGTCCTCTAAGAAGGTATATGACATTGAATTTAAACTGGTCGCTATCTTGGCAATTGGGTGTTTGTTATCAAGTCTTTTGGCGAGTGGCTTCGCAATGTAAAGGGCGATAAAGCAGACGAGGAAATGAGCCTCAATTCGGTCTTGACGTGATAGAAATACCGGTCTTGTTTCAAGATCACTTTTTGTCACCCTGAAAGCATCCTCAATTTGCCATAAGCCCTTGTAAATACCTAGCATCTCGGCATCTGTTTTTTTTGCATTCATTTGTTGCGATCACATAGTACCCTTCCAGCTTCTTTTCTTCCCTGAGTTTGTTCTCGTCAAAGAGAAGTTTTTTATCCATTGTGACGATCTCTCCAGTCTTTGGATCAAAGACCAGGTTCTTCACATACTTAGCTGTCTATAGGAAGTGGCACGTTTGTACTTTGAGGGATTTTCAATGAGTTCAAGGGCCTTTTGGATAATGGCCTCTCTATCCTTTTTGGCTTTAGCGGCATACTTTGAGTTGTAAATCACCACCTGCTTTTCATCAACTTCAACCTTTTGCTTTTTGCCTTCATTTGTAGTTACGTTGATCACTCTTGGGACTAGCCCGGACTTGAATCTAAATCCTTCAATTAGAGTCATATACCCGCTGTCATCTAGAACAAAGTCTTTAAAGTCCCTGTTGGCTCCCCTTAAGCTTTGTGAGAACACGTAGCCATTGCCGGCAACTATGTTGAAGGCAATGTTGTCAGAAGTGTTTAGGCCCTTTTCGGCTACGACAATAGCGTGGCTTATGCCGTACTCCTTTTTCATGTTGGCAAACAGTGGGATTAGCGTTTCACGGCCATTTGTATTTCCTGGGAAAAGACGGTAACTAATGGGTATCCCATCTGAATGATTGGATCCTTCGGGTGTTCCTTGGAAACCCTTTTTTACTGTATTCATCCTGATCGTCAATTTCAAAGTAATAGTTAGTCACGTCATAGTAAACAAGTTCACTGCTGCGATTATATAGCTCTTTCATTTTCCGATTGAGGTGAACTTGGACTGGATCTTTTAAAGTATCAATAAGGCTCATGGAGCGATAAAGGTCATCTTGGCTAAAGTCCATCTTCTCGAAGAATCTGTCTTTTTCCTCATAGGTTCGCTTCTTGGAAGCTGGAGAAAGAATCCTTGAAAAGACTACCAGATTCATGATTTCATTAATCGGGTTGCGGCCCTTCCAGAAGCGTGACCTGTTATGGAAAAACGTACGCAGGGAGAGTTCGTGATATATCATACTTTTAGCTGCATGACTCAAGTTCTTCCTAATCTTTAACGACTTGGACAAAGGAGAGCGCAAACTTGACTTAAGCGTAAATTCACCATGGTCTGCTTCCCACTCAGAGTTCATTTCCTTTCCACCAAATTATTGTCCCGGGCTCTCCATAGAGATCTATATCAAATACTTGACAAATAAATAAGCATATTGCCAGGGAAAAGAAATCAAATGGCTAAAGAAGACCTGCCAACGTCGGGATATTGCAAGACCAACAAAATTTATCTGACAGCCTAAAAACCGCAAAGTGACCTCAAGAAAGCTATTCTGGGAAAAGATGTTTGGAAATGCTCCAACCGAGGTGCTGAGAATATCGGTATTCAATTGCAAAAAGCATAAGTTGAGGCGTTCGAACGTCTCGTCAAATCACTGCCGTTTCATCTACTTCGGCTTCTTCAGAGTTGAGTCATCCTCATCTAACCAATACCGGGAAATGCAGTGACGACTTATACTAATGTGACTGGCATCATTGTCAATTATAACTCTGGTCAAAATCTTTGTGAATGCATTCAAAGCTTAATTAATCAGGGGCTAGACCGCATTATAATTGTTGATAATAATTCAAACGACAGCTCTTTCCGTATTGCCAAGGAATCATTTCCGGCCTTTGAGTACATTGGCTGTTCAACCAATTGGGGCTTCGGCAAAGCCGTCAATATAGCTCTGGCCAAAGTCACAACAAGCTATGTTTTAATTTGTAATCCAGATGCCACGCTGATTGGCAATGGATTAGTAGAAATGTTTCGGGAAGCAACTGAATATGGCAAGACGGCAATTGTTGCACCTAATTTGGTAAGACCAAATGGAACTGTGGAGCGATCCGGAAAGCCTTTCCCAACTATCAAGCGGTCATGGCGCCAAGCTTTCTTAGGAGTAGTAGCGCCAAATGGTAACTACTCTAAGAGATATCATGTCGACACACAGACAATAAGTGGGGATTCAGAGGTAGATTGGGTAAATGGTGCTTGCTTTTTGGCTCTTACTGCTGCCATGAGAGAGGTGGGTGGATTTGACGAAGAGTATTTTATGTATGTCGAAGAAGTTGACCTATGTTGGAGACTGAAAGAGCTAGGTTGGCATATTCGCGTAGCCAAAAAAGCTACTTGCATTCACGTTGGAGCCGCATCTGCGGACAAACATCCAATAAAAATGGCGCTCGCCCATCACAAGTCGCTTATTAGATTTGCGAAAAAAACATCCCCTGGAATTGCTCCGATAACTATAAGGCTGCTTGGATTAGGAGTGTATTTACGACTCTTGCTAGTAATATTGAAAATATTGATTTCAAGTTGCGCTCGGAATTTTTCAGTTTTTATAGATAGTCTTCGACGTTCAAAGTTGGATAGGAATTGATATGACGGGTAAAAAGTCTTTGAAGTTACGTTTATCTCGAATTTTTGCCCCAAATGCTCGCTCCATCATAAAGCGGACGATTAACTTTACGCGTTTTTTTCTTAGAACAATTAACCCGCGAAAGTCCTTAGAGGTTTACTGGATAGGTGGAGCCACTCGTGACCAGCAATTTAGCCAGTAAATTAACTTAGCAGTGAGCAGAATTGCTACTGCAAACGCTATCCGAGCGAGTCTGTGAATTTTTTTAAGATCAGTGTTTCTGCGCAACTGACCGAAATTAGACAGCCATGAATTTGTGCGTTCTACTGGCCGGCCCATTCCCATGGGCCGGCCCTGGGTTTTAGATTTTTTACCCTTTTTTTCTTGGGGCCATAATTGAGTCATCTATTCCTCACTCTATTAGGCTTGCACTCGTTAAGACAGAGTCGTATCCTCGATCAAGCCAAATTGTCTCGATCTCTTGTAACAAGCCAGAGCTATTTGTGTCATCTAATGTCGCTGTCAGTAGTAGTGAATCATTACGATTTGCGCCATCAATTGCCCAGCCAAAAGGAATGCCATTTTTCTCCGTTACTATTAATCACTTTTATCCAAGTTCGGCTCTATCAGTTGGATTCTTGCCAGTTCCTTCCCCTCCACTGGGTGCTTTGTGCAATGAGCCATCTATTGCCACATCTGAGAGATCAAGTCCAATTACTCTGTCGTAAGCGTTGATTGTCTCAGTTCTAAGTGAGTCGAATACTCCTGCTTTAATCCATTCATCACGTCGAGCTCGCATTGTGGCATCTGAGACTTTGCTGCCTATGAGACGTTCAGCGTCCACCCAGGAGCAACCTGTGGCAAGACGGATAATGATCCCTAGGAAACATAATTTGTCTGAGACTCGCCGTCGATGACTACCGAGTGGGTGGTTATCTTCTACAGGAGGAATCAAGGGTTGAACTGCTTTAAAGAGAGCATTCACCACTTCGGGATCTAACGCGCGCATAATGGTAAGGACCTGCTCTTTGTTGTTGATTGGTATTTCCAAACGTAACCATTCACCACCCCTGTTTTCATCTTTGTAACTCATAATCATATTTACTTCATTTCTCTAGGTTTTCCTGTGGCAATTTGGCTATAGATGACCTGCTTG
>JAJYDO010000070.1 GCA_021777355.1 Actinomycetes bacterium | reverse complement strand
CACTACCAGGGACCTTGGCGTCTCCCTGGACCGAACTTCCATCGGCAGGTTGTTGTGAGCTTGTCGCTCGGTTATGTCATACTTTCTCCTTTCGGATTATGGCGTCCGAGCTGCTGGACGCACGAATGGTTACCCCAAAGGTGACGCTTTCCAAACCTCGCTTTCGGGAAAGTTATCGGAAGAAAAATTAGCATTTAGGGCACTTGCAGTGAGAAAACATAATGGAAACTCGTTACTCACGAGTTCGACCAGAGATAATCTAATCCAATTGCCAAGTCAAACAATTTGAGTTTCTCCTTTCATAACTTCTAGCTATGCATTTGCGAATTACTCACTTGCTAGTTTTGACACCTTGCTCCGGTGCCAAGGCGCCTTCGCCTGTCGGTCAGGTTAGTTGAAAAGAACTCTTCTTTATTGGCATGCCGAGTCGGTCGGAATACCATGGCTCCAGGGTATCTCAGAGAGTTTCTCGGACATTCTTTTGTGGGAAATTACACTGCAACTCGGAACAGTCAAAATTGGCTCTTCCGGGAAGTGAAGTTATGAATGAATCTTCGACCTCTTTTGCGTGCATCAACCAAGCGTTCATGTGAGAACTTTCTTGACGTGTTTGAAGTTAGCTTCCGTGCGGCGTACAGAGGCCATTTACTGGCACATGAATTTGAAATCCCTCATATAAAGTAGTCGATATATTTTCACTTGTGCCAACAACTTTGAAATCTTCAGATATCTTCACACTATATTTAAAGTTTGAACCCCATACTGTCAGACCATTGGATTGAATGTCGTTCAAAGCAAAAATATCCTCTATGCAGGAATTGCCCTGGGCACCCGCAATAACTAAGGCTCCGTAATATGGATCCCCTGCGGCGGTGTGACCAGTTTGATAAGTTTTCAGGGAAATTAAATTAGGAGCGCTATTTTGGTGAAGCGGTGATATCACAAGAACCCCATTTCCTGGAAGATCATGCATTTTATTTTGTAGTATTTCCGCTGCACTAGTCGATGTGCCGAAGCCGTTTTCCTGCAATCCGTTCTTGGAAAGATAACCCACAAGAAAAATGCCGAAATTGGCGGTATATGAACTTGCAGTTGAAGGCCCTTTTGTGGGAGAAACGTGGCTAGAATAGTCTTCTATACTATAAAGAACTGCGCAAATTGCAATAAAGATAACAAGGGCTGTTACAAATATTTTTGTATTTTTTCTCAATTTCAACTGCTCGCTCTAGTTAGCATGCTCTCCATCCGCCCCAAAAAGAAGCACCATCCGAGCCAATCTGCGATATGTTTACTTGTGACTGACTCGGAGAGTCAGCTGTTCCATACCCATTAAGCTGATAGTCGTTATAGCTATTGAAGTTCTTCCAAACTACTTTTTGTCCGTTCCAAAATGCAATATTGAATTGGACAAAGTCCTGTGTACCAAAATCAACCATAGGTCTTGCACCACTATAATATGGCCACTTATTCATAATAGGCGCTTCGATCGAAGCAGATGCAGAGTATGGAAAGTAGTAATTATTGGCCGGGTCATATGGCTGATAAGCATTATTTAGAAATACAATTTGGGTAGGGTGATTCCCGTTAGAGTCTACGATGGTTAGATTCGACAATATAAATGCCAGCTGATTTGTCCCCTGATTATACGACATATATGCATACATTGTGTTCCCGACATTGTCCGGAATATTCATGGAAATTGCAGCTGAATCATTGCCAGTTTGACTTATGTATTCATAAAACGGGGTTATTCCTCCTCCAGGCCAAACTTCGCTTCCTACCTGCGCAAGAGGAGTTCCTTCAGCTCTGTTATAACTCAGATCCGAATATCCTCCAAAACTTATCCACGAAGACTCTGCCGGGTTTGAGCAATTTGTCGTAGAAGCCCCTACCTGGTTATATTCGGCAGTGACATTAGACATAAAATTTCCGCTAATTGGGGATTGTTCTGGATAGTAGGGAGGAGTCAGCCCAGGCATGACAGCCGCATAACCGTAGTGGTTAGGATATGATTCTGTGCTAACAATACTATTGTGAGCTGTGCTTATTGAAGGACTAGGTTCAACAATATCTATCGAAGTGACAAATGACTTCCATTTGTTATATTCCACGGTGTCAGAAATATCCGGCTTTGTCGGAAATCCATACCTCTCAAGTTCCAACGAACTGGCTGTAAGTGCATCAAATCCTGGAGGAGGCACAGGGTAGGTTACCGAAGTCGACCCAATATTGTAAGTGTGGTCTTCCCCACCATCAGCCATCTTAGAAACTAACGCAGGGTTCAATTTAATATCTCCCAAATTTTGGTGCAAAGTTGGCAAAATCGGATATACCCTTCCAAGAATGACCGAATTTGATGAAACAAACTGTTGTTCACTTGGTTGGAATCTTGCCGTTGCGTAGCTTCCAGCGGCCACGAGCACAGAGGCCGCTTTCCATCTTTTCATTTTATTAAAATACATTGAATCTCCTTTTTAGCAAGCGTGGTTTTCACTGAAACAGCATATAATATTCAGGCAATAAGCAGAGCCGCATCCACCAAAACAGCAAACTCTGTGACGTGTTATTAATTACGGACTTATTCGTAAGTGCGATTTGATTTCAAGCCAACGTATCTAGCTGTGGCTATTTGTAATTGACGGCATTGGAGATACGATGTCAATCGAAGTTATTAATTTCTTCCATTGATCGTAGACAACCTTATCAGTTGAATTAGGTCTTGGTGGAAGGCCATAATCTTGTAACACCTGATCGCTTACAGTGAGAGGATTCAATCCATTTTCTGGAGGAACCGGATAACTTACCACTGTTGAACCAATCCGGTACCAGTACTCTTCACCTCCACCAGGAAGTGAAGTTATTTTATAGGGGTAAATTTGGGTTGAACTTGGGGGGCCGCTAAATGGATACTGAACTGGATTTATGTGGCCGGATTGATACATCACAGGACTCTCTAACGCATTTGTACTTGCTCCTCCTCCAAATAAGAGAATCAGCGTCATAAATGTTACAAGCAGGATAAATATTCTTAATTTTCTAATTTTAGTAACGGTTTCTTTCATGCCAACTTCTCCTTATCTAGTAATTCTACGGCTCCAGAGCCCTGAATCTGTCAATGACCGATCTTATTTTGACATTGTCTTTATAGTCTCGTTTATAGATTGCAAATGTCAAATAATCCCAGTATTTCCCATAGGCATAAAAATGATCTTTCAACCTGCCTTCTTCAAAAAAATATTTGCCGAGCCCATTTTTGAACTTAACAAGATTAAACTCCGGCAATTCCAAATACACTTTTCTAAGTGGCCAAGTATCGAATAAATAATCAATAAAAAGCGCGCTGGCTACAATCCCTAATCCATTTTTCTTCTCGTTAGTAATGGCTCCCATGTAAACAGTCCGAGATAGTGGGTCATAACTATATGAAGTGAATACTCCAATTCTACAGTCGTGAGAAGGCTTCGAGCTCGGTAAGTCAGCTACAAATTGACTGTGAATACCCGACATCACAATTTGGAGAAACTGTTCTCGCGCTGGCGGAGCACCATGAAATCTCCAGCGCAAAAGTGAACTTTTAGTGGTAGCCAATCTGTAATACCATTCAAAATCCTGACGTTCGTTAAAAGGTCTTAGCACAATTCCTTTTTGGAGACTAAATTTAGCCAAAGACGTATCAACTGTGGTGAGGACCATTATTATACTTTAACACAATTATAAAATAACGGGCTAGTCATTTAGCTCCTCCTGGTTCCATGTTGTCCCGATATGTGGGGTTTATGGTGGGTACCTGAACTGTTACCTTTGTAGTGCCGGATAAGTGAGTAGACGAAGTAGGCTGCGGATGCTGAAATCCAGCTACTGCCGCTGAGATAACCATCGTCATCCGACCCGGCAAAATAAATACACACACATTCACACACTTTGTCAAGCTCTGTGAGAAATAAATTGTTGATATGAAAGCCTTAGCTACGCCGTAGAGATATACTGACCTGGCATTTTTCCGCAACACCCTCATCTGATGACCGGGGCTTATTTCGAAGGTAGACCTTTTTCTCTAATAACTCGGTGGATCAGCCACTATGCATTAAACGCTGCTTTCCACCTTCCTTAGTCCACACAGGAGTATTGCGTTCTCCAACAATAAAGTGACCAACCCTGCCTTTTGAAATCCACCAAATTTACAATCTTTGTGAACCACTGGACTAATCCGCTAGGTCTCACCGAAATAAAAATGGGGAAGAAATGATTTTCGTTTGAACTGAACATTTCTCACGCAGAACTTGCAAATCACAGGTAACTGCTCCACCAAAACAATCTAAAGTTTTTACATCCACAACGACTCGTCAACATTCACGCCAAAACTTGAGCTTAAAGAATGGCTTTCTCTTAATTTTGCGGAACTCAGTGCCTTGATCCGCCGCGATAGCAGTTAGACCAACCTCGCTTATTAGTCTTGCTCAATACCTTCTCAAGTGAGATCAGTGGATAACCAAACATGAGACCTGAGAGCTAGAAACGCAACCATAGATCTGATTGCCAAAAGACACAATCTGTTCAATATTGGCAGATGAGGATGCGACTGCAACATTGTCCCAATTAAGACTTGAAGAATCAAATTCCCAAAGGTTCTGTGACTCGACCTTAGTGTTAGTAAGCCCGCCGTAGAGATATATTTTGCCATCTGGCGAAGAAGTAATTATTGGATTAAAAAGTTCACCTGGGTTAGTTTGTGTTTGGATTTGATTCCAGTTCTCGCCGTCAAATATCCAAGTGTCGGTTAGAAATAGGCACATATGGTCTTGAATTACATAATCATAGTAGAGGCAATTAGCTCCCCCAAAAAGAACGCAAAACTTTTCTGTGGGAGGACAAGTCATAGCTGAGGCAAATCGCGGACTAGGTGCAATCTTAAGATCAGTGCTTGTCCAGATTCCGGAATTTAATATCCAAATCTGATTGGAGCTACCAGAATAAAAGGTTGTTCCGCCAAATAAATAAAGAGAATCTTGAAGCGAGTTGTATGCAAGTGCAGGGAGCTCTAAATAGTAGGCAGCAGGAAATAACATTTGTGTTATGGTGCCATTTTCAAAGTTCCACATTCCGATTTCTTGGTTTCCGCCTTGGCAATAACACTGGTAATCTTTGTAGTCCCCAAAAATCACAAATCCAAGATTAGGATCATATACCATTTCTGCAAAATCGAAATTTGGAAGTCTATCGCTCATTTGCACGAATGACTTTCCCCCATCACTGCTTTCCACCAGTGAGCTCGGAGCATAAGGGCACGATGGGGTTTCCACTAAGGCAATAGTTGAATCTGATGAGGCCGCAGCAGATAGTGTTGGCGGGCTGCTAATTGAACTTGGCGAACAATCAGAAATACTTGGAATCTGATAGGGATGGAACGTCCCGGGATTACTCAATACCTCCTGCGGGCTCTGGGCAGTTCCTGCAGGAGGCCCGATGTGAACCAAAATTAAGCTAAATAAAACTATAAAGCCGACTAAAATCGGAAGGTAAATCTTCCAACTTATGAACATTTTCGGTGAATTCCATTTGTTCACATCTTCACACCTCTAAAACCCATTTTACCAGATAAGACCGTCAAATCAAAGGGCAAATCTTTGGCAAAGGCTGATGGGGTTTCACCACTTTTTTCCCAAACGTCTAAAGCTTCATGATACTAGCTTTTCACTGTCACGCACTTTTTGGCCCACCTAGTACAGCTCAGCCATTTCAAGTAATGCATTTTGGAGCTTCGAAACCAGTTCCAGTGACCGCTTCAATCCCATAAGTGCTGCCTTAGACCTCGGCCTAGCACAACATAGGAACTGAATCTCTCCAATGGAAGCCTCGCAAAATACAATCGCCATTTGGTAGGATTGTGATCTAGGCAAATTTGACCAAACGGAGCCGATCCATCCCACAACAGTTGCTTGGCCAATAACTGTAATGTCCCATCCACCTGCTTTTGCAACTGCGCCCTTAGCAATGTCAAGTGCAATTTCTGATTTGACAAACAAGTTGACCTGCATGGAACTCGTATTGGAGCCTAGCCATGGAGCGTCAATCTTTCCAATTTCCATGTCAAGTTTGCGGTCGCTTACACAAAATAAAGCTACTATTATCATCCCGAATGCCGTGAAAAAACCAATTAGAAGAGCCCAAGGAGCACCAGGGACAATGGCTATGACCATCCCTACTAATAATGCCACTGGAATAAAGTAAAAAGCAGCCCGCTTGGCCACTGCTTTCAGCATTTTTTGACTCAATACTACTTCCGCTTCTTCAATAGATCGCGACCACCATATGTAAACTACCAGGAATAAGTCACGCTGCCAAACAGTGGTATTGACGCAATGAGGTTAAAGTACACACTGTAAAACAGATTGTCCTTGGTAAATTTCGAGGAAAAATACTGGCGACTATCTTGCATATTGGGTATAAGTTCCATGAATTAAATACGGCTTTGCTGACAGAAGTGTCTGAGAGTTCAATCGCCCCCAATTTTCTGCTTATTTTGATCAATATATTTCCAACTGTATCATCGGCCTCTTTTTGTGACCGAGCTGTCAAATACGCTACTTTCACAAACTTGGCAAGGTTTCCTTCGAAGAACTTGAGTAAGTCTTTCAGTCAAAGGCCATCCTCTCCATTTTTAAAACAGGATATAGTTTCTATCGATTTGTCAGCCAATTACTTCTTTAAGGTTTCACATCCATTAGGCACCTAACTAATTTAGACGCATAGCTCAGTCACGATCTGGCAAATTTCAACGAATTCCCAATTTTATTGAACCAACTTAGTTCCCCCATAAGTACCCACCAAATTCCTTCATCAAGTACTTGTGATTGTAAGTTCCATGCCCTCACTATTAATCCGCTGAAGTGACTTCGTTAAACCAACATGGGCACTACGCTCCATTTATGTGCCAATAGGGCTTGGAAACCCATGCCAAATCTATGTTGTCAAAACAATGTCGTAGTGGCAAAAACACTTAAAATCAGGTACTATAAATACTGAGATGCCTCGGAAATTTATACTGATATTTATCGCTGTTTTGGGGCTCTTGTATATCCCCTCGACAACGATGAATTTGAGGGAACCAGCAAAGTTAGCAGCTGTGAGTGTCGGCAATGTGACATCAAATAACCAGGCACTCAATTGGTTGCCGTCGAGTTCACTTGCCGAAAGTAGTCCCTCTACTTTCAGTTGCGGTTCACGTTACAACTGTGTAGCAGTAGGTGAAGCTTTTGACTTTTCTACCGATGGCGGCATTGGTTGGGCGGGGGCAACAGTGCCTCCAATGCCTGATGGATGGGAAATGGTTTCGGTATCATGTGCTTCTGCGATGTTTTGCATGACTGTTGGAACCAGTTCTCCGGCCACGCCGCAATCCAGCCCCGCAATATTGATTACAGCAAATGGTGGAGCCACATGGACAATAGTGGGATTACCATCACAATTTCCTATAAAAGCACTTAGGCAGGTATCGTGCCCTTCTGTCGGAAACTGTGTTGTGGCCGCACTTGGCGTAAATGTTGCTTCATTGATAATCGTGACCTCAGATAGTGGTAGCACTTGGTCGAATGGATCACCAACTATTGCTAATTTCGAAGATTTCAATTCCTTAAAGTGTTTACCTGGCGGATTGTGTATAGTGGCGGGCAATACCTACAATGGTTACTATGGTCCCTTTTTGCTAGTTTCGAACGATGGTGGTTTAACTTGGAATGCACCAGCACTTCCCTCACAAATTAACAACAACGTAATTTTCAGTGTAACTTGCGCTTCTAGTAGCGATTGTGTTGCGGCAGGCAGCGTACTTATCTATACAACCGATGGCGGCGTCACATGGAGCCTCTCGAAAGTATCTTCCACAGTTGTCCCTAATTATTTCGAATGGGTATTGTGTGGGTCGCCAACAATGTGTTTAGCCGTTGGCGATGCCAATCTAATTGGTGGCCAGCCGCCTCAAAAGTTTTCGTATGTTTCGACTGATGGTGGTGCGACTTGGAATCCCTATGTGGGTGTTCCCGCCCTTTCTAACTCCAACCTAGAAGATACGGCATGCATCTCTCCAGGTATTTGTTGGTCGATTGGTACGGTAACATCAGCTAACGCTGGTCCTTTGGACCTATCATGTTGGGCGGAAGGGCAATGCATAGCATCTGGTGGAAATCAAGTGATGGAGTCAGCGGTTTCAGAGAATGCTCAGGTATGGAAAAATGAAAACTTGCCGTCTTCGTCCTCGACCGACAACTATAGTGCTGCGGCGTGTTCGCCTAGTGGAAACACTTGTGTGGCCGTTGGATCAATGCAGTCAGGTCCTTATGACGCCGAAGGTGTCGCTTCTAGTTCAAGTGGCCCTTGGCAAACGAGCACTTTTACGGGAATTACCACTAACGTAACGCTATTTTCTGTATCCTGCCCCACCGACGGCAAGTGTATAGCGATGGGAGTAATCCAGGGTTTTGCTCCTTTCACAACTGACGCCGTTTACACCCCAATTGCCTACGTGTCTTCGGATGGAGGAAATACTTGGACCCAGGGGAATATTCCGGGAGGTCTTGGTGATGACGTTATTTATAGCATGTCTTGTCCATCTCCAAGCGACTGTGTTGCCGTCGGGTATTATCGCACACAAAAATCTTTAAATGTTATGACATTCGCTGGAATGTCGCTTTACACAAATGACGGAGGGTTGAATTGGCAGGTTGGCACTATGCCAAGTGGAGTGCAAGGAATCAGCGCTGTTTCTTGCCCTACAGCATCTGATTGCATGGCTGTTGGCGGTGGAGCAGGCATTTATGGGTATTTTTCAACCATTGTCACATCATCTGACGGAGGGAAGACCTGGATGCAAGAACCCACGCCTTCAACGGTACAACTCTTCAACTCGGTGTCATGTAGTAGTTCAACTAACTGCGTAGTTGGGGGAATTACTGACGTCAATGTTGGGACTGGAGTAATTTATTCCACAACTGATTTTGGAAGATCCCTCGTGCTTGGTACCGTTCCAGTCGGTTTTTTATCTCCGACCTCCATTTCATGTCTAGTAGGTTCCACTTTTAATTGCACCGCTATGGGACCTGATCTATCGTCATTTGCTTTCTTGCACTTGGCCCCTCAAATCACATCGATTGCTCCTCCAGATGGCCCACCTTCTGGTGGAACTTCTGTAGTTATTTCAGGAGTCGGCTTAGATTCAGCTGCCGGTGTATTTTTTGGCACCTCTCCTGCGCAGTCTTTTACAGTATTGAGCGATACTTCCATTAGCGCTGTCTCTCCAGCTGGTGTTGGAACATCGGATGTAACTGTGACTACCCCGGTTGCAACTTCTCAAACCAACTCCAATGATCTCTTTTCGTATGTGAAGTACACCTCAATTGAACCTGCGAGAGTTTGTGATACCAGAAATTACGCAGCGAGTGAATTAAATAATCCATGCAATGTAAATGGTGCAAGTGCACTTCAACCTGGACAAATATTGAATGTATCAGTGGTTAGAGCGCTATCTGGAGTACCTGCAGATGCTGTAGCTGTGACGGCAAATATTACTGTCACAGACACAACTTCATCGGGATATTTGACGGTTTGGCCACAAGGTGAACCTCAGCCCCTTGCATCAACGCTTAATTTCGCACCGAATAATACTGTGGCTAATTTAGTTAACGTCGGGGTGAGCCCTTCCGGGATGATATCCATCTACAATTTTTCAGGTTCGACAGATGTCATTGTCGATATTGTTGGCTATACCGCACCGGTGACTATTAGTTCGAACGACGGTTTCGTAGTGCCTATTGCGCAATTCCGAGTTTGCGACACCAGGCCAGCGAATCCGCCATCAATTGCATCCAATGAGTGCAACGCTAGTGGAGGTCAAAAACTGGCTTCAAAAGGCTCACTTTCTTTAAGCGTCGCACCCGCAGGCGTTCCAACTGGTGCGTCAGCGGTAGTTGCCAATGTGACCGTGACTGACACAACAGGTTCAGGATTTTTGACAGTATTTAGCGGTGCGCCCGGTTCCACCCCTCCGCTAGCATCAAACCTTAATTACGTTTCTGGTCAAACTGTTGCAAATAGTGTTGTGGTTCCTGTAGATCCAACCACTGGAGACATTATTATTTACAATTACGGATCAGATGTAGATATTATTGTAGATGTTACGGCATATTTGACTGGTCCTTCCGGAACAGGTTCCGCACCTGCGGTGTTTAGCCCTATTACTCCGGTTCGAATTTGTGACACCAGAACTCCAAGCCCTCCAAATGTCATGGCAAATCAATGCGATACAAATGGTAATACAACACTTGGCCCAGCTTCATTCATGACAGTCCAGGTGGCCGGTCTTCTAGGAATTCCCTCTGATGCACAATCGGTGGTTCTAAATGTAACTGTGACTAATACAACTTCTGCTGGATTTCTCAATGTATTTCCAACTACAGGAAGTGTTGGCACCTCGCAGCCCAATACTTCTGCCGTGAACTGGAGTGCCGGTGAGCAAAGGGCTAACTTAGTTTACGCAAAGGTTGGCCAGAATCAATCGGTGACCTTTTACAATGCTTTAGGAACTACAGATGTAGTTGTTGACGTTGAAGGTTACTTTCAAGGTTAAAGAGTAGCTAAGCATCCGCAGCGCTTATTTTTCCTGGCAACAAAATTGACTTTGTTTCAAAGCACATTGCGACTCGGCTAATTAGATTAGGGTTATTCACTAATTGATACTTATTTCTATGTCAACTAGTTTGATTTATTAAGTGGTTTTCGATGGCTTTTCTTCGCGGGTAGGCAAAGACACTAAAGTTATAGAAAGTACCTCGCTCTCGGCATTATCCCAATTGGTGCTCAACGTTTTGAATAAGAAGTACGTCAATCACCATTCTGCTAACCTTAGTGTGAGCGATCCTTAAACGATCAAAACAGTTATTGGGCAGATAAAGCTGCAAGGAACACCACACCACTATTTGTAATTGGTTTCATTTAATCTGCCAGAAATCGACATTCCCGAACGTCTATATCTATGACGCATCAAATATAGGAGAGTGCCCTGGAGTAAAGGAAGTGGCAATATGATTATGATTACAAATTTGACTTAAATGGGACAGGGAAAATTGAAAATCAAAAACATGCCTTTTAGATATAAGTATTCCTTGGTGCCACTACTTATATATGGTATGGCAGTGTCACTTTTGGCGCTACTGGCAGCGCAGTCAACTACTCAGCCCGTGACATTAACTGGTCAGTCGGAAACTACCTTATCTGGAGAAATGGTTGTATTCGCCAAGCAGGTCTCAAATGCCCATGGCGATCTAAACCCTGTATCGGTTTCATGGGTAGTTGTCCCAGACAGGGTTGCTCAGCATTTGGTCGGCACTTCATCTTCAAATTCGGCACTTGATTACGTTTTCTGTGTTCAAGGCGACTTTAAATTTACCGGAAGACATCCATCGAATGTCGATATGTCAAGGAAACTATTCCTTGGTCTCATTTATGTGTTCACCGACAATAGCAAAATGAGGCCCATAGGATTCGGGGAAGTCTATGCCACCGTGAATCTCTCCTAATTTCGAAACACCACTACGGTTAAGCTTCGCTAATCGCTTTAGAGTTGTCTAAGAATACCTGAAAGCTCAATGAAGGCAATGCGAAACACCCCAAAAGAAGTGAATCAAATGGAGATGGAGCTGAACAAAGGTAAACATCAAATATCTATTTGTTTCATTTTATAGTTATATCAAATTGACCGTGACCGGCTGCAACGGTCTTTCCGCTCACGCATTCCTTCTCAACTAAATCGACATGTAAATATAGTGCGGATAGGCATAAAGTTTGCCAATGCAACTTCTCCAAAAACAACTCCTACCAAATAGTGCAAGTTAGACAACAATTTCTATCAGTAATCATGTGATCTTAATTAATAGCATGAAAAGAGATTGAGACGATATATATTGAATTAAATTAACGGGCTAGTCATTTAGCTCCTCCTACCCCTACATCTTGTGGGTCAGGACCCACCATAACCCCCACATCTTGGGGCAACATGGAACCAGGAGGAGCAAGAGGTGTAGCCCGTTTAAATTATTAAATACTTCCAAGAGAATCTAAGTTGAACTGTCGAGATAGCTCTCTATGTAGTCACATGCGGCTTTTGCAAATTGTTGGAAGTTCAATGCTGGACTAGGGAAAGAAACTTCAGGTGGCAAACCATTTGTCGCTAAAGTTAAGCAAGTTGCGCTGTATTTCTTTTCCATACGTAATCGCTCTAAGAATACTTCGTACCGTTTTGCGTAGCTAACACCTCTTAAAGCAGGGTCAACGGAAAAGTGTGGCTCGCTAAATGCAATTGGCTCATGAACTTTCGGGCAGTCTTCGAGTAAAAAGAAGTAACCCACAAAAGGCGGCGGCTGCAAAGCAAATCTACCTTCGTGAAATGCCCTCCAAATATCTTCGGCACTACCAACTGCCTCTTCGACCCTGTTATTAAAATTGTTCCCAAAACTTGGTCCAACTTGAGACTTAAATTCGACTGCCAATACAAGGCGCTTGTCAACAACTACTAATAGATCCCATTTTTTTTTGGTCGGAAATAGCCAGGCAGTTCCAAACTAGTTCGGTTGAACACGTGTGACTCATCTAGCCCGCATTGAACCAGAATGTCTTTAAGGAGATCAACTAACTGCGTCATCTGGTTCCCGCCGGTAGCAGGTCCACGAGTTCCGGCATCTGACCGACCCGAGTCAATCTGAAGTTGCATTTGATTTTCTCTGACATTCCAAAATGAATGAATTGCATCTTGAAATCGCTGGTCAAGGTCGTTTAACACGCTAGTAAACTTGACTTGTCGTCGATCCCATAGGCTACAAGAGCAGCCAAAGTGGCTGCCTGAGCGTCTCGACTACGAAACGCCTCTATAAGTTGACTGGCAACATTTGGCTGGATTTCCGCTGGATTCGGAACGCGAATTCGTCGAAGGTACTGAGCCTGGAAGCGGAGTGTGCCACCTCGCAATTTGGTACAGTAAGCCTCAATAAAAAGTTGGGCTACCTGGGAAAGCAACAAACCTCCAAGAATTTCAAGATCCCAGGCATCTGAGGTAACGAAATAAAGATTGTGGTGCGGGTACGTCTCGCCACGATCAAGGGTCGGATTGCTTACAAGCTTCATGTCTTGAAAGTAGAGCTTTTGCATTGAAGTCAAATCGTGGTTAACACGATCTATGGTGCGGTACCAGTCTCTTGGCTTTTGTTTTGCGATACTTCTTCGCATCAGATCAAGCTTATGGTTATTTAGGTACGCTTTCATTTGTGGATATGATTCCAGATCTATTAGTCCTTGTTCTTTTTCCCATGGATTTATAAGATAATGGTTCGACCATTTAAGGATGCCAGTTTTGGTATCTCCAGACATGGCAAGTGGAAGCAATCGATCAATTTCAACCAATTCCGTGTCTTTAGTTATATAGATTGAATCGGCCCCCGTCGCGACACCTATACCTATTTTTGTCCCTGTATTCAAGTCTTCAAGAGGATCAAAATGTTCTTCAAGCTCTTGCAAAAGTTTCAACTTGTGCGGATCTAGCCAAGGCCAGGGATCTTTTCCTCTATACCACCGATTAGTTCCGCTGGCCCTAAACCCATTTAAACTACCTAATAGTCCGCTTGCAAGATCTTTAACTGAGCTAGCCAAACTTCCTTCACCAGGTATCGGCCCGGCCGCTTTGCCGGCGGTTGCGAGGATGACATCTTTCTGCGCTGCTCGTCTAATAACGATTATTGAAGGATATGCGGCAACATCGTCTTCAAATGAAGGAGCTTCATGCATTTCAATAACTACTTCAACGCCATACTCTGAAGATATTAGACTTCGTAGGGCCGCTCCATATGATGAGCGCATCCAACGATCGGCGCAGATAAATGCCAACACGCCATTTGGAGTTAGTTGCCTTATTCCTGCCTCGATAAACCCCACATAGATATCACTTCGTCCGACCATCGTTGGATACAAACTGCGATATCTAGCAAACAATTGTGGAGGAATATCGTCATATCGAATGTAAGGAGGATTGCCAATTACTACATTGGCAGAACTACTTGTCGGAGATTCTAATAAGTAATCTCCGAATGTCACCCAAGAACGGGCAATTAATTGTGCTTCCTTTGGTTTGGCCCCCCAGTCGATCAACTCTTTTACAATAAGTGAAATAGTTCTTTCAGCCACCAAAGAATCGATTTCATAAGCTCGTATAGCAGAATATGCCTCAGAAAGTGGTCGTCCATGTAAAGCGAGTGAAGTCAGAAGACGCCTCACCAGAGGAATTAAAAAGGCACCTCCACCCGAAGATGGCTCAACCACAGATATAGTTGCCAGGTCTTTGTTAGGGAGGTAATCAGCGAGGTCCAAAATTAAATTTACCACCCAAGACTTTGTGTAGACAACCCCCTTGGGCTCGCTGACAGGCGAGCTTTCAATTTGGGGACCTGGCAAAATAACCGGGGAGAAAGCTGGAGCAGCATGCTTTATCCCTAAATCCAGTTGATTGGGAAATGATGTCATAAGTGCTCGTCAACCCCCAATGGCTTGCTAGCTGGAAATGCCACTAATTGCTTCAACAATGTCAAAACTCTGATGAAAATAGACACAATTCAATGTTACTAGGGAGGTGTGCGGATTTCGAGACTTTTGACCATATACCTATACAGGCCAACTCAGCTAAAGCCCTATCTTGTCGAACTTAGTGAAGTGGCTCCGAGGTTTCGGTCTAAATAGCGACTAGATCATTTAGCTAACCACCAGATGGACACCTTCAACAGGAAACAACATTCGCATTACTTTACTTTGCAAACGAAGGTTTATTTCCAAAAACACACGTGTCGACAAGGCAGTCATTTACTATATAAAGTTTTTATATGGCAGAAACAGATGCAAGACGACGCGGGGAAATTATTCGAGCAGTATTTAAATTCCTTCAGAATAGTGATGGACCTGTTAGCGTGCTTGATGTAACTAAACATGTTGAAAATATGGTGACACTTACCGAGTTCGAAAAGTCATTTTATCCAGACGCAAATGGAAGGAAAACAGTCCGGAGATTTGACAAACTTATTCGGTTCCATACAATAACAGCAGTCAAAGCAGGCTGGCTTACAAAAAACAAAGGTTACTGGTCTGTAACAACTGAAGGCATTCAAGCCTATAACACCATTTTAGATCCAGAAGATTTTGCAAGGGAACTTGACCGTATTTATCGTGATTGGAACAAATCTCGCCATAGTGCTGGAGATGATTCC
>JAJYDO010000005.1 GCA_021777355.1 Actinomycetes bacterium | reverse complement strand
TCCGATCTTAGCCTTTTGTTCGGCATCTGCCTTAGCCTTTTGAGAGGTAGCAGCGGCTTCTGCGGCCGCGGCTGCCTGAGCCGCCTGAGCTGCTGCCTGAGCGATCGCTTGAGCCAACTGTCCTTTTACTTCGCCGAGGGTATTTTGAGCGTTTTGGGATGCTTGTTCAACCGCTGTCTTTTTAGAGCTCAGGATGGCCGCGTCGCTTTGGGCCTTTGCAAGTGCGCTCTGGTGTGCAACGAGTGCAAATTGCAGCGCACCTTGGGCTTGTTTGTAGCTGCTGAGAGCATTACTAAGCGACTCACTTGCGCTTTGGGCATACATTTGTTTAATTTGCGCCTCTTGGACTGCGGTTGTCATCATCTCAGAGACCTGATCTAGCGGTGAACTTACAAAGTAGTCGTTAAGAGCAGCTTCACGAAGTTTATTTTTTGTTTGTTGGTAAAGGTTTTGACTTTTTAAAAGTTCCGCCTGGGTTTGAGATACTGATTTTTGTTCCAATGAAACATTAACCAGCGCCTGGTCGTACTGCTCGGAAAGCAGATTTACTTGATTGTTGTCGTCCTCGATTTGGGCCATAAGGGCGTTAGCCTGGTCCTGCAGCGATGCCTGAGTCGAAGGAGGAGAAGCTGGTGGAGCAGGTTGAGCCTTTACATTTGCATCACCGGCCACCATGTAAACCGCCAAAAATAGCGATAAAACTGCGACTTTTGCAGCCCAAGATCTCCCATTTTGGCGCGCTAAAATTCTCTTTATCCCACCCAACTCGCGCACTTTTAGTGCATTAAGGTGACGAAAGATCATTCGCCATCCTTTCGTAGTGCAAAATCGGCTAAAAACTTGCCCACTACCACTTGGATTCGCTTCCAAATGACCTCTCTCTTTTATTATAACCCATCAAGCCTCAAAATTCCAAAAAGTCCTGGTATTTGGAGCATGAAGCATATTTGACCAGAGATGTTGAAGGGATGGTTGTCAGGCAGAGGGGTAGGTATTTGATAATTTTGAACTCTGAACTATTTTTAATTTGTAAAAGTTTCTTTGGGGACGTAGCCCAAATGGCAGAGGCAGGGCGCTTAAACCGCCTCCAGTGAGGGTTCGAATCCCTTCGTCCCCACCAAGTGTTGTTTGACTTGCGACATTCCAGATGCTCGACTTATGGGAGTTCGTCATTATGACGAGTTTTAAATTCGCATTGTGTCAGGATGAGGCAAAGGTCTCAGATCGAGATCGTCGATGTGCTCAAAGTCTGACGGGTTGCATGTGTAGAGCGGGAGGTTGTTAGATATTGCGATGGCAGCAATCATCGCGTCATAAGCTCGAGCTCGAGTCTTGCGGCCCGCACGGTGCAGCGATGCCGTGACTCGACCGAAGGTCCGCGCTGCTGCGGCATCGAAGGGCAGTGGATCAAAGTCATATTCAACCTGCTGAAGACGAAGCTGTCTCGTCGCCTGCTCGCTTGAAAAAGTAGCAACGAGCGGTCCAACGGAAAGCTCAGCTAGCGTCACCACCGTAATAACAGGCTCTTTTGGGAGTGAGAGGATGTCAGTGAGTTGCTCAAGGAGAATCACGGTACTCGTGTCGAGGATGCCCCGCTGGGATTGGTCAGCCATCATTACAGTTCTTGGTCAATCACGGCGTCGATATCACGGCGAAATGAATCGGGATCCATTGGCGGCAACTTCAACCAACGCCGCTGGAGAGCCAGAATGGACAGTGGTTGGCGTTCAAGAGGCAGAAGTTGCGCTACCGGTTTACCATCCCGAGTGACAGTCAGGCGCTCGCCGTGCGCAACTCGATCAACTATTTCGCCACCGTGATTACGAAGTTCGCGCATTGAAATTTCGGTCATCCACCTAGTGTATCACGCGTGATACAAACTTTGGGTCATGAATCCCGACGACCGAACCGGAATGGCGTCGGCAAGGTACCTGCTTGGCGGTTCGCCCAGCCTTCACTTATGAAAATTCGAAAAGGAGGCAACCCAAATTGTGGTGACTCGATTAGCTGAGGAACGCTGTTGATGCAAAATGCCTATAAAAGGTCCAATAAATACACTGTGGCCAAACCATGTCGATGAATTAATGCTTTTGGTCCTACGGTTTGGACAACTGAAACTCCATACTTCTGCCGCCCATGACAGTCCCGCATCTCGAGACCTCCTCGTCTCAGGGTTTGCCAGATTGTGCTCGCTTCCACACCGAGTAAGTCACCAATCATGTTAGAAGAGTTTCCCGCCCGTGGGTCTGAATTACCGTTATATCTGTTCAGAGATGAGCGGACGGTTTTGGCCTTGAAACCCCACATCGCTTTAGCAGGTCTGATTCGGTTTAATGGCGGATACTGATATTGCGACATCTTCAATTTGGATTGTTCTTTAGACCAGTCGGTTCTTTTTGTTGGCGCCCCAACCAGACAAAGCATGGGTAGATCATCCAATGACGATTCTTGGCATGAGCGATAATTAATCTGCTTGAACAAGATCCACGAATCTAGTCTTTTTTGGTTTCGTTTACTTTATTGCCCTCCACAAACAGCAGTAAACGTCCCTTGAAAGTTGTTGGGGTGAGCGCACGAGCTTTGGCATACTCAGGCGAATCATACCAAGCACGTGCGGCTTCCATTGAGGGAAATTCGACCATGGAGAGTCGATTCGAATCCAATTCACCTTCAACAACCATTGTCTCTGCATTCGAGACTATGAAACGACCTCCAAATTGTTCAATCGCTGGACCAGTTATTTCAGCGTATCGTTTAACTGCCGTTTCATCTACAAATCCCTCAACTGCCGATATAACATATGCTACTGGTTGTTGAGCCTCACTCACTTGTTATCCTCCGACGCATTACTTCTTTCTAACATATTACTTCTCTTTGATTAGCCGGTCATGAGAAACCACAATAACTAGTGGCTAAACTAGGAATTAATAATTCATAGCTGCCAGGAAATTTCGTTACATTCAATTCTACGATGGCTTTTCAAAAGTTGCTAACAAATGAGAGTTAGTCTCTAAGTTATTAGTGTTGTTTTTAGAGAATTGCCCGTATCTGTTAAAAAGTTCGAGTCCGTGATTGTCCGCTCGTTTGTGATGCTGTCTTCTTTCCTTTTTCAAGTTATATTCGATCTGGAAAAGGGCTGAAGTTTATGTTTAAGTGTATGAATCTAACCAGTATTTGCTTTGATTAGAAACAGGCAAATTCACTATTCCTTGTCTGGCAGACACACAGATTTGATCTTGAGGGCCCTTAGCGTAATCAATTACGACTGTTGCCTAATGCCGATTTTTGCGTCGGGTCCTGAAATTGGTCCAGCAAGACCCATTCGAATTTCCTCATTGTGCTACTACTTTGGATCCTAAATTCACCACAAATTTGGCATATCTCATCGAGCTGGTTATTTAACTATTAGCACTCCGTGCATAAAAGTGTGGAATGTGCATGAGTACTCGTAGCTGCCAGCCTTTTCCGGTGCTTTAAATGAAGTACTTGATCCGGCCGGGATTCCACCCGTGTCGAAGGCTTGATCTTTTGCAGTGACTGTGTGTGCCATTTGGTCGTTGTTTTGCACAATAATTGTTTCACCGGGACTCACCGAGAGCGAAGAGGGAGAATATGCGTAGTTCTTGATGGTGATTGTGGCACTTGAACCATTTGGTGAACTCTGATTTGAAGGGTGGTTCGAAGTAGTTGTCTGGCTCGTCGATAAAGTGGAAGAACAATTTGCCAGGAAAAATGCCGCTATCGCGAAAAAAACTATTTTCCATAAGGAACTATTAATGGTGTGCGTAGATTTGTCACTTGGAAATGTCTTAAACTTTGTACTTTTTTTCATCAATTGGATCCAGCCCTCGCATTAATTGTTACCTAACACAATAATATAAGTACTGTTCATTAGCCACTTATCATATTTCTATATATTTTTGGGTGCTTTTATAGACACAGTTAATCCTGAGTCTCGGGCTTTCATCATAGAGCCTCGCCAGTTCTTTTGATTGGAAAGGCTTAGCAAGTTTGTGGGTTAAGTTCGAAATTGCATATCTGAGGGGGAAAACCTGCCAAAGTTAAGCATTAACTTAGGCGCCCGCCGCGAGTTTGATTTTTATTCCAGGAGAGACTTTGACGCTTTGCTATGGTGGATCTACATGGGATTATAGTAATTTTGCCGAAAAGTTCGGCAATAAGATCTATTATCGCCAGTTGTGACAATTCGCGGACTACGAGCACTAAGAGGGGCTACAACTTTGGATCAGGATTCCCCTGATGAGATTGATTCAAAGATTCAAGAGCTATTTGAAGAGATGGTCAAAGCGAATGATCTTTCGCCCGATGATATTGTATCTGTAATAATTACCGCTACTTCTGATATTCATTCCAAATTCCCTGCGGGGTCATTGAGGAAGTTAGGACTTGACGATGTTGCCCTGTTAGGAGCGCAAGAAATCGACGTAATCGGTGCTCCCGGCCTAACTCTTCGAATTTTAGTTCATTTCGAGTCAGATTTGGAGAGGTCTAAAATTAAACATATTTATCTCCACGGCGCCAAAGCCCTGCGGGCGGACATAGCGGCAAAAAGCTGAGACCAGGTGTGAGCAGTTTTGTGGCAGTAAAGTCAAATAAGTAATAATTGTTGGGAAATGGTCGATAATTTAACGGGTAGTGGCATCAGAGCCACGGTAGTCGGACTGGGACTAATTGGGGGCTCAATTGCCTTGGCTTTAAAAGAAGCCGGAGCCTTTGTATCGGGTCGTGATATTGAAATAGGTGTCCAAAGCGAGGCCCTTGAACGCCGCATTATTGACCAAATCGGATCAGACCATGAGGCCGATATTGTTTTTATCTGCACGCCTTTGGAAAATACAGTCAAAGAGATTGAGAATGAACTCTTAATTGTCGGAAAAAAGTGCGTGGTGAGTGATGTCTCGGGCGTTAAGCAGAGCATCGTAGAGGCGATTTCTGATCCAAGGTTTATTGGGGGACATCCCATGGCAGGATCTGAGCAAAATGGCCTAAGCGGAGCGAGTGCTCAATTATTTAATGGGGCTACTTGGGTTTTAACCCCCACTGACAAAACGGATCCACAAAGTTATTCATTTTTGCAAGGCATAATTTCTAATGTGTTTCAAGCGGTTGCCGTTGCACTTCCTTCTAAAGAACACGACGAATTTGTAGCCGTGGTTTCCCACGTGCCTCACCTGACGGCCGCCACTTTGATGACTCTTGCTTCACAAGCCAGTGACGACCATGATTGGCTTTTTAAGCTGGTTGCCGGGGGATTTCGGGACATGACTCGCATAGCGGCAGGATCTCCCGATATTTGGCCCGATGTATGCATAGACAATAAAGCTGCAATATCAAAGGTAATAAACCAGCTGGTGAGCGAACTCCAAGAATTAAATTCGTTAATAGAATCCGGCAGCAAAGACTTGCTTTTAGAGAAGTTGCAAAAAGCCCAAGTAGCCAGACAGGCTTTGCCAATCAAAGCAACAAGACCTGAGGAACTATGCGAAATCAGGATCAGAATAAGCGACACTCCGGGTGAGCTTGTCAGGGTTTTAGAAGTGGCTAGAGTGAGGGGAATAAATATATTCGACGTGGAAATTGCCCATTCGGTAGATGGGACTCAGGGAATATTGGTTTTGATAGTGGCAAATATTGACCGCGAATTACTATGTGAAGGTTTTTCCGAAGCAGGATACGGCGTAACAGCCCATAAACTTGGTTGAGTATGAGTGTAATTAAAATTGCCCCTGCGAAGTCATTAAAAGGCGAAGTTGTCGTTCCCGGAGACAAGTCAATATCCCACAGGGCGCTCTTAATTGGTTCGATGGCCAAGGGTGTTTCTAGATTCTCAGGCTTAAATCACGGTGAAGATGTTGCTGCAACAGCTCAATTCGTGTCAGATTTAGGCTGTGAAACCGACCTTTTGGGATCTTGGGGATCCAGGGAATTTCATGTAAAAGGCGGAATGGATTCATACAGATCTATTGGCCGTCCCGTCTGGGCTGGCAATTCGGGTACATTGGTCCGTCTCGGAGCGGGATTGGTTGCGGGATGTAATTTCACAACGGTTTTTGAAGGAGATGAATCGCTCTCAAGTCGCCCCATGGAGAGAATCATTAAGCCCTTGAGGGCAATGGGAGCAGATATAAACGGAGTGGGCGAGAGATGCACGCTTCCCTTGTCGGTTCATGGTCCAACATCTCGTGAAAACGAACTGGTTGGAATTACGTGGGTGACCCCAGTTGCATCTGCTCAAGTCAAGTCATCAATACTTTTGGCGGGCCTCAGAGCGAACGGGGCTACTACGGTAAAGGAGCCGATAGCCACAAGAAGACACACTGAAGAGATTCTCGCACTTGCAGGAGTCTCGGTAGAAGAGCACATGGAAGACGGCTTTAACACAGTAACGCTCCAAAGAGTTTCCAAAATGGAACCAATCGACCTCCATATTCCGGGAGATCCTTCACAAGCCGCTTTTTGGGTGGTAGGAGCTACTCTTTTGGAAGGTTCGGAACTGTTTATTCCTAATATCTACTCAGGAGTTGCAAGAGATGGATATCTTAAAGTGCTTGGGGCAATGGGAGCAAACATAGAAAAGGAAGAAGTGAAATCCGCTTCAGGGCTAAAAACTTTGAATCTCGTAGTTCGTTCGGCGAGTGAGCTTTCAAGTATTGAAATCCAAAAGGAGGATATTGCGGGTTTAATCGATGAAATTCCAATACTTGCCGTTGCTGCCGGAGTGGCAAACGGAGTCAGCAGGTTTTGTGGACTTAGTGAGTTAAGGGTTAAAGAAACTGACAGGCTTGCTGGGATTGTATCGCTTTTGGAGAGTTTTGGGGTGGAATCGGCAATTGAAGGCGATGATTTAGTCATAGAAGGACTCGGCTCGAAGTTTCAAAAGCCAGGAAGAGTAGAGTCAAATGGCGATCACCGAATGGCCATGGCGGGCGCTATTGGAGCTTTAAGCGTAGAAGGGATGGGATCTGAGGTTGAAACTACAATTAATGGGTGGGAGTCGGTTGCCACAAGTTACCCAGGGTTTTCCGAAGATATAGAAGTTTTAACTGCTTCCGATTCCATCACTTCCTAGAGAAATTATATAAAATGGATACTACAACTCCTTCTAAAAAGTTAAGAGTGCTGGCTATTGATGGACCTGCCGGGGCAGGGAAATCTACAATTTCAAAGCTGGTTGCCAAAAGACTTGGATTGTTTTATTTAGACACTGGAGCGATGTATAGAGGATTTGCCTACAAAGTCCTTCGCAACAACATAGACCCAAGTGACGAGAAAGAAGTGAAGAAATTGGTTTCCACAACAGCAATTAACTTTGACAATGGCGTTACGGTGGATGGCAATGATGTAACTAGAGAGATCCGCACTGAAGCAGTGACCAACGCAAGCTCTTTGGTTAGTTCCTATAAGGAAGTGCGTGAATTTCTGGTGGAATTGCAGAGAAGCTGTGCAATTTCACATGTTGGAAGTGTAGTTGAAGGCCGAGATATAACAAGCGTAGTCTTCCCTGATGCACAGTTAAAGATATTTTTGACAGCATCCGTGGAAGAAAGAGCAAAGCGGCGTGCTATCGAATTAGGCGATATTGATGTAGCTAAGATTTACCAGGAGATCTCCTTGCGGGACAAAAGAGACTCGACTAGGGATGTGTCTCCCTTGATTATGCCCAAAGATGCTCTTCTAATTGACACAACCGGAAGAGACATTGAAAGCATTTTAGATGAGATATGCAGAATGTGGCATAAAGCAGATACGGAAAGTAAGGAAATATGATCTCAATTGAATCAGAGTTAGAGTCTAGTAACACTAGGCCAAAAATATATCGGCGTACAAGAAAAATCATCAGAAAACTTGCTGTGAGTATTGGTCGCAGGATGTGGAAACTTGAAATCTCGGGAAAAGAGAATGTGCCTGCCAGCGGACCGTTTTTAATTGCTCCTGTGCATAGGTCCAATGTTGATTTTTTGTTGGCCGCGCTCATTACAGAATTAGATGCCAATTTCATGGCCAAGGATTCTCTCTGGAAGATTAAGCCGCTGGGCAGATTTATGGAACATATGGGTGCCTTTCCTGTTTCAAGAGGCAAACCCGATAGGCATTCTCTTAAAATCGGTCAACAGGTATTAAGTGAAGGCGGAGTGTTGGTTCTCTTTCCGGAAGGTACTAGGCGCACAGGCGATGAAGTTGTAGATCTTTTTGAAGGGGCCGCTTTTCTTGCTAATCGAACCATGGCTCCTGTAGTGCCCGTTGGAATTGCCGGTTCCGATGAAGTTATGCCCAAGGGTGCCAAGATGATCAAAGCAGTGCCGGTTAATTTAAGCGTGGGCAAGCCGCTCTATCCTAAGGCTAATCCAAATAACAAGAGAGTGCCTCGATCGGAGATCGCCCAATTTACCAATGAACTTCAAGTTGTTCTCCAGGATGTTCAAAATGAAGCTGTGGCTGCCTTAAATAAAAGGAAGAAATAATATATGTCGGTACTTGTTACCGGGGGATCTGGTTTTATTGGAAGAAATTTGGTTAGAAGTCTTCTTTCACAAGGGATAGAAGTAGTAGTAGCTGATCTTGTTGAGTTTCCCGATAATGACGTAAAGATAGTTAAGGGCGATTTAAGAGATCCAAAGGTTTTAAATGAAGCCCTTTTAAATGCCAGTGATGGAATAGTCCATCTCGCGGCACTCACCAGAGTATTAGCTTCTATCAAAGAACCAATGGCTTATTATGAAACAAATGTTGGCATAACTCAGAATTTGTTGGAAGGAGCAAGGAGCTTTTCAATACCTAAATTTATATTTGCCTCCACCAACGCCGTGGTCGGAGATATGGGCGATGCACTTATTAATGAAGATATGAAGCTTTCGCCGCTAACGCCTTACGGTGCCACAAAGGCTGCTTCTGAAATGTTGATTAGCGCTTATGGCAGAGCATACGGCATAGACTGTTCTGTTTTACGTTTCACAAACGTCTACGGTACTGACATGGAGTCAAAAGATTCGTTGGTTGCGAGATTGATGAAGGCAGCAGTATCTGGAGCGAAAATTGAGATATACGGGAGTGGAAGCCAAGTTAGAGATTATATTTTTCTAGATGACGTAATCAAAGCAATCAAAATGGGATTTGATATGACAGGGTTGGAGACAGTTGTGGTTGGATACGGAAAGTCAACGAGTGTTGTCGACCTTATTGACTTGGCAAGAAAGGCGACAAAATGCGATATACCAACAGTTCACGTCGATGCAAAACCGGGGGAGATGTCGGCTGTAAAAGTGGACAATCGAAAACTTCTTGAACTTGGCGGCAAGCCTAAAATAGATCTTGAGACTGGTCTTGACATTGTGTGGAAATGGTGGTTGAAAAATCGCTAGACCAGTTGCTATCTTTCTCTTAAATAGGTCCTCACCACGACCCAGAAATAGCGCAGGCCATATATCCAGTTTTTTCCTTTTTTGGAAGAACCGCTAGAGCGGGTTTTCATTGTGGCGGGTCTCTCACATACCCTAAATCCACCTAATAGCGCATCTAAGATAACCTCTGAGGCCTGGTATTGATTTTCTTCCAAGACTAAATATTTCGCCAGTTCACCAGAGATTGCCCTTAGCGGATTTGCAGTATCTGTGATATAGCTGCCGGTTAGAAAAGTTATTAGTCGGGAGAAAAATTTAACTCCCAGATTTCTCAATGTGTCAGTATTCTCACTGCTTCCGCGTGCCCTGCTTCCTAAAACTAAGTCGGCGTTGTCTTGAAAGATAGGCTCGGCTATTGAAGCAATGTCTGCTGGGTCGCACTGGCCATCTCCGTCTACGGTTATTATGACCTGAGCATCCCTTAGCAAAGCAATTTGGTAGGCAATCCGTAAGGCAGCTCCTTGACCTCTGCGGATGAAGGCTCTTGCCACGTAAGCTTTTGCTTCGAGCGCCCTTTCATAAGTTTTGTCATCTTCGCCGTCGACGACTACAAGGGGCGTGACGTTAATGTCATTTATCTTTCTTGGAAGAGATTGAATGACTTGAAAAATGGACTCCGATTCTCGGTATGCCGGCACAACAATCCATATTGGTGAAAACTCAACTTTGCTGTAGTTATCCTCAAATTCCTTTACAGCAATATAGTCAATGAGAATGTCTTCTAGTGAGGAAACAATTGCCATTGATTCAGGAATAAGTACCTTGGTGCGATAGCGCGGCCAATGTATCAGATGCAGGGCGCTGCCTGTCATCTCCAAGTGGACTCAATTGGGCTCCATCTGACATCGTCCCTAAATGAAGAGCCCCGGCTGTCGATCGGAGCAACTCCCTCAACTGCCTTGGAGGGGGAAAGTACTCATCTTCAAGAGTAACTTTCACCTCTTCGACTCCCTCTGTCGGCGAAAGTTTTGCTATAACTTCTTGAACAAGATCTTCGGGAGCAGAAGCCCCAGCGGTCACCCCGACAGTGCCAAACAAATCATCCGGGAGTTCTTCCGCACTATTAATTCGAAGAACTCTGGCAGCACCCATGGAAATTGCAACTTTTGTCAGAGCCACGGTATTTGACGAATTGGCAGATCCAACCACCACTACCGAATCGGCTCTGGTGGCAATGGACCTAAGGGCTGCTTGGCGATTGGTAGTTGCAAAACAAAGATCCCCACGGCCGGGCATCCACAGTTCAGGTTGAATCTCTCTGGCTTTTTCTAACACAGATTGCCACTCATCTTGGCTAAGGGTCGTTTGAGCCAAAAGTGCTGCCTTTGTGTCGCTTGTGAAGTCAATATATGCAAGGTCTTCGGGTTTTTCCACCAAGTGAACGGCTTGGGGAGCTACTGCCATCGTGCCGACCGCTTCTTCATGGCCCACGTGGCCAACATAAATAATCGTGTAGCCCTTATTTGCCCTGACTTGTACCTCGTGATGGACTTTAGTCACAAGTGGACAGACTGCATTAACGACAACTCGTCCGTTTAAAGCTGCGTCTTTTTCTACATCCGGGGCAGTTCCGTGGGCAGAAAGCATCAGAGGCGAATTAGGCGGCACTTCATTTACATCATTTACAAAAACCACGCCCTTTGCCTTAAAGGATTCCACCACGGTTTGGTTATGCACAATTTCGTGGTAGCAATAAATTGGCGGAGGAAAAATCCTTACCATCCAGGACAAAGCCTTAATTGCCATTTCCACTCCCGCACAAAATCCTCTGGGAGATGCTACTAAAACTCGTCTTACCGACACAACAAATAGGGTAGCCTTAAATAATGTCCTATATTGCATCAGTCCTAGGAAAAGGTAATTTCTAAAGTAAATGTTTGACTCTTTAGCCAATCGATTTGACTCTATTTTTCAAAAGATCCGAAGTAGGGGCCGCCTTAGTTCAACTGATGTCGACGAAGTGCTTCGTGAGATCCGTTTGGCCCTATTGGAGGCTGATGTCCACATCGGAGTAGTAAGACACTTAATTGATCGATTGAGGGATGATCTCGTAGGGCTTGAACTTTCCAAGAGTCTCTCTCCTGGAGAACAGGTTATAAAGGCTGTCAATCAGGAGCTGACCACACTTTTAGGCGGAGAAGATTTCAAAATTCTCTATGCGCCGAGGCCTCCTACTGTAATTTTACTTGCCGGGCTCCAAGGTGCGGGGAAAACAACAACTTCTGCAAAATTAGCCGAGTGGTTTAAATCCCAGGGAAGGCACCCCCTTTTGGTTGGGGCGGATCTTCAGCGACCCGCAGCGGTCGAACAGCTAAGAATTCTTGGATCCCAAGTCAAAGTTCCGGTCTTTTCCGAACCTGGGAATCCGGTTGACGTTGCCAAAAAAGGGTTAGAGGAGGCGATTCGAACAGGAAGAGACGTTTTAATAGTCGATACGGCTGGTCGTTTGGCAATTGACAAAGAGTTGATGCAAGAGGTTCAAAGAATTTCAGCAACGATCACTCCAAATTACACCTTCTTTGTAGTCGATGCCATGATTGGCCAAGATGCCGTCTCAACTGCCAAGGCATTTCACGATGCGCTTGATCTCGATGCCATCATATTGACCAAACTGGACGGCGATGCCAGAGGAGGTGCAGCGTTATCGGTGCGCGAGGTTGTCGGCAAGCCCATAGCGTTTGCCTCTACAGGTGAGAAAATTGGAGATTTTGACCTTTTCCACCCAGAGAGAATGGCCTCGCGGATACTCGGAATGGGTGATGTTCTCTCGCTGATCGAAAAAGCAGAGAAGACTTACGACCAAGAAGCTGCCAAGAGGGCCGCCGATGCATTAAGTGAAGGAACCTTTAATTTAGATGACTTTCTCGCCCAGATGCGAGAGATTAAAAAGATGGGATCACTGTCAAGTCTGCTTGCCATGGTGCCTGGAATTCCTAATGAGATGCGAAATGCAAATATTGACGAGAAAGAAATCGGCAGGCTGGAGGCGATAATATCCTCTATGACCAGAGCTGAGAGATTAGATCCATCTTTAATTGACGGATCAAGGAAACTTAGAATTGCAAAAGGAGCAGGAGTAAGCACGTCTCAGGTAAATTTGGTGCTCCAGCAGTTTAAGGAGGCAAAAAAGATGATTTCCTCCATGGCTTTTGGAGACGTTGTTCTGAAGAAAATAAAGAAGTCCGGAAAGAAGAAAAGTGGAGGTAGAGTTACTCCTAAAGGGGCAAATTCACCAACTCGGCACAAGTAGGGCTCAATTTTCGTGTAAAGTACTAAGGCACTTTTATAACTAGCGCGTTCGGGGTGAACGCAGAAGGACAAACCGTGGCTGTCAAACTCCGTTTAGTACGGATGGGAAAAAAGAAACAACCTACCTACCGCATTGTTGCAGCGGATGCTCGTTCGCCGCGCGACGGTCGCTTCATAGAGGTTTTGGGCTCGTATCAACCTAGGCTTGAACCTTCAAGCATTAAAATCGATGGGGATAAAGCTCTGAATTGGCTGAGAAATGGCGCACAGCCAACTGAAACAGTCGAAAAGCTTCTGAGGATTTCGGGAGTTTGGGAGTCGTTTAAGCCCGGAGAAGCCGCCAAGTGAGCTTTGGAGAACCGGGAAATCAGAAAAATCCTGATGATGAAGTTGTAGACATCAACTACAACGAAAATGACGATTTTGACGACGAAGACAGCGACGTTGAAGTCGGCCCGCCGCACTTGGATAATTTAGGCAACACTGTGGTTGGTGCTAGCGCCAAGGCAGTGCTTGAGCACATTGCAACATCCCTTGTATCTGACCCGGAGTCTGTAGAAGTGGAGATCGAAGGCGGGGAAAACGGAGAACCAGTTCGCTTGACCCTTCACGTGGGTCCTGAGGATGTCGGGCGGGTTATCGGCCGACAGGGCAGGGTAGCCAAAGCTATCCGCACAGTAGTGAGATCAGCTACGGCTCATGAGGGATACCGAGTTTCAATCGATATAGCTGACGACTGATTCTTCTTTTCCGAAGACCGAACGTTTTGTAGCTTAAACTTTTGGAGATGGATGTACTTCTCTTAGTAGGAAAAATAACCACTGCACATGGTTTACGCGGAGAAGTCGTAGTAAATCTAACTTCAAATGTTGACACTAGGTTGAGGGTGAATGCCGAATTTTTGCTTTCCAATAAGGAACCTTTTGAAACTGTTCAAGTTGAAAATTCCAGGAAACATCAGGATAAGTGGCTGGTCAAGTTTTTTGGGATAAATTCTCGAAACGAGGCATTGGCCTTATGCGGAAAGCATTTATACGCAGAACCCATCGAAAGTAAAGGGGGAAATGAACTTTTCGTCCACGAGTTGGTAGGTCTTCGGGTAATTGACCAGTACGGAATTGACAGAGGGCAAGTAGTTGCTCTTGAAGCTAATCCTGCAAGTGATCTTTTGGTTCTTGACAGTGGAGCATTAGTTCCTCTTCGATTTGTAGACGAAAATGCCGGAGAAGATGATTCTAATGATGTAATTAACGTGACAGTTCCTTCGGGCCTTTTTGAGATTTATGAAGATAAAGCTGTCCAACCTGAGAAAAAAGCGAAAAAAACATACCGAAAGGTCAAGCAAGATGCTTCTAGAAAGAGCCAGGAATGAAAGTTTTCGCTCGGTTGGGGAGTGATTTACTTGGAGAGATCGATGCGAATTGACTTTTTAACAATTTTTCCAGAAATTATTGAAAGCTATTCAAATAACGCGATTTTCAAAAGGGCGATTGCCTCGAAATTAGTGTTTCTTAACACGGTGAATATCCGAGATTTTGCCACCGACAAGCACAATAGCGTCGACGATACCCCGTTGGGCGGGGGGCCCGGAATGGTAATGACTGTTGGCCCGATTGTGGCTGCCATCGAAGACGGGCTCGAAAAGGGCATGATGCGGCCGATTATCGCAATGAGCCCGAGCGGCGAACAATTTAACCAGGAAAAGGCGTTGGAGCTAAGCAAATTGGAAGGTTTCACGCTTCTTTGCGGGCGTTACGAAGGAATCGACGAAAGAGTTGTTACTAAATATTGCGACGGCGTGATTTCTCTGGGAGATTTTGTCTTGGCAGGGGGAGAGTTAGCCGCCCTTTGCGTTGCTGAAGCCGTAATTCGCTTGGTACCTGGGGTTTTAGGAAATTCTGTATCGGGGGAAGACGAAAGCTTCAACGACGGACTCCTTGAGTACCCACAGTATTCCCGACCTCGTGATTTCAGGGGAGAGAAAGCACCGGAAATCCTGCTATCGGGAGACCATCAAAAGATTCAAGAATGGCGCTTGGCCCAATCGCTTTACAGGACAATTGAGCGCAGACCGGACTTAATTGAGAAAAGGGGAGGACTAAGCGATGTCGAGTTATCGATACTGTCAAAACATGGCTATTGTATAGATAGGCCTTTTTTGAAAGACGGTCCGGGAGAAATTAGTAATTTATAGATACTATTGGCTCCTGAGAGAGAAAATGCCGTCAGGCGACTTAGATTACGAAATTAGGAGCAAATCGGGCAATGAACCCAACTGACCTTATAGACAGAGAAAATTTAGTTAGTGGCATTCCGGATTTTCGGCCCGGAGACACAGTGGCTGTGCACGTTAGAGTCGTTGAAGGGAACAGGGAGCGAGTCCAGGTGTTCCAAGGAGTGGTGATTCGTCGTCAAGGAGTTGGGGTCCGTGAGACCTTTACGGTTCGTAAGTTGAGCTTTGGGGTGGGTGTTGAGAGAACCTTTCCAATTCACGCGCCGACGATTGCCAAGATTGAGCGTGTCACGGAAGGCGATGTAAGGCGGGCAAAACTGTACTATCTGCGTGATCGAATAGGCAAAGCCGCCAAAGTCAAAGAAAAACGCTTTTCCTAGTAAAAGGACTTCCATATTTTGAGTGCCGAAGAAGATCTCGAAAGATTCGAGGCAGAAGCCGAACTTTCCCTTTACGAGGAGTATCGTGCAGTTTTGCCGATGTTTAAGTACGTGGTGGAGACTGAAAGACGATTTTATCTAGCAAATGAAGTTGAACTCACCACAAATGGTGATGGCAATGCCGCATGGAGCGAAGTACGTCTCAAGGACGCTTGGGTTTGGGATATGTATCGGCCTGCCAGATTCGTTCAAACCGTACATGTAGTGAGCCACAAGGATATAAATGTCGAGGCTCTTCCGGAAAGAGAACTTTAAGGACTAGTTTTACCCGGATTTTTAGAGCCAGTACGGCTCAATTTTTCCCCGTGTGGTTTACTTCCTTTTGAAGGCAGGGTTTATGCCAATGTCGCCTTTGATCCGGAGCCTCTTTTGGGACGACTACAAAATGCCCCACCTTGGGCCTAATTTCTTGATTGCATCCAGGACAGATGTAAGTCTTCAAAGCTCTCATAGGCTCAATTTTCATCATTGTGGCCTCCAACTTGGTTATTGGGTCTACTACTATCTCTCTGGATTTAATCGAGGTTGAAAGTGGAGGTAGTGACCAAGTTTTGTCCTTAGGTTTTCTTCTTGGCATAAATATAAGTATCGTTCATATCCATGAGTGCAATTTACTTAGAGATAAAAGACTCGGTTGGATACATAACTCTTTCTAATCCCGGCAAAAAAAATGCTATGAACCACCAGTCGTGGCTCTCGTTAAGGAAACTGGCAAGAGAAGTCAGTGAAGACCCACAAGTGCGCTGCGTAGTTATTCAGGGCGAGGGGAGCGATTTTTGTTCTGGTGCCGATCTCAGCGATGCCGAATCCCTTACGTTGAACGGCTTGGCTCGCATGAGAACTATTGGAGAAACCATTCTTTCAATCCAGCGCATTCATAAGCCCACTATTGCCAAAGTAGCCGGAGTTTCAGTTGGAGCCGGAATGGGAATTGCCCTTGCCTGCGACCTTGTAGTGGCCTCACAGGATGCGCGGTTCTCTCAAATTTTTGCCAAGAGAGGCTTGGCGGTTGACGGAGGGTCGTCTTGGCTGATTCCGAGGCTTGTGGGGTTACAAAAAGCCAAAGAGCTGGCGTTTTTTGGAGAGATAATTGGAGCGGGGGACGCATTTAGAATCGGCTTGGTTAACAGAGTGCTAGCAAATGAAGAACTGGATGGCTTTGTTGAAGGCTGGGCGAGAAAGCTTGCAACAGGACCAACTCTTGCCTTGTCGCTTTCCAAAACATTGATCAACAACGCTTTTGCCACGTCATTTGAACAAGCATTAGAAGATGAAGCCAGAAGTCAAGCCCTTGTATTTACAACCGAAGACTGCGCCGAAGCAATAGGAGCTTTTCTTTCCAGAAGAGAGCCGATTTTCAAAGGAAAATAATCATTCAAGGTGAATACTTTGATTTGACTCACTAACAGGCAGGATATAATATTAGGTATACCTAATATTTATTGTTCAGGAGTCTTTCAGTGCTTGCACTATTTTTGATTTTTCTTAGAGAAGGCATTGAAGCTTCGATGATCGTTGCTATTTTATTGGCCTATCTGGATTCTGGCGGACACAGGAAGTACTTCAAAGATATTTTTTTAGGTGTTAGTGCGGCATTGGTGTTGGCCTTTGGTCTAGGCGCTGCGGCTTACATTTTTGTCGGCAACTATGACGGTTCTAAGTTTCAAACCATTTTTGAGACGTCTACTTATTTCTTGGCGGTGTTTCTTTTAACATACATGACTTTTTGGATGGCCAATCATGCAAGGTCTCTCTCTGGTGAACTGAAAAAAAAGACTGATGAAGCTCTTGGATCTTCCGAGCGCTTTGGACTTGCAGGTCTGGCTTTCCAGGCAGTCGGGAGAGAAGGACTTGAAACCGTGGTGTTTTCCCTGGCCATAGTTTTTGCCACGAAAGATCGATCAGGTGAGATTTTTGGAGCCGTACTTGGATTGGCTGTCTCAATGGTTATTGCGGCGGCAATCTATAAATTTGGAAAAAGAATTAATACCAAAGTTCTTTTCGGCGTTGTCGGCTGGTTGCTTCTTTTATTTGCATCGGGCCTTTTGTCAGACGCGATTGAAAACTTGCAGCAGCTTGGCTGGTTTCCTTTTTTTCGCGAAACCCTTTGGAATACGAGCGGGTATTTACTTGAGTCATCAGCTTTTGGAGATGTTATCCATAGCTTCTTTGGATATGCGCAACAGCCTACTTTAGGCCAAGTTTCCGGGCAGGTTATTTTCTTGGTTATTACCTTTGGAGTAATAGCAAGACGTAGCCAAATCAAAGGCAGATCTATTCCGACCGAGTTGAGAGATAACGAAAAGAACCTGGAAGCTGTTAATTAAGCTAATCTTCGAGTTTAAGGGCGGCTATGAAAGCTTCTTGAGGCACTTCTACTCTTCCAATAGATTTCATCCGTTTTTTGCCTTCTTTTTGCTTTTCAAGAAGTTTTCTCTTTCTTGATATATCCCCTCCATAGCATTTGGCAATCACGTCTTTACGCCTGGCTTTCACTGTCTCACGCGACACGATTCTTCCGTTAATTGCCGACTGTATTGGCACGTCAAATAGCTGTCTTGGAATAAGTTCCTTTAGTTTTGTCGTCATCTTGCGGCCGTAGTCTTCAGCTTTTGCTTTGTGCACAATTGTCGAAAATGCGTCAACTGTGACTCCGTTTATCAAGACGTCAACTTTGACCAAGGATGCGCTCTGATTCCCAGCTGGCTCGTAGTCAAGACTGGCATAGCCTTTAGTTCGGCTCTTCAACGCATCGAAGAAATCGACAACAACTTCTGCAAGTGGAATTTTGTAAATAAGTTCGACTCTCTCGGGTGATAGGTACTCCATCTTTACCAACTCGCCCCTTCTAGACTGGCAGAGTTCCATTATTACTCCTGTGTAAGTGGAAGGAGTAATAATGGTGGCCTTTAAAAGCGGCTCTTCAATGGCATCAACTTCGTGACTTTGCGGCAGATCGTTGGGATTGTCCACCACTTTAACGGTGCCATTTTTTAGAGTAACTGAGTATTCAACGGAAGGACTTGTTGCAATGAGAGAAAGGTTGAACTCCCTTTCGAGTCTTTCTCTAACGATTTCCATGTGCAAAAGACCTAAAAATCCACACCTAAATCCAAATCCGAGTGCTCCTGAGGTTTCAGGTTCATACGTTACGCTTGCATCATTTAGCTTAAGCTTCAAAAGCGCTTCCCTTAAGTCGGGAAATTCGTCGCCATCTATGGGATATATTCCACAATAAACCATTGGTTTTGGCTGGCGATATCCCGGGAGGGCCGCTAGTGCCGGATTGTCGGCATTTGAAACGGTCTCACCTGATCTTGCTTCGCCAACATCTCTGACATTGGCAATAATGTAGCCTACTTCGCCAGGCCCTAGCTTTTTAACCGCCACGGGATCGGGTGTCCTCACCCCGACTTCTTCTAAGTCGTGTGTAACTTTGGCCTGGAGAAATCTGAGTTTTGAGCCCGATCTTAATTCACCGTTGACCACTCGGACTGAACTAATTACCCCACGGTACTGATCGAAATATGAGTCAAAAATTAGTGCCTGAAGCGGGGCTTTTTCATCTCCTTTGGGAGCTGGGATTCTCTCAATTACGGCATCTAGAAGTTCTGGAACACCCCGGCCGGTCTTTGCTGAAATCGAAAGTATTTGAGTGGAGGAAAGTCCCAAGACTTGTTCGATCTCGCTGGCACACCGGATTGGATCAGCTGCCGGCAGATCAATTTTATTTAGGGCCACTACGATTTCGAGATCGTGATCAATGGCCAGATAGCAGTTAGCCAGTGTCTGCGCCTGGATGCCCTGCGAAGCGTCAACTAGGAGAATTACCCCTTCACAGGCAGCAAGGGATCTCGAAACTTCGTAGCCAAAATCTACGTGTCCTGGAGTATCTATCAAATGAAGCACATAGTTTTTCCACTTAACTCGCACATTTTGGGCCTTGATAGTGATACCGCGTTCCCTTTCTATGTCCATTGAATCCAGGTACTGCTCGCGCATGTGCCTGGGGTCCACCGCACCCGTCAGTTCAAGAATTCGGTCGCTTAAAGTGGACTTTCCGTGGTCCACATGGCTAATTATTGAGAAATTTCGCATCCTGTCCTGACCAACATTGTCAGTGACTTGAAAATCTTGCACGGTTTACATGGTGCCATGTTTTTCAGGTGGTATCGCGCATTGTCGGAGTGATGCTAAAATGACTTGGTCGTATAACCCATCCAAAAGAGGAGTTCCGTGGCTAATATAAAGAGCCAGATAAAACGTAATAAGCAAAATGAAAAGCGGCATGAGCGAAATAAGGCCGTTAAATCAGAGTTGAAGACACGCGTAAAGCAAGCTTTGACTAGCGCCGCGGATGGAACCCCCGATATTGAGGAAAACTTGAAGTTAGCCGTAAAAAGGCTGGATAAGGCTGCTTCTAAAGGAATTATTCATAAGAATCAGGCTGCAAATCGCAAATCAGCGCTGATGAAAAGAATTTCCGCACTCAGCGCCTCGAATTAGTTTTTGACAGCTGACAAAGCCTGGCTACCAAAATTTCAAGTACCGATTCACCGCTTAAGGCGCTAATTCCGCGCAAGTCATAGTCGGCATCGGCCAACAGCGTTACTGCTCGATGAAGTCCTTCCATCCCCAGGCGCCTTGATCTTGCCAAAGCTTTTTGGGCCACAAAGGGGTGGATATTTCCCAAGTACTGTGCGGCCTCCTCTCGTGTAGCTAAGTTAACCCCCTGCAACCGTAAGGGCTGATCAAAGTGTCTTTCAAGTAAAGCCAGTATTGCCAAAGGGTGACGAGAAGAAGCATTTAGCAGTCTGTGAAGCTCGATTAGTGCGGTTTTGGAATCTCCCGAATCCATTGCATCGGCCAGCGCCCAAGGGGGAGTTGACCCACTCGATCCAAGAAATGGGAGAGTTTCCTCAGCGCCTAAATGCTTAGTCGATCCATATGCGGCCTCTAAAGTCTCCAGCAACGAAGCCAGTCTTGAGAAGTCCTCGCCGAGATGATCCTGGATCAGAGCAACTGCCTGAGCATCTAGTTTGACGTGAGAAGCGGCAATTTCTTCTTTGAACCAGTCGGTTCTTGCCTTTTGGTTAGTTGAAACGCCTGTTTCAATCACGAGAGCAGAATTTTTGAGCGCTTTTAATAGCCCCTGATCAGCTTTAGAAGTCTGAAGCAATATTAAAGTTGAAAAATCCGAAGATTCCTTTGCAAATTCCGAGATTGCTTTAATATCTTCATCTTCAAGTTTAGGCAATTCCCTTACTATTACCACTCTTTTCGATGACAAAAACGGTGGCGTCCTGCAGTCATCCAAAATGTGGGCAATATTAATCTCTTCGCCGCTGTGCTCTTCAACTACAAGGACTCGATCTTCGTTGCCGACCAAGTCATCGCTAAGCTTACGTGCCTTTTGGGCAACAAGGGACGAGTCCTCGCCTCGAATTAATACTACCGCCGGAACTACTTCGTCTCCCAAGACTTCCTCTTTCTTTGGATAATCCTATCTAAAGTTAAGAGCCCCAATTTCGTTTCCCTTACATCGTGAACCCTAACTATTCGTGCTCCATTTAAAACTCCCCAAAAGACTCCCGAAAGCGAAATTGGACCCCTTTGATCAACTTGGAGATCGTAGAGATCAGAGAGGCAGGTTTTGTATGAAATCGACAAAAGAAGAGGTCGCGACAATCTGTCAATTAGGCGTTTCGTGTTTCTTAAAAGTTCCAAAGACTGAAGAGTGGTTTTCCCAAGATCCAATCCGGCATCAACTACAATTTTTGATCTCTCAACCCCTAAACTTTCCGCAAGTTTTATTTTAGAATCTAGAAAGGTAGTCACGCTCTCAACAACGCTGTCGTAAGTTGGATTTGGATCCATTACCCTTGGTTTTAGTCTTATATGGGTAGCGACCAGACTCCCTCCATGTTTTGCAGCAGATTTTATGTACATTGGATCGCTAAATCCACTGATATCATTGCCCAACAAGGCGCCTGCACGAAAAGCCTCATCAATAACGGTTGCACTCCAGGTGTCCACGGAAATGGGGATGTCGAAGCGCTCCTTTAGGGCAATTACAGCTGGAATCACTCGCTCTAGCTCTTCTTCTTGTGACACTTCATCCCCCGGCCCCGCTTTGACCCCGCCGACATCTAGTATGTCTGCACCATTTTTTACATGACTTTCTGCCTTTTTCAGAAATTGATCAAAGAGAAAATAGCTTCCATGATCAACGAAGGAATCTTTTGTTCTGTTTAAAATGGCCATAATCAATACTTGGTGACTTAAATCGTAATTAGATTCTCCAAGTTCAAATCTCCATTTTTCCGAATCAACTTCTTTATCAATATAGGTGTAGTTTTCTATAAAGTTATATCGCATCGGAGTGTGTCGGCCAAATTCTGGTATTTATTGGTTTAAGCAAATAATTTGTTGGAAAGCTTTTTTCTATAAAGAACGGCTCGCGGATCTTCTGGAGCTAGAGTGGCCAACAAGTCTAAGTACTCCTGCTTGCTGGCATCGTCTTCCTTAACTTTTTCTAACAGTGAGTCCAACCGCAAAGTAGTTTCTGCTCCGGTATTGGGCAAGCCTTTCATTCCGAGTCTTGCCTTAGCACCGATCTGTATAGTTTCAGAAGTTTCCGGAATCTTTGCAATGATGTCAAGTGCTTCTTGGTATCTTTCCGTGTCGACCAAAATATTGCCGAGGGCTATTATGGCCTCTTTGTGGTCGCTTTCAAGTTCAAGCGCTTTTCTTAATGACGCCTCATCGCCCATTTCGACAAGTACGTCAGCTTCAGATTTGCTGGGAGCTAGTTTATTTATAAAAGCTTCTACCTGTGCTTTTGGAATAGCCCCTAAAAAGCTGTCTATAACTTTGGATTCATAAATTGCAAAAACAGCCGGGATCGATTGGACTTGAAATGTTTCGGAAACCTTTGGGTTTTCATCCACATTGACTTTTGCCAGAAATACTTTTCCATCTGTTTTGTCTATTACATCTTCAAGGATTGGCCCAAGGGTCTTGCACGGACTGCACCACGGAGCCCAAAGATCGATGACCACCGGGGTAGTGGCCGAGCGCTTCAAAACCTCTTGTTCGAAAGTTTCATCGGTTACATCTAACACATATATGACCTTACCACCGATGAAAATACGTCCGGCAGCCTGCTTTTTAAAATACGCCACGGGGCCCCAGGCGCTATTTTTAACTGAAAGTGACTTTAAGATGGGATTTTTTGGAAAACGTGTTGCTTCGATTACCCATTGACGGGCAATTTGGGTTAATTTCATAGATGTGACAGAGTTGGTAAATCCAGGTATAGATGAGGGATCCCTTTTAGAATGGCTTCAAAGCAACATCATGCAATCTGTGCCTCCTTACGAATACAAATTGGTGGATGGCGGGAGGTCAAATCTTTCATATATAGTCACCGATTCAACCGGATTTAAATTTCTCCTCAGGCGGCCACCAGTCAGTCATGTGTTAGCCAGTGCTCATGACATGAAAAGAGAATATCGAATCATGGACTCACTAAGCGATACCTTGGTGCCGGTTCCGGCAATGTATGCCTTTTGTAGCGATGAAGCTGTTAACGGAGCCCCATTTTATGCAATGGAATACGTGGAGGGATTTGTCCTAAGGGATAAAAAATGTGTCGAGGAGGCGGGTTTGACAGTTTCTGAACGTAGGATTTGCTCGAAAAATTTAATTGAAGTGTTGGCACATCTTCATCAAGTTGACTACGAAGCTCTTCACTTGGGTGACTTTGGAAAACCCGGTGGCTACATAGCACGGCAGATTGCAAGATGGAACAAACAGTTTCATGCAATGTGCGAACCAGATGAAGAACCCTATGAGCTGATCAATGCAGCATATGAAAAACTTGAGAGAAATATCCCAAGTGAAACTAAGACTACGATAGTTCACGGAGACTTTAGGCTTGACAACACAGTAGTATCAAGTAAGGGAGAAATCAAAGCAGTTTTAGATTGGGAGCTTTCTACTTTAGGCGACCCGCTGGCCGATCTTGCTCTTTTGCTCGTGTATTGGGTCGAAAAGGATTCAGATAACCCACTTTTAGTTCCTTCACCCAGTGCGATGGAAGGATTTTATACAAAAGCAGAGTTAGTGGAAAATTACGTTAAACTAACTGGCCAGGATGTTTCTGGTTTAGATTATTATGTGGCTTTTAGCTACTATAAATTGGCATGCATACTCCAGGGAGTTTTAACTAGATATCGATTGGGTGCCAGAGCAGGGGACAGCAGCGGTGCGGAGGGATTTGCTAAGCAAATAGTTCTTCTTGCCGATATGGCCAATGAGGCACTTGACAAGAGTTTGAATACAAGTGATTAAGGAAAAATGAATTGAATTTGATTGAACGACACTCAGCCAGGACTCTTGTGTCTCCGGTTATGATTATGGTTTTAGACGGATGGATAGATGCGGGAGCTGCCGCCGAAGGCGCAATTGGCCACATTTTGTCTAACTCTCAGGCTGAGCCATTTGCAAGCGTAAATACTGACACGCTTTTAGACCAGAGATCTCGAAGGCCCACTCTCTTAATCAATGATGGCGTTCATGAAGGTCTAACTTGGCCAAGAATTGAGATATTTGCTTTAAATGATTCAAAAGGGAGTGACATATTGCTCCTCATCGGGCCGGAGCCGGATATTAATTGGCGTAGCTTTGTGACTGACTTAGTAGATTTTGCCCTGCTAGAAAAGGTGCAGATGTTAGTCGGATTTGGCGGATTTCCTGCCCCTGCGCCTCATACAAGACCGGTTAGGGTTGCCTCAACTGCATCATCGAGAGAACTCGCATCAAAAATTGGCTTCGTTGGCGGTTCGATTGAGGTTCCCGCCGGAGTGCAGGCAGTATTAGAAGAAGGGTTTTCTTCGGCTGGCATTCCTTCTATAGGGCTTTGGGCTCGGGTCCCTCATTATGCCTCGGGAATGCCCTACCCAGCTGCGTCGGCTGCTTTAATTGAGGCATTAAACACCGTAGCGGGACTATCTTTTGACACAACTTCTCTTTGGAATGCCGCAGATGCCACCAGAGTAAAAGTGGATAAGCTTATAGCTCAAAGTAAAGAGCATTCAGAAATGGTTCACCTTCTTGAGTCAAGCATCGATGCCGCCGAGGGAAATGCCATGAATTTGTCCAACATGCCCACAGGCGATGAAATTGCAGATGAACTTGAACGCTTCTTGAGAGAGGAGCGAGATCAGGAAAAATAGAGAAAATAAGCCAGTCTGTTAACAAAGAACAACTTAGAGTTCAATTTAGTTCTCTAATTGAACTGTACTTCGAAAGCCCGTCTAAAAAACCTGGAAAAAAAAGGGTTCCGCCGAAGTTACGGGAGCGAATGGTAAGATTGGCGTGCAATGTTTAATTCCTCTTCTGAGCTTTTTGAGCGCGGGCGATTACCGCTTGTTTTACATCTAAATCTAAATTGTTTCCGTGAGCTTTTACTCTCTAGCAGATACTTATTTACGAGAGTGAAAGCTGCCAAAAGATGACAACTGCGGTAATTGACTATTTTCGTTCCATCTTAGATAAGTTGGCAGTGTTAGCGAAGTCTAAGAAAACCATCCGCATAGTTGGATTACTCGCCATTTGCATTTACAGCATTTGGGGAGTGCTGCGCTTGCTCCCTCCGCAATCCACCCTAATTCAAAATGGCCACCCGCTTTACACGCAGGATAGTTATAATTCATGGAGTTTCTACCACTCTAACTACTCCGATATTCTGTCCCTCTGGGCAGGGAGACATCTCTTTTTACACCAAGTACCTTACATCCAGAACCGCATAGAGTACCCCGTCTTAATGGGAATTACAATGTGGGTTACTTCTTATTTTTCGGGACCGATTCTTTATTTCATTGCAAATGCCGTGATTTTAAGTTTCTGTGCTGCAGGCACTTTTCTGATCCTAGAGAAGATCCTTGGCAGGTATTCATTGCTTTTCGCCCTGAGCCCGCTTCTTTATGCCTACGAGTTTCTCAACTGGGACATAATTAGCATTTTCTTTATGGTTTTGGGATTTTATTTCTATCGAAATGAGAAGTGGAAGGCAGCAGGCTTTTGGATGTCGCTTGCTGTGTTTTCAAAGTTCTTTCCGATTGTTCTGTTGTTTTTCTTGGTTATTGAGTTGTGGTCGAAGAAGGAAACCCAGGCTCTAAAAAGTTTGTCCAAGTATTTTGTGGTGACGTCACTTGTAATTAACGTTCCTTTTTTAGTTGCTAACCCATACAATTGGAGTTATTTCTTCGAATATAATTTCTTAAGACAAGGAATGTCGTCTGTATTGGACCTATTTTACTATCCAAATTTGAATAATTCGGTGTCCAATAGCGTCTTCTATGCGCTGATAGATATCGTTTCATACATAACTGTAGGGGCATCCCTTTATTTATTGTTCCGCTGGTCCAGGCGAAAATATATCACGCCGGTTCAGGCTTCGGCATTATGTTTCACAGTAATTATGCTTTCTAACAAAGTGTTTTCTCCCCATTACATGATGTGGGTATTGGTTTTTGCGTTATTGGCTGAATTACCTCCGGCATTGTCGTGGGTGCTTGCCGGATGCGGGATATTGGACTACAGGGCTGGATGGGGTGTTTTGTATTTTGCCTCTTCTCCAACCAATCACGCGGCTCTCTCGTATCACGATCAGGCGTTTTCGTTTTATTCAAAAAATATTTATACTTTAGGATTGGATGCAAGGTATCTTGCACTTCTTGCAGTTTTTTATTATTCAGCCAAGCAAATAAAGAAGTTGGTCCCGAGATTTGCAAGATGAGTCGATTTCGACAAAATTTGTCTTGAAACGTCGGGAGGGAATTGTCCCTTTTGTTTTCCTGCTGATCTCCTTAGCGGTGTTTTTAATTCCATATTTTTTTGGCACCACCTTAATCGCAGGAGACGATTTAATTCAAAACTATCCTCTGAGAGTACTTTCAGGAGATTTGATTAAGTCTGGCCACCTGCCGTATTGGGATAACTATATTTGGAGCGGATCTCCTTTGCTTGGAGGCTTCAATGCGGGCGCGCTTTATCCGGGTACTTTGTTATTCGCTTTTATCTCGCCGCCACTAGCATGGTCCATCAACTATGCAATTGCTTACTGGATGGGCGCATCTGGAATTTACTTCTTTCTAAGAAAATTACTTATCAGCCGCTTTGCAGGTTTTTTTGCCGGTCTGAGTTTCGCAGCCCTTGGATCAATGTCTGCGCAGTATTCCCATATTGATCTAGTTCAAGCAATGGGTTTTGCTCCTTGGGTGCTTTTGTCATTTGATGCATTGATTCTCTCTGTCTCAAAAGGCTTGCCTAAATCTCAGGATTTCAAATCTTTCCGATTGTCACCGGGAGCACTAGCGGCATTTTCGGCAACCATGGCTCTTTTGGTATTGACAGGTTCGACAAGAGGAATTACCTGTGTTTTGATAATTCTTTTAGCACGGTCATTTTTCTACTTGGAGCCAGTCAAGCGCCTCGCGGTTCTTTCTCGCCACAGTGCTCGCTTTGCAAAAGATACTTTCTATGGCGCATCTGATCTCTTAAAAGGTGCGTGTTGGGTAGCTTTAGGATTATTATTAGCATTTGCTCTTTCATCGCTTCAGATAATCCCGGGCCTTGAATATATAAGGTCATCACAGAGAGGACAGATTACTCCTCAACTGTTTTCGCAGTATTCACTTCCGATGGGGTGGCTTTCTCTTTCGTTCTTTCCTAGTGCACTAGGAACCTCTAGTTCATTTCACTCTCCATTATTCTTTGGCTGGAGCTTTGTGGATCTACAAGAGAGTGCCTCATATTTGGGAATTCTTGCAATTGCCGGCTGCGTAGGAATATTTTTCAATAGAAGAAAACTTGCCGCTAATCTAAAGTCAGAGGTGAGTTGTTGGTTTTCACTAATAATTGCAGGTTACTTGTTAAGTTTTGCGGGTTCTATTAATTTTTTGACAGACATTTTATACAAGATCCCAATTTATGGAGGCGAGAGACTCCAAGGACGCAACTTGCTGGAGACTGATTTTGCAGTTTCAATTTGTTTTGGAGTGTTTCTTGAATACATTTTGGATAGGTCCAAGAGAAATTCAAATCGCTTGGAGATATCAAGTGTGATTTGCTATGGCTGCTTTATAATCGGAGGCATTTTTACTCTGTGGCCAGCTTTGCCAATTGACATTTTTATTCCGGGAAGCCAGTCTTCATACGGTGCTTCGGGATTGCGATTTTGGAATCTTTCTTTCGCATTTATTGCATTATTTGGCGCGTTAATTATTCAATTCAGAAAAAAACTTTCCAAAAGCTGGCTTCCCATTGCAATTGCAATTCTTTGCTGCATGGACATTGTGGCATATAACGTTACGGTTAACTTAACAATTGAAAGAAGCGGCTCTGGCACTACAACTGTCACAAAGCAGGTAGTGGAAATGGGACACACCAAGCCTGTAGATCCAAGTGCCGGAAGATTTGCAATGTATGATCCTGGACTTTATGGGGCGAATATTTTGGCACTCGGCTGGCCTGATACAAACAGTTTTCAGGGAAAGCTTTCGGTACAGGGATATTCATCGCTTTCTCCGGGAGACTACGATTTGCAAACTCAAACTCATGGAAACTTAACCATGAATCCACAAGATCTCACAGATGGAGTGTTTTTCCCGCTTGACGTGACGACTTTTTATGCGGAGCGATCTTATTTTGCAACTTCAATTGCCACTGCCACTTCGGCTTCACCGTCAAATCCTGCGACCCCAACCTCTCTAGATAGTGCAACTCCTACGTGGTTTTTTGATCCAACCTTCACACTGTCTGATTTTCAGGTTCCAAGAATTGGAAGTGCGAAACTTTCAGGGGGATTAATACTGCCGGACGGAAAAGTTATGCCTATTCTTGCATCCGAGATTACTCAAGGTCCAACTTATATAGAAGTAAAGCTTGAAAATCCCATTCATGCTGCAGGTATTTATTTCGAAGGATCTTGGACTTCTACGGGAGTGCAAATGAACGGTGCCAAAATTTTAGTGGCAGGTCAATCTGATTGGAATTATCTAAATGGTCCTATCGAAGACTTCGTCAAACCCCCTGATTGGAAATATTCGGGTTTAGATGGAGACTATTTAGTTTTCAAAAGGCCGGGCAATGGATTATTAACAGTAATCGGAAAAGGTGCATCGGTAGATTCAAAGACTTTGAAAATTGATATTGCCGGAAACTTAACCTCGGAAGTTAATTCTCCTAACGGTGCAGAGTTGATTAGATCTGAGACTTTCTATTCCGGCTGGCATGTTCACATTGTATCTATGACGAATGGGGAGGTCAAGGACCTCGTTGTCCACCAATTCGGATTAATTCAAGAGGTAACACTGCCAAAAGGAGACTGGAGTGTAACATTTAACTACGTGCCAACTTCTGCCAATTTTGCATATTTGTTGGAATGCATAGGTTTAATTTGTCTGTGCTTACTATTGTGTTTTCAGATATTTGGAAATTTGGGCGTGAAATTTAAAAAGCAGCGGTCTAAGAGATAAATCTTTTTCAGTGAGTTATTCGAGGGACGCAAATGAGAATTCAATTCGCATAGCCAGCATTTATCTGCCGTCTTTATTTTGGGTAGTGGGTCATTTTGACCCTCCACAGATCGAGATAGATAAATCTTTCTCTCCCTGTAAGGCCCTACCGGCCTCTAAGATGTTTCTAGCTGCATTTTTGTCAGCATTTTCTAAATATCCACATTGTCTACATAGAAACTTCTCCTGAGTTTTCCTGTTCTCTTTGGAGACATGTTTACAATGTGAACATATTTGTGATGTATACCGTGGATTTACTCCAATTAGTGTTCTATCAGCATCTTTTGCTTTATAGGCCATAAATTGCAATAGTTGATTCCATGCTGCATCGGTGATTGATTTATTTAAACCGCTCTTTTGTTTTACTTGTTTTCCTGGATTTTCTATAGTTCCTTTGGAACTCTTGGACATATTTTTGATATTTAGATCTTCATGAACTATTAAGTCGAAATTATTGACTAATTCCCTGCTTAACTTATGATTGAAGTCTCTTCTCTGATTAGATATTTTCCTGTGGGTTCCACTTACAAGTTCTCTGGATTTGCCTCTTCTATTGGAACCTCTCTTTTTTCTTTCAAGTGATTGCTGGTGAAGGGCTAACTTATCCTCAGATTTCCTTAAGAATCTTTGACCCTCTACTAACTGGCCGTTACTTAGAGCTACTTGGTTTATTACTCCTAGGTCAATTCCTATTTCATTTCCCGTTCTAGGCAAAGTATTCTTTTCGATGTTGGTACAGACTATTGAGATATACCACTTTTTCTCGTTGATCTTTTTGAGAGTAATGGTTTTAGGAGTTCCTTTAATTGGCCGAGTTAGTTTGACTTTCACATCGCCAATCCCGAGGAGCCTGATCCTGCTCTCAGCTTCTTTTAGCTTCCATCCGGTTATGTCTTTGTATTCCACTGACTTCCATCTATTTAAAGACTTAAACCTAGGGAACCCAGGAGTCTGACCTTTTTGGCATCTTTTGTAAAACGACTTAAAAGACCTATCGAGTCGCTGTAGCGTTCCCCGGCAGACAGTAACTCCGTTATTCAGCACTTCTGGCCTAACTTCTTTTAGGTGAGTGAGGGTTTTGCACTGGTCAAAAAACGACAAAGGCTGCTTGTTCCACTTATATAGGCCAATTCTCTCTTGCAGGGCAGCATTGTAGAGTTCGCACTGATTCTTTAGCAGGTAATTCAATGCAAGAGCTTGTTTCATTGATGACCAGGCAATTATCCCAAATAGGTATGTCAAGATTGGCCCGATGCCAAGTCTGGAAATTCTGGTGTGTTGTAATAATTTCAAAGTGACCCACTACCCTATTTTGCTTGGATTCATTGCCAAGCCTTTGCTCTTGGAAGTTGAATTAGGGATTCAAGGTTTTAATTTGGTTTAAATTAAGGACCGTTTAATCCCAACTAAAATGGCCTTTGCTGGGAATTTGAAAAGGCTTGCATAAATCGAAGGGGTCGCAGTTTTTGGGAATTAAAGCATTCCAAATCCACTGAAAAGCTAACTGTCTAACCGATGGTTACTGAGATAATGGATCGTATGGGAGATTGGGAGGCTTCGTTTGGACATGTGGTGAAAATGCGCCTAAGCTAACTGACCATGAAAGTTGATGGAGGAATCGGATTTGGAATGGAGCCGGGAGATGCCGGCCGCTTAGCTCTTGAGCAGGAGAAGCTGGGATATGACGGAGTTTGGGCGCCTGAAACAGGCCACGACCCCTTTATCCCCCTTGCTTTGGCATCAGAGCACACAACCACCTTAGAACTCGGAACAGGTATAGCGGTGGCATTTGCCAGGAATCCAATGAATTTGGCAATGTTGGCCAATGACCTGCAGATCTTGTCCAAAGGAAGGTTCTTATTGGGACTGGGATCTCAAATCAAGCCTCATATTGAAAAGAGGTTCTCCATGCCTTGGAGTCATCCTGCCCCAAGAATGAGAGAGATGATTATGGCGATGAGAGCCATCTGGGACTCTTGGCACAATGGAGGCAAACTTGAATTTCGAGGCGAGTTCTACACCCATACACTGATGACTCCGTTTTTCAACCCGGGACCCAGCAGGTTTGGGTCTCCGAAGGTATTTTTGGCAGCTGTCGGAGAGTTGATGGCCGAGGTTGCCGGCGAAGTTGCCGACGGAGTATTAGTCCATGGCTTTACCACGGAAAGGTATCTAAAAGAGGCCACGATGCCAGCGATTGAAAGAGGCTTCGTCAAGTCTGGCAAGAAAAGATCAGAGTTCCAAGTTTCATATCCGGCCTTTATCGTTACGGGTGACTCAGACGAATCTAAGGAACAGGCTGCCACCATGGTCAGAGGCCAGATTGCATTCTATGGTTCAACTCCTGCTTATAGACCGGTACTTGAAATGCATGGTTGGGGTGACCTCCAGAGCGAACTGCATCCTCTTTCAAAAGCAGGGGAGTGGGTCAAAATGGGCTCCTTGATCAACGATGAGGTATTAGAGACTTTCGCAGTTGTGGCTGATATTGATGATGTTGCCGAGAAGTTGAAGGAACGTTTTGGCGGCGTGGTAGACAGGATTAGTTTTTACGCTCCTTATTATCTAGATCCGGACAAGTGGCAGACTATAGTTTCAGGCCTTCGTTCCTAAAATAGTTCAATTCAAAGTGGCGTTAAAAGTTCTGAAACATAATTGCGCATGCACAAACTTCTTTGAAGCTTGCCTGATGAAGTCTTCGGAATTGAACCGGGGCCAACTAAAGCCACATCTGCTAAATCTATTCCTATATGGTACTTTAAGTCCTTTTGAATTTCACTTCTTATTCTTGAAAGCTCTGTAGCAGACTCTGATCTGGTTTCTGCCACTACCACTATCTCGGGTTCACCTTTTCTGGTAACGGTTGAGAAAGCGATGACATTGCCAGCTCTGACTCCGCTAACGCCAGCTGCTCTCCGTTCAATATCTTCGGGGTAGATAGATCTTCCATCCAGCTGGATAATGTCCTTTATGCGACCGCATGCGACTAATTCTCCATCTGAGATAAATCCTAAGTCGCCAGTCCTTAGCCATCCGTCATGAAATGCTTTATCATCATCGCGTGGATCTAAATATCCGGGCGTGACCGAAGTTCCCCGAATCTCGATTTCCCCAACGTGGTTGCTATCTACGGGTTCATTGGAATTGGTGTCAACAATACGAACTTCCATCCCGGGAATCGGGGTGCCAAGTTTTGCAAATCTTCTCAGCCATTCTTTGTCGATTCCCTGAGATGGTGCAACTGCGACATTGTCATGTTCGAGCCTGTATCGATCAACTACCATGCTCGACATCCCACTACCTGGTTCAGGGAATGTAACTGCCAGTGTCGATTCAGCCATCCCAAAGGCACAAAATGCACTGCCTGGATCAAGATTTAGATGCCCACCTGCCTCCAAAAAATTCTCTAAGGCTTCGGGAATTATAGTTTCGGCGCCATTTAGAGCTATTCTCCAACTTGATAAGTCTAAATTGTCCACATGCGCCAATGCCCTTGCTGCAAGAGAGTATGAGAAATTTGGTCCTGCGCTAATTGATCCTTTAAAGGCCGAAATTGCCTCCATCCAAGAAATCGGACGTGCCAAAAAATCCTGGGGCCTGGCGAGGACCAACTCAGAACCTGAAGCCATTGGAGTTGCCAGAAGTCCGATAAAACCCATATCGTGATACAAGGGAAGCCAAGACACGACTACATCGATCGCCGGGTCAAATTGAGCCGCCTGTGAAATGGACTTAATATGGCTGACTATTTGTGCATGCTGGATTCTAACTCCCTTTGGAAGAGATGTAGATCCGCTTGTAAATTGGAGTACGGACAATCGCTTCATATCAACCGGCGGTCTTTGGTACTGTGCGTGGGTAGAAACAAGAACTTCGTTTAGCAGAATTGTCTCTGGATCACCCGGTTCGAATTCGTAGTAAGGGGAGAGGTCGGGGTCAAGAAGCAAAAGGGAAACAGAGGTTAGTTTCATGCGGCTGCGGGTAGATTCCAGGAAATCCTGTAGAGAAGTTATTCGTTGGGGGAGAGACAGCATAATTGGTACCGCCCCGCATAGCCAAATGCCTTCAAGAGCAGTTACCGCTTCTCTTGAAGTTAATCCCAGAATGCCAACTTTGTCTCCAGGTTGGATATTTCTGGCCTGGAGGGAAATCGCTACTCGAATTGCGTCGTCAAACATTTCCTCCCAGGAGACTTTCTCACTTGCCTTTCCTTCAACCAAATAATTAATACCCCGTAGAGGCGTACTTGCGCTCTCAATTAACGAAACTAAATCTTCTGCCAAAAATCTGCCCTCTCAAGGTCTTCTCGTTCTTAGTGTTACTGTAGGTTACACTATTTCAACAACAATTTAAGAACATTTTGAAGAACTAACCGGTATTTAACTGGGTTTTATCTGCCTTAAAAATTTAGTTTTGAGTCACAATGTTAATGAGCCTGGGAGGCCTGGCAATAATCCGCAAAGGTTCCTTGTCACCTAGTATTTCCTGGACTTTTGCTGATTCTAGGGCAATACCAATTGCTTCGGTTTCTGCAATATCGGGGGCCACTTCGACTTTGTCTTTCACTTTGGAGTCAACTTGAATTATCAAAGTCACAGTGTCGGCCTTTGCAAGGATCGGATCAGCTAGCGGCCATGACTGGGCATGCACGTGACCTCCGTTTTTTCTCTCCCAGGCTTCAGCACTGAGATGAGGCGCACTTGGAGCCAAAAGCAACAACAGTGTGTTTACAGCTTCATCCATCACAGACTTTTCGGCTCCCGCGGCCTGATATTTAGTCAACTGATTGGTGAAATCCATTAAGCAGGCAATTGCAGTATTAAAGGACCACCTATTAAAGTCACTTGTTACCTTTTCAATTGTCGCATGAGTAAGTTTTCTAATAGCAGTATCAGCTGCCGTCAACTCCCGTGAAACAGGTTCAATATATGATGGCCTTCCGCTAATCTCTTGGTCAGAGGCGTCAGGAACTGCTAATCTCCAAACTCTGGCAAGGAATCGAGCCATTCCTTCTATAACTTCATCGGTCTGGCTAGTCCAGTCCATGTCATCGGCAGGCGGACCAACAAAGAGATGAAAAATTCTCAGGGCATCGGCTCCGACGGAGTCAAAATACTTTGAAGGCGCTATAAGGTTTCCTTTGGATTTTGACATTTTGGATCCATCTAGGCGGATCATTCCCTGGGTGAAAAGTTTTTTGAAGGGCTCGCGAATCTCTTTGGGTGCTAGATCAATGTCAATAAGTGCTCGAGTGTAGAACCTGGCATAAAGCAAATGGAGAATTGCATGTTCAACTCCGCCAATATATTGATCAACTGGCATAAAAAGCTTTGCAGTTTCAATATCAAATGGCACTTCCGTGTTGAAAGGGTCGCAAAATCTGAAAAAGTACCAAGACGAATCTACGAATGTATCCATTGTGTCGGTTTCTCTTTTGGCACTTTGATGACATTTAGGACAAGTTGCATTTACAAATCCGTCATGCCTGGCCAATGGAGATTCACCTGTCGGGAGAAATTCAACGTCATCAGGCGGGAGAATGGGAAGATCCTCAATATCCACTGGAACTTCGCCGCAGCTGGGACAATGTATTATTGGAATTGGACAGCCCCAATAGCGCTGCCTTGATACCAACCAGTCACGTAGTCGATAGTTGACCTTTCCCTTTCCAATTCCATTCGATTCAAGCCATTGAATAGATTTAGCTTTGGCAGTTTTTGTATCCATTCCATCAAGCCAGTCAGAATTTATCTTTAGCCCGTCGCCACTATATGGTCCTTCGAAGTCTGCATCAGGAGGTTCCGTAGTACGGATTATGGGCAAGTTATGGATTTGGGCAAAAGCGTAGTCTCTTTCATCTTCGGCTGGCACTGCCATAATGGCACCTGTCCCATAGCTCATCAATACGTAATCAGCCACGTAAATGGGAATCTCTTTTCCGTTAAAAGGGTTAATGGCATATGATCCGGTAAAAGCGCCTCGCTTTTCAAGCGCACCTTCGGTGGATTGCCTTTCAATGTCACTTGATCTAGATGCCCGTTCAAGAAGGGAGAGTACATCTTTTGAAAAATCCGGTTTAGTTAAAGTCTCAACCAGTGGATGTTCAGGTGCTATTACGGCGTATGTCATTCCAAACGAAGTGTCGGGTCTAGTTGTATAAACTTTGAGTGAAATATCGCTCGTGCAGGCGACTTTTAATTCAAATTCGGCACCTTCCGATCTTCCGATCCAGTGGCGTTGCATTACTTTTACCCGTTCGGGCCAGTCTAAGTCCTCAATTGAATTAAGTAGATCTTCTGCATAATTTGTGATTCGAAAGAACCATTGGAATAAGTTTTTTCTCTCCACAATGTCGCCGGATCTCTCGCAAGTCCCGTCGGCTAGAACTTGTTCATTTGCCAGTACCGTTTGACAACCAGGACACCAATTAACAGGCGCTTTATCTCGATAGGCAAGACCTGCTTTCAAAAAATGGATAAAAATAAACTGGTTCCATTTTATGTAGTTTGGATCATGGCTTTTAATCACTCGGCGCCAGTCGTATGAGGCTCCCAATCTTTGGAGGCTCTCGGTTAGCTCTTTTATTCTGGCTTCAGTAAAGGACCTAGGGTGCTCCCCGGTTTTAATTGCCGCATTTTCTGCTGGCAGGCCAAAGGAGTCAAAACCAATTGGCGAGAGTACGGCCTCGCCATGCATCGTGCGGAACCTGACTAATAAATCCCCGAAGGTATAGTTGCGGACATGGCCCTGGTGTGCTGGGCCACTCGGGTAGGGGTACATGCATAATACATAGGACTTTTTTCTTGGGTCATCAGGATCTACCTGGTAGAATCCCTCGTCCCGCCACCTTTTTTGCCATTTTGCCTCAACTGTTTGGACGTCATAATTACTAGACATATCCCTAATATGTTATGGCCCCTAAACCTTTGGACTTGACAATTTGCAATTGGGACAGCAATTCAATAGATCTGTAATCTGGAAAATTCGACTCTTGAGAAGCAAAGTGGGTATAAAATTTTAATATAGCTAGATAATTCGGAGATTCTCGGTTGAATCAGATTATTGGATTTGCCCTTGCCTAGTGGTGGTAAAGTATGCAAGTCGCAAATGGGGCTGTAGCTCAGTTGGCTAGAGCGCTTGACTGGCAGTCAAGAGGTCGTGGGTTCGAGTCCCATCAGCTCCACATGGGAATCGCAAATGGTGAAAGAGGCTGCTGCTTCGGGAACCACCTGGGAAACCATTGGAGGCTCGGTTGGTGTCAGCCGACAGGCAGCTTGGGAACGTTTTCATGAAGAAGTGCATGATCTTAAAAAAACAGATTAAGAATGAAGCGATGGCAATTAGGGAAAGACATCGCAAGGAGTGGGACGAATTCAAAGGAAGTGTGAGAGGTCATCACCGTCTGCACCAGGGAAAACCATATTTTTAGCCGCTTTTCCTAAGGGTCAAAATTGTGTCTTTTCGGCCTACAAGAGCACAAGATATGATCGAGTCTATTTTTGATCTTCCTTTCCATTGGTGAAAGATTTCTACTATCCTTTGTTTATGGGGAGAATATTCAAGATTGGAGCCGCTTTATTAATTGCGGGTTCGATAATTGTGTCATGTGGAACCAACGCTAATTCTTCACATTCTACAGTTGGTTCAAGCGTATCGCCTTGTACAACTTTTCCCATAAAGAGCTTTAGTAGCACGATGTTTCCAACTGGAACAATTAGTAGTTCAGGAAGATGGTTAACCGACTCGTCTTCGAGAGTAGTGATGCTTCATGGAGTAAATGTTGTAGCAAAAGACGCTCCTTATTATCCTTGCGCATTTGGATTTAATCAAAGTGACGTGGCTTGGCTTTCAGGTCTAGGTATGGAAGTAGTAAGACTAGGAGTACTTCCATCGGGTGAGATGCCCACGAGGGGAAAAATTGATCAAAGTTATATCGCAAACCTGATGGCGACTGTGAATGAGCTATCAAATGAGCACATTTATATTTTGCTTGACTGGCATCAGGATAATTACGGCACTTTCTTTGACGAACCAGGAACAAACTTCCGGGCAGATGGAATGCCTTCTTGGATGACGTTAATTGACAATAAGAAAAATGTTCAAGTAGCATTTCCCTACAGCTACGCTGAGAATCCTGCACTGCAGCAAGCATTCCAGTCATTTTGGGACAACCAGTTAGTTCCGGGGGGAAAAAGTATCCAAGATTATTACTTAGAGATGCTTCAAGCGGTTGCAAAAGAGGTTTCAGGAAATCCTTGGGTTTTAGGCTATGAAGTTATGAATGAACCTTGGCCTGGAGTTAACTGGACTTCTTGTGTGCTTAGCGCATCGGGTTGCCCTAATGAAGACAAAAGCGAACTTGATGCTTTTTACCAAAAAGCGGCCTTGTCAATTCGAGAAGTTGATAAAAACCACATGATATTTATCGAACCGTTCTCATCCTTTAATTATGGAATTCCAACTTCAATTACCTCTCCACCTGGAGTTAAAAATGTCGGACTTGCATTTCACCAATACGCGCAGACCCCGCTAGGCGAACAAGGCGTATTCACAAACGCTCTTAATTGGTCAAATGCAAACGGTGGTGCGCTTCTTAACACAGAGTGGAGTGCCAACAACAATGATCCGGCCACCATTTCATCCCAGGCCGAAATTGCCGACAGCAACTTGGCTTCGTGGACTTACTGGCTCTTTGACAATTGCGATATTGCATGTTCCAAAGCAAATGGTGTAAACATGCTGTTTAATCCCTTCAAAGCGCCAACCGGATCAAATGTCGAAAGTGCAGTTGTAGCTAATTTGGTAAGGCCCTATCCCTTTGTTATATCCGGAACTCCTACATCCCTTAGTTTTGATCCAACATCCAAAGTCATGGATTTTACATGGAGTACGACAAAAGCAAACAACGCAGGAAGGTTCGGCCCAGGTTCGCTTACTTCAATCGAAACACCGTCAAATGTTTATCCAACTGGTTATACAGCTGTTGTAATCGGCGGGAAAGTAATCTCAAAACCCTGTTCGCCGATGTTGGAAATAGAGCAGAATCAAGTTCTGTCACAGTTGTCTCTGACCGTTAAACCCTCCGGCTCTTGCAGTAGTTAGTCTTATATGCTCGAAGATAAGGACCGTTTCTCTTAGGACTTAGAAATGAGTGAATATCCTCTCCATTTACACGCTTCAAAAAATAGGAATAATTAACTCCCAAGATCGTAAAGGTAAATTAGTTCTAAATCACAATTCACCAGCATTTACCAAAGCGCAATCTGCCTTTAGTGGCATTTTAAGATTCCAAGTTTACTTGGATAAGTGGAGTGTTCCAATATGCAAGCGTGCGAAGTTTTATTGATTATCACTGAATAATTTTGTGAGTTACAAATTAGTAAATAAAAAGATATCGCCAAGTGTCATATGCACCGAAGCCTGCACTTGGCCTCTTTTACGACTACATCGTCACCCGGACATATTCAGATAAGAACTTCGCATGTGAGAGTTGGTATATACACGCGTTGATGCACAGCACTAAGAAATAAGATATCGTACAAGCTAAATGAATAATGACAGAGAAATTGACTTATTTGGCCTGAAAGCTTCCGACTTTGGCCCAGATTTTAAATTTGGAGTAGCTACTTCTGCTTACCAAATAGAAGGTGGCCATGATGCCGACGGGAAAGGGCCCTCTATATGGGACACCTTTACGCACAAAAAGAGGTGGCCGATCCCGACTGTGCTTACAGGTGAAAATGGGGATGTTGCCTGTGATTTTTATCACCTCTATAAACAAGATATTGCGCTCATGGGCACTTTGGGCTTTAAGGTGAATAGGTTTTCAATTTCGTGGCCGAGGATTTTGCCTGAAGGCAATGGAACAGTCAACCAAAAGGGACTAGATTTTTATTCGCGAGTTGTGGATGAGTCGTTGGCAAACGGAATCGAGCCATGGGTAACTCTTTATCATTGGGACCTTCCTCAAGCGCTCCAAAACAACGGTGGATGGAGAAATCGGCAAATAATATCGAGTTTTTCCAACTATGTAGATGTGGTTAGCAAGTCCTTAGGGGACAGAGTTAAAAATTGGATGGTTTTCAACGAGCCTATGTCTTTTTGCGTCGGCGGATACCTCTTAGGCGTTCACGCTCCAGGAGAAATAGGACCAAAGGGGTTTATGCAAGCTGTGCACAATGTGAACCTTTGCCAGGCAAAGGCAGCTCAAATTATAAGGACCAATGATTCGTCAGCTCAAGTTGGCACCACGCACGTAGTTGCTCCTATTAAGCAAAAGGGCCGTAACAACAATCTAACCAAGGCAGAGAGAAGTGCCGATGCTTTAATCCACAAGATATTTCTGGAGCCTAATCTGGGAATGGGATATCCGGTAAAGGAAAATCCAATTGTTTCTTTGGTTGAAAGATATGTTGTTGGAAACGATTATGACGAAATAAAGGTTGATTTTGACTTTATAGGTGTTCAGTATTACTCGCCATCCATGGCAATCCCAGTGCCATATTTACATTCAATTCCAATTCCACTAAAAGGAGTAAAAGGTCAGGATAGAGACCAAATGGGCCACTTTGTTAACCCGTCCGGTTTATATGACGCATTGGTGAGAATTGACTCATATGAAGGAGTGAAAAGGCTCATAATTACTGAGAATGGCATGTCTCTCCCCGACGTGGTAGAAGGGGATCGGGTGTATGATCTAAGGCGCATCGACTATCTGAGGCAGCATCTGAACATTGTCAAGAAGGCGCTAGATAACGGAATCTTGGTGACAGGTTATTTTTATTGGAGCTTTTTGGATAACTTCGAGTGGGCCTTGGGGTTTAAACCCCAGTTCGGAATAGTTCACGTCGACAAAAATACGTTAAAGAGAACACCTAAGGACTCGGCGTATTGGATCCAAAAGTTCTTGCTTAATTAATTGGCATCGAATCTCATGCCGCTGAAGAATAAGAATAACCAGCGAGACATATTTTTTACACAATTAAAAAGTATGGAGAAATTCAACTCCGGAGAACTTTAGAGAACGGAGTAAGCCTGGCACATTGGGAAACACTTAAACATTGGGTCTCAAATTATTTAGCTGGAACGGGGACGGATAAACCCCGGAATTCCCCACAAATTTGGAAGCGATGATGTGAGAGCGGAATCTGGTGTTTAACTGCTATTTTGAAATTTTCGGCGAAGAGGCGCACAGTTGACAAATTGAAATCTCGGAGAAATTGAAAAAGTAGCGACCTAACTGGGAAAACCAGGTATTCAGTCAAGTTTCAAAGTTAGGAAGGAAAGCAATAGGTATAAAAAACATACAGGCTTGACTGTTGGTTTAATACAAGTTAAATTAGCCTAATGCAGTTGAGCCAAAAAGGCGATTCAAAAACTCAGACTAGAAGTCATGCTACTAGGAAAGCCTTGTTAGATGCCACAATTGCTTCATTATCCGAACTTGGATACTCGAGAACCTCTACCACCGAGATTGTAAGGCGCGCAGGTGTTTCTAGGGGTGCGCAGGTTCACCACTTTCCAACTAAGGCCGAACTGGTGGCGGCTGCTATCACTCACCTCTTCCACGAACAAGCAAGTGATGTTGCAAGTCGGCTGGAATTGATGACCGAAGAGGAATTTGATGCCTTAAATGGAATCGATCTTTTATGGGATGCATTAGATAGCGCTACTTATCGGGCGGCACTGGCTTTAGCTGCAGCCGCGATAACAGATAATGAACTAAAGCCGGTTGTCACAAAACTGCTCAAGGAATTTGATGAAACTCTTGTGACAAATTTTAGAAAATATTTTAAATTCAACGGTGAGTTCGAATCTTTTTGGCCAATTGGGCTTAGATTTGCCTTCAGCACACTTTCCTCAGCTGCGCTATACCGAGAACTAGGCATGGAAGATCGTGCGCAGGAAATTGTCGCTGTTCTCAAAGCAATGGCCAGCGTGACAAACGGGCAAATGAATACAACCGGCGTGCAATTCGAGATTTCGCAATAGGAGGATAGATCGATAGTGGAAAATAAGTTCGCTCGAAGAATTCTAAAAATCGGAGATCTTAATGAAATCTGATGAACAACTATCCCTAGGCGGGGGAGTGGGATACGTTAAAAGGGCGAAGGTTCCACAAGTCGCGAAACGCTATGTGCTTCTGCTGCTAGTAGTGGTTGTAATGCTTGGCGTATTCATAACCTTTCCTACAGTTGACGTGGCGGGCAAGGGAGCAAAGATCGATAAAGCTCTTTTAGGTTCCTCCCTTTCTCAAAAGAGAGGAACCACGGTAAATGGGACTCTTTGCGGGAAAGGCATTAGGCAAGTTAGCTGGTCTAAGTATGCACCTTATTGCGTTCCGGTTTGGAACGGCAACAATGGAGGTGCAACTTCTCCAGGGGTGACTCGATCAACTATTACCATTACTTACAGAGAGCCAAATACAGCCGGAATGGGTATCATGGAGAAGCTTTTTGGCTCCCAAATGGGTACCGACCAAGAAGCAATCGATACCATGCAAGCTTATATATCTCTGTTCAACAAAACATTCGAGTTATACGGCAGGAAAGTTGTCTTAAAGCCATACGCTGGAAAAGGTGATTTTATAAATGAACTCCAAGGGCAAGGTTTAGAACAAGCTCAGGCTGACTCGATCACTGCAAAGAACTTGCAGGCATTTGCCGATGTTTCCTTACTTTCCTCCACTCAAATTTATGACCAATATTTAGCGGGTGAACACATAATTTCTATTGGTGCCATTGCGCAGCCCCAATACTGGTTCCAACAGTTTGCCCCATATGCGTATACGCCGATTGATACCTGCTCAATTGGCGTACAGGCAATAAGTGTCGCTATGGGAAGAGCGATGGCAAATCTTCCGGCAATTTTTGCAGGCGATCCGGCATTTCGTCAGGAGAAAAGGAGCTTCGGGTTAATTTTTCCGGAAGATCCCACGTATGCTTCCTGTGGAAACGAATTAGTAAATTTGGTCAAAGAGCATTACGGAATCGAATTTGCCAGAGTTGTCGAATATAAAATCAGCCTTTCAGATGAATCAAGTGAGGCCTTAAGTGATATTGCACAGATGAAGGCCAACGGGGTGACTACCGTCATGTGCGGATGTGATCCGATATTTCCCCTTTTGCTAACATTAGATGCGCAGAATCAAAACTATTATCCGGAGTGGATGTCACTAGATTTTGAAGATCTTTTCCCCCAACTCTATGCGCCACCCGAGTGGGCCGATGCCATCACAAGCGGCTTAATTCTTCCTCCAAGAGTTGACCAGGAAGCCTATAGGGCTTATCAATTAAGTGGTGATAAGCAAGTAATTAGTCCCCAATTTGCAGAAATCTACGCCCCGCTTTTACTTTTATTTGACGCACTCCAACAGGCTGGTCCGATTCTTAATCCATACACTTTTCAACAAGGCTTTTTCTCGCTGCCGACGAGCCTTCCCGGTGGAGACTACGGAAAATGGCAGTTCGGCAATAATACTTTTTCTCCTGATGCTGATTTTGTAATTTTGCATTGGGATGCAAATGCAGTGAGCCCAGAAGATGGGAATAAAGGCACATACGTTCCTTGCAATAATGGGCAAAGGTATCCGCTTTCCGTGCAAGGTGCTTCACAGCTGCCAAATAATACCCAGCTCGGTTGCCCTGCCAACCAAACGAAAGGGCCGAAGTGAGTATTCAAGATCGACTTTTTGAAATTAGATTCAGATTAAAAAAGGGTATTTCGGTCATTCCCGGACAAAGTTGGACGGTAGCGGCCGTGTGCATTGTGGCCGCAGTTTGGTTGTCAAAAATATTTCTTCCATCCGGACTTCCCAACGGAGTACTTTTATTGGGTAGCGTTGACGGTGCTCTATATGGTTTGACGGCTTTTGGCCTGGTGCTTGTCTATAGATCCCAAAGGGTAGTGAACTTTGCTCAAGCTGAGATTGGTGGGCTAAGTGTCTCTGTGGCTGTTGTACTGGTTTCAGTGCATCACGTGGAGTATTTTGTGGCTCTATTCTTAGGTCTCTTAGCTGCTTTAATAACAGGATTAATTGTCCACTTTGTTGTTGAGTGGAGATTCAAAGATGCCCCACGCATGATTTTGACCGTCGCAACTATTGGAATTGCTCAGTTAGTTGGTGCATTAGAAATTGGGATTCCTTATTTTCTTGGAAAACAACAGGCAAATCTAATTACTTTTTCTACTCCATTTAGTTTTCACTTCACGGTTTCTAGTTTTGTCTTTACCGGTGATCATGTAATGGCCATGTCTGCTGCTCTAGTCTGTGGGTTGGGTCTATGGGTATTTTTAGAGAAGACTAACTTGGGCATAGCCATCAGAGCTGGTGCCGATTCAAGGGAGCGGGCTCAGTTGCTGGGTATTCCGGTCAGGCGCCTCTCAATGGCCACCTGGATCATTGCCGCAGGACTCAGTGCAATAGGCGCCATGGCAGCTGCTCCTAATTCCATGGGAAACCCGCCGGATCTGAGTGCTGTTGCAGGGCCAATTTCTCTTCTTCCGCCTCTTGCGGCGGCCATTGTAGGAAGGATGGAAAAACTTAGCGTAACTTTTATTGCAGCAATTTTTCTGGGTGTCTTCCAGCAGGGAATTTATTGGTCATATCCAAGATCATCCGTTGTCGATGTTGGATTTTTTGTAATAATACTACTTTCACTGTTACTTCAGCCCCCCAAAAGTGGGCGAAGCGAGAATAGAGGTTCTTCAAGCTTCGTGGACACTCGCGCAGCCAGACCGATTCCCAAAGAGGTGGCTAATTTTACACAGATTAAATTGCTGCGAAAGTTCGTTCCGATCGTTCTAGCTGTTTTATTTATAGTGGTTCCTGCAGTACTTGGTCAAAGTGTCTCTCTGCCATTTTCTTATATGGTCATTTACGGGATAATGACGGTTTCCTTGGTACTGCTTTCAGGTTGGGCAGGTCAAATTTCATTGGGACAAAGTGGCTTTGCAGGAGTAGGAGCTGCAACCGTTGGTTTAATGATAATGAATTACCACACCGATCTTTTTATTTCGTTGGTATTAGCAGGCGTAGTCGGCACCTTATTTTCAGTTGCAATAGGCATACCTTCTCTCCGCATACCAGGTTTTTTCCTCTCAGTAGCTACAATGGCATTTGCAGTACCGGTTGATACATTTTTGCTTAATGCCACGCATTTCCCTAGTCTTAACCCAAGCCCTGTTACCCCGCCTGAACTATTTTCTAGATTTGACATGGGCAACGTGTCGGTACTTTACATTGTTGCTTCCATTATTTTATTCGGACTGATTATTGCAGTAAAGAATCTGAGGTCATCAAGAACCGGAAGAGCATTAATTGGGATTCGCGACAACGAACCTGGTGCGCAGGCCTACGGAGTATCTCCAGTTGCTTTGAAACTTACTGCTTTTGCGATTGCCGGTGCCATGACCGGGGTGGCTGGCGGTCTTCTGACAATACTGCAACATGGTTCGGCCTTTAGTGGTTTTGATCCGCAACTTTCTTTCACGATTTTTATCGGAGTGGTTGTGGGTGGACTCGGCTCTCTATCAGGAGCGCTATTGGGAGCAATCTTTTTAGGTTTTACCCAGTATTATTTGAGCGGTATAATAGCTTTGGCAGTTCAGGGAATGGTAGTGCTTGGATTTTTGACACTGTTTCCGGAGGGTTTTGGCGGAATTGCAACATTTGTGAGAGACGTATATGTAAAAGCTTTGGCAAAGAGACATGGAATTCTCTTAATCGGTCCTGTCAATACTACAGATCTACTTGACGAAACCGAGAAGATGATTGTTGAGAAAGTTAGAAAAGAGTCTGTGCCCATCCTTATTGCCGATGAGGTATATGCCAAATATGGACAAGTTGAAGTTTTATTTGGCGTAACAAGTGAAGTTGGAAATGGCGACGTTTTGGCTCTTTTGGGGACTAACGGAGCGGGGAAATCGACGCTTCTCAGGGTTATTTCCGGGTTGATGAAAGCTACCCATGGAGGTGTTTTTTTAGATGGCGTGGATATTTCAAGAATGCACCCAGAGGCCCGTGTGGGACTAGGTCTTGTGACGAGTGCTGGCGGCAGGGGAGTATTTACTTCACTTACGGTAAAAGAGAATCTTCGGATGGCTTCTTGGCTTTACAGAAAGGATCTTGCCTATATTTTAAGGACATTGAATGAAATTGGAGAACTTTTTCCTGTTTTGCTCGAGAGGTTAAACGTTCAGGCAGGCCAGCTTTCCGGAGGCGAGCAACAGATGCTTGCCATTTCTATGGCCAAGCTTTTGAAACCGAGAGTACTTTTAATCGATGAACTTTCACTTGGGCTGGCACCTGTGGTTGTAGCCAAAATAGTGGATGCCGTTTCAGAGATGAAAAAAGAAGGCATGACAGTAGTTGTTGTTGAGCAGTCAGTTAACGTAGCTACGCTACTTGCCAAAGACGCAGTGTTTTTAGAACGAGGGCAAGTGCGCTTTGGCGGTCCCATTAATGATTTGTTAGGGAGAGAGGATATACTGCGTTCCGTGTTTTTAGGTGGAGGAGCAAAAGTAATTCACGACATGACCAGTCAAGGAGTTCCTGCTGAGGATAAAACTGCACTAGGAGTGGTGTCAAAAGTCAGGCTACGAGATATTGGTGTAGCAGTTGAAGACGACGAGAGCGGCCCTCGGTTTGAAATTCAAAGTGTATCCAAGAGATTTGGAGGCCTAAGTGCAGTCGACGAAGTTTCTATTACGGTTGCCCCCGGAGCAATTCAGGGAATTATAGGAGCCAATGGTGCGGGAAAAACCACTCTTTTTGATATTTGTAGTGGTTTTTGCATTCCGGACTCGGGTTCGGTTTTGCTTGAGGGTGTTCCTATTACCCATCTGAGCCCCCACTGGCGTTCGAGGCACGGCCTTGGAAGGGTATTTCAACATGCGGCATTGTTTTCATCCTTAACCGTTTTTGAAACGCTAGAACTTTCATTTGAGAGGTTCATAATAGCCAAAGAGCCAGTTGCGTCAATGACAGCGATGCCAGCTGCTAGGAACATGGAAAAGAAAGTGCGCGAGAAGGCCACTGAATTGATGGAGATGCTGCATCTTGAAAGTTGGAAGGACTCCTTTATTTCAGAGCTTTCAACCGGAACGAGAAGAGTGGTCGAACTCGGGGCAGTTCTGGCGCATCGACCCAGGGTGTTATTGCTTGACGAGCCTTCTTCTGGTTTAGCACAAAGAGAGGCAGAATCACTTGGACCTTTGCTTCTTGAAGTTAAGAATGCTACGGGAGCTTCAATGGTAGTGATTGAACATGACGTGCCGCTAATTGCCTCTATGGCAGACGAGCTAACTTGTATGCACGTAGGGCGAGTGATTGCTAATGGCACTCCAGAATTGGTGCTTTCAAAAGATGAAGTAATCTCGTCATTCTTAGGCTCGGCCAAGGAGGTAATAGCTAGATCTGACGGAATTACTCTTCCAACCTATAGTTAGGTAATCAAAGTTAGGGAAATGGGCGCAGGACTAGTCTTCAATATCTAAAATCGAGTCAATTAATTCTTCCCACGGAACAGATGACCAACCTTTTTCATCGGCAAGCGCTATCGCAACTTTGACGGCTTCATCCACGCCGGCAACTTCAAGCGAAGTTGAAAGTTTTGAATTGAGAGTAATTTCTGCCACTCTTGCAGCCCATTGGGCTTCATTTGCGCTTGCAAATACTTCTTTTATTCCAGAAACTAAGTGACTCCATGAGCTATCGCCTTCTTTGGCAGAAGTTTCTATTGCCCATTTTGCACTCTTTAGAGCTACATGGGCATCATGGCCGCTCCCTACCGCTTTTAGCGCCTCGTCGTATTTATGAAGCTCTTGGCGTTCTCTTTCTGGCATTACCTTCAAGAGCTTCTCTTCTAAAATCTCCAGCAAAGTGGTTGGCTGGCTGCTTCTTTTCGAATCTGTCACGTTTAAAATCTACTTCCTCGTTGATGTTTCTAATTTCAGGTTTTTATGTTTTTGAAAAAGTCCTGGTCAAATTATGGATAAGCTAAATGGCAGACTCCGGCAGGAGCGTCCTTGGCTCTCTTAATGACCGCTTTAGCTCTGCGAATCCTTTAGTTCGAGCAAGTTTTTCTATAAGTTCGTAAAGCTCAACAGATTCTTGGCCCATGGGGAAGGAGCTGATTACGGGGCCAAAAAATGTAGTTGAGGCCTCTCCTCCAAAAGAAAGTATCGGCGTGCCCACGTCACTTCCGGCTCTTTCTAGTGCAGTTTTAGTGTCAGCGGAAATTATTTCATCTAATGCCTCGTCATCCAATGCAGATGCCAGCTTGGCAATATCGGCAGAGTCGCCAAGTTTCTTCTCCGCGAGTAGGACCTTGAGCATCTCTTCAACTATTGACCTGGAGGCGACTTCTACTCCTTTGCCATGGAGATGGAGCTCGATTCCTGCCTGCCGGTAGAAATGACCGACTGATTCATTTCCATGGTCGGTTTCAATCTGGGCTGCAACCCGGAGCAGCTTGTGACCGGTTTCATGCCGGTTTCGGTAGTCTTGTGAAATCGAGCCAGACTTATATTTTTCTTCATTTATGATAAAAAGCGAAATAAATCGCCAGCGTACAGCGATTTCTTTGTATTTCTTTACCTCACAGATAAATCTAGAAGTGATCCACGCCCATGGACAAATCGGATCGAAGAAGTACTCTAGATCTATATTTTCGAAATTATTCATATGGCATTTATTCTATGGGAGCAAGAGGGAGTCTTTGACAAGGGCAGGTAAAAGCGCCTAGCCTCACAGGAATATGGAAATCGAAAGTTCAAGTAGTTTGGCCAGCCAAATAAAGACAGTTCCCAATCTCTTGTCTATTGCAAGATTAGGAATGTTCGGAGTATTTAGCTACCTTATACTTGCCGGCGATAACCGAGTAGCTGCATTTTTTGTTCTTGGAGTAGCAGGGGTAACTGATTTTTTAGACGGCTACATCGCGAGGCACTTCAACCAAGTAACTGAGCTCGGAAAGATGCTGGATCCGGCTGCCGATCGCATATTGGTAGGGGGAGCTCTCATTGTCTCCCTTGTTTCACATACCCTTCCATTAGTACTTGGACTGGTTATTTTGGCACGTGAGATTGTCATGGTGGCAGCGACACTCTTGTTAGCCGCCATGGGAGCTCGCCGCATTGACGTAATTTGGCTTGGGAAGGCAGGTACTTTTGGTCTAATGTGCACCATTCCCTTGTTTATTCTCTCAGCACAGTTTCCTCACCATAGTCTCTACTCTTGGCAACATTATCTAAGATTGGTGGACTGGGTACTCATCATGCCAGCCATTGTTTTTTCCTACATGGCAACAGTCAAATATATTCCGGAGGCAAAAAAGGCGCTTTCTGAAAGAAAGGCAAAGTTACCCGAAGTTAAAAATGAGACCTAGTGATATCATTTCAATAGGTCTGTTCTAGAATATAAAAATGATGGATTTATTTGATTAATTATTTTAAATTAGCTAGCCCAAAATTTGCTCAGTTAAAAAATGTATTAATTACTCTAAATGACAAGGCGATAGATTAGCATTTCTACCTGGAGTTTTAATAAAAGGGGCAATTAAATTGGTTAAAAGCATTGTTCGTGCCCTCCCAACTAGCGATAGTCTTTAGTTGAATGATCGAATATAGCCGGAATGGTTTTATTATTTCTCTTTATGAGGTGGTAAGTAAATGAAAGCTGTGATTATGGCCGGTGGGGAAGGTACAAGGCTTAGACCCTTAACTACCAATGCGCCCAAACCCATGCTTCCTATTGTCAACACTCCAATGCTCGAACATGTCGTGACACTTTTGAAAAAGCATGGGATTGACGAAATTGTCATCACGGTAGCATACATGGCAAATTTAATTCGTAACTATTTTGGTGATGGAAGTGATTTTGGAGTAAAAATTGTCTACGCTACTGAAGAAGTCCCGTTAGGCACTGCAGGCTCTGTGCGCAATGCAATGGCTGAATTGGATGAACCTTTCCTAGTAATCAGCGGCGATGTCTTAACTGACATCAACCTTGCTTCTCTAATTGATTTTCATTTTGACAAGAAATCACTAGTTACACTGGCATTGAAACGAATAGAGAATCCAATAGATTTCGGGATTGTGATTGCAGATCGAAATGGCACAATTGAGAGGTTTTTAGAGAAACCGACTTGGGGTCAAGTGTTTTCTGACACAATAAATACGGGAATCTATGTTTTAGACCCAGAAGTATTTTCATATATTCCTCCTGAGCAGTCCTGCGACTTTTCAAGCGAGGTCTTCCCTAAAATGTTAGATGACTCGCTGCCTCTCTTTGGAAAGATCGTTGAAGGCTACTGGGAGGACGTCGGAACCTTAAATGCTTACCTGAAAGCCCACACGGATGTTTTGGCCAAAAGGGTAGAAGTTGCAATAGAGGGATTTGAGCTTAAAGAGGGAGTCTTTGTGGCCGATGACGCCGACATTGCTCCCGAGGCACTTATTGAAGGTCCAGCCATCATTGGCTCAAACTGTTCAATTGGTGAGGGAGTGAAAATTGGTGCTGATGTAATCTTGGGTTCCAATGTGAGAGTTGGCGATAGTGCAACCGTTGAGCACTCCGTTGTCATGGAAAACTCTTACATAGGCTCTCGCGGTCACCTTAGAGGCACGATAATTGGGAGGTCGTGCGACATTAGAACCGGCGCCCAGATATTAGAGGGTTCGGTTATCGGAGATTCGTGCTTTATAGGCGACCATGCCGTAATTGAAAACGACGTAAAAATATATCCAAATAAGAATGTAGAAACAGGTGCGATTGTATCTTCTTCTATAGTGTGGGAAACAGGGGGTGCCAGGAACCTATTTGGCCTCCATGGAGTGTCTGGACTGGCAAATGTAGATTTGGGGCCTGAGTTGGCTCTTCGAATTGCCATGGCATGGGCTACGACAATTAAAAAAGGCTCTGAGGTTGTTGTCTCCAGAGATTCTGCCCGAGCATCCCGTATGCTCAAGAGGTCGCTAATGGTTGGGCTTAATGCTGCCGGAATTAATGTGGCCGACTTAGAGGTTGCAACTGTGCCTCTAACCCGTTTTGGAACTCGGCTGCGAGATTCGAGCGGGGGAGTTACGGTAAGGCTTAACCAGGAAAATCCCAATATCGTAACAATTAGATTTTTTGACCATTTGGGTCGGGATATCGATGAGTCCGCTCAAAGGAAGATCGAACGCATTTACTATCGTGAAGAGTGCAGGAGAGTCAAGGCCAGTGATATTGGCGATATTAATTTCCCGACTCGCTTAGCCGAACTTTATACGGAAGAACTCATGTCCAGCGTGGAACCCGATTCCATTAGGGACCATCACTTCAAAGCAGTTGTTGACTACTCATTCGGCTCAGCTAGTTTTGTGATGCCAAATGTGCTTTCTAAGTTGGGAGGAAGTGTTCTTGCAATTAATCCCTATGGTGCCACCAAGCGCGCTATCGACAACAATAGACTCCAAGCTGCCAGGGAAGTAGCGCGCATAGTAGTAGCTTCCGGAGCTGAAATCGGAGCTGTAATTGACAGAGACGGTGAGCAGATTACCTTAGTGGATGAAAACGGAATGATAATAGGGGATGAAACAGCACTGCTTGCCTATATTTCTCTCCTTTGCGAGGCAAAAGTCGATTCGGGAAAAAAACCGAAAATTGCCGTTCCAATTTCTGCGACTATGTGGTGTGATGAAGTGAGTGAGACCTATGGATGCATGATTGAGAGAACTAAGCTTTCGGTTTCCTACTTGCTTGAAACTGCCGGCCATGCCGGAATGGATTTCGTAGGATCAACTTGGGGTGGTTTCGCATTTCCAAATTTTTTGCCGGCATTTGATGGAGCGGCGTCTCTCGTGCAGCTATTAGACCTCCTTGCAAGATCAAAAAAGACTCTTGGTGAAGTCGTTTCGAGTCTTCCTAAAGTTGATATTTCCCATATTGAAGTAGATACACCTTGGTCAAAAAAGGGCACGGTGATGAGGGCTTTTGTCGAAAGTTATCCTAATGACTCAGACTTGTTGATGCTAGATGGGGTCAAAATCATGGACCATTTGGGCTGGACCTTGGTATTGCCGGATCCCGAAAGGCCAGTTACACACATTTGGGCAGAAGACAAAGAGAACGGGCAATCTATGAATCGGGCCCTGAAGGTTCAAGATGAACTGCGAAGGCTGATGAATTAAGTGCCGCGGTTAAGAAATTGCCTATAAATCAGCTGCCAGTTGAGCCAGTTTCCTAAAATAGTTCGTGCATTGTCGTCGCCGCCGTGATATTTTGGACAAGTGGCTCAAAATAGCGATAGGGATAATTCTTCCAAGGCACTTGGTGACGCAGCCATTCAAACTTCTGTAAATCAGAGTTATTTAGATGTCTATTTAGTTTCTCTGGTCAACCTGTTAAAGCAGGTAAGCGGGCTGGATCTACAAGTTAAATATAGCGAAGGAATATTTAAAAAGCTCATAGGTGATTTGCCGTTTCTAAACCATATTCATGGGTCGTCAGCCAAGGTGCGCCAGCTAAGTGTGACTGTGGGTGGGAAAATTTATGAGATTAAGTCTGAACCTTCTCTAACGTGTTCAATAATGCCTTCCAATACAATTGAATTAGCTGATGCAATTTCTAAGGGAGCTAATCACATTGTGAAACCTAGTTCGTGGGCCAAGGAACTAGTAAAGTCTGTTGAAGAAAATTCACAGTTAACCAATAAATTTATGAATGAATTCGAACACCTGGTTTTAGATTCGAATTTTCAAGATTGATAGGAGAATAATATGCCAATATTTGAAGGGAACAAGGACAAGGGAATTCAGCGTTTATTCATTGAAATGCCAGAGAGTGCCAAAAACCAGGTGGTATGGAAGTATCCTGACGATCAGATACTTCAACACTCAACTGTCAACGTTGATCTTGACTATGTTGCAGTTTTCACAAATCTGGGAAAAGTTATAGGCACGCTTCCTTCTGGAAGGCACACTCTGGGAGAGGGAGCATCGCTTGCCCTTGGCTGGTTGGTAGATCGATTGACCGGCAATGCATACTATGATGCTGAGCTTTATTTCGTAGCTACCAGAGACATTGCAGATATTAATTTTGGTGGTCCTATTGACAATGTTTTAGACAAGCCATCCGGATTGATTGTATCTCTTCGAATTTTTGGCAACCTTGCTTATAAGGTGACAGATCCGGTTGCTCTTATCGCCAAGTTAGTCGGAACAGATGGTGATTATGATCATAATTTCCAAATAGTTGAATGGGTAAAGGACCAGTGTCTCGCCAGCGTGCGCGCGATTCTTCCTCCAATGGTTGTGGACCACGGAGTGCTTTTACTTGGAAATATACAAGACCAGGCAATCGCTGCAACTCTTGAGAAGGCGAACTCTCAGCTTGCCCTATTTGGCTTGGCCGTTGAAACGTTTGCGCAATTTAATATAAATGCAAGTGACGAGGATATGGCGAAAGTAAAGCAGCTAAGCGAGGCAAAAGCATTTACGGAAGTTGCCGGATCTTATACAGATTATGCAAAGGGCCAAGCTATGATTGACATTGCAAAAGGTGTTGAACAGGGAAACGTTGGGGCACAGCCCGGAATGATGGTCGGCATGATGATGGGTACAAACCCCGGTGGAATGCCCCAGAGCCAGCCAGCTCCGCAATACCAGAGCGTACCTCCTGCAGCGGCTGCACAACAAGCTCCGGCCGCAGCACCTCCTGCAGCGGCTGCTCCGCAAGGCATAGTTAACAGGTTTTGCACTAACTGCGGCCAGCAGCTAGTAGAAGGTGCAAAGTTTTGCGCAGGATGTGGCACTGCGGTAGTCCAGCCAGTGTAATGTTTCAAACGGTTAGTTTTGATAGATAGACATGCCTGATTTGATTGTTAAGTATGCTAGCGACCACGAGTGGCAGGATTTCAAAGCGAATTTTGACGTATCGCGCCTTAATTCGACTTTGAATGAGTCAAATATACTTGATTTTGCCACAGTGGCTATTCCAGCCGAGTTCGAACCTGACGAAGAGTTTTTGCAGGGTGAGAAGTATTTTTCAAAGTTCAGCATTGGAGAATTGCTCAGGTGTAGTTACCTAAAAGGTGGTGTTAAACCGACTCTGGCGGAGCTCCAAATTCTTGGACTGGTAAAAGTTGAAGAAAAAGAGGGAACTTTCAATCTTAGGGTTCACGTGACAATTCATCTGACACCTTCAAATGATTACCCGTCAGTAGTCAAGCAGTTTTGGGACATTGGAGCTATTGAAGACAAGATAGTTTTCCATGCGAACTGCCCCGTGTGCGGAGCACCTGCCGAAAGAGCGGCCCAGGTTTGCAAGTACTGCAACGCGGATTTAAGAGAAAAAACAGGAGTGGCGCTGATGGTTGAGAAACTGCAGCTTTATTGAGTAAATTTTGGTATCGAGAAGCATTTCGCTCTAATACGGATTTTTGATACGGACAATTTCAGGCATCCCATTTATGGAACTGGACTGACTTCCACCTGCCATGCAGTAATCGAGCAGTGTGCAATCAAGTGAATAAAGAACAACGTTTTTATAGACGGTAGGGGACTGAACCCACTTGCCATTTGAAAGATCTGCAAAAAAGCTCACGGATGCCTTTGACGTTCCACTTCCCCCAAGTAGCTCACAATTCATTAGAGTATAATTTGAACAGGTGATCGCGGAAATGAGTCCGTTTGCAGTTCCAAATGTTTTTGAACTTTCCCAGGTTGCCCCTGCGTCTTTTGAAAAAAATACGGCAGGAGGCCCCAAAACATGCCCCATGCTGTCAGTACTTTGATTTGCGTATCCACCTGAAAAACAGTTTAAAACACTTGTGCAGGAGATTGATTCCAACAATGGAGCCTTAGAACTTTCATACGTTTGATCTGTCCAGCTTTGCCCGCCGTCAGAAGATGCCAAAGTTATTACGCCACTAGTTTTCCCCTGATTATCTATATTGCCGATTGCGTGGCATTTAGAACTTGTATTACAGGTAATGCTGTTTAGATATCCTGGAATATTTGAAGCAATCATATCCTGCTTCCAAGTAAGCCCGTTATCCAAAGTGGTAAATAAGGCGGGAAATGTGTCGGCGGTGGTTCCCGATGAACCAACAGCACTGCATATTTCATTGTGAATAGAAGTAGCGCCTCCTGTTGGAGAAGCACAAGCCACGGAGACAAGGGATACGCCATCGGGTTGTGGAAAATTTCCTTCGGCCCAGGTAGAACCGCCATTTGAGCTAAAAGCTACAATGCCTATATCCGTAGGGCCTGTTCCCGAATTTGTTGTTGTTTCGACAGTATTTGTTCCAACGGCGATACAGTATGACTTCGAATAGCAAGTTAGCCCGGAGAAACTGCCTGAACCAATTGGAGACTTCACATTTAGCCAGCTGTTATTTTCAGCCGAACCAATAGCTATAAGAGGAGTGGAATTTCCACTTGAGTCAATATTGCTGGTTCCTACGCTTACACAGGCACCTGTCGAGAAGCAGCTTATTGCGTAAATAGTTCCCGAGCTTACTCCTTTTATGAGAAATTCGTCTGGAATTGGTTTGGATTTGGGAGATGATTGACTTGACCCACAGGCGGGCAACAACATCACGGCAAAAAGAGTGAAACATACTTGAATAATTTTAAACCGCATAAATTGAATTATGCTCCCAAGCTACTTGGGCGGCCACGAGGGCCGACTGGGTCTGGATGGGGATGGAAGACTGTATGACGCAAAAGATTTTCTCCATCCTTTGTCTAGATGACCTTCGAGGGAAGGGGTAGTTTTGTTTGCATTCCTTTTCTTGGCTTCCCAAAATGTAGTCGCAGCCTCATCTGCCAGGCATGCCACAGCGTCTTGGACTCGCTCGGCTAATTTTCTTGCATCATCTTTTTCAGTCGGTGTTATGGGTTTACCAAATGTGACCCGGGTGGTGCCTGTGACTAGCCTTCTGGCGCCTTTGCCCAGTAGTTGTCTGGTGCCATGGATGTGAACCGGAATTATCGGCGCCCCGGTACGAATGGCTAGGTAAGCTGCACCTCCTTTAAAGGGTTGACCCCACCCGTCCGGCGTGCGTCCGCCTTCGGGAAATATTATTAAATTCCAACCTTTGTCAATCAAATCAGCTGCCATTAGGGCGGACTTCCTGTTGACCTTTAGTCTTTCCATGGGCACGGCATTTAGAACTGATGCCGCAAAAAAAGCTTTCATAGGGGTGTCAAAGAAATAATCTGCTGCAGCTGCGGCGACGCATTTTCCGCGAATGTTCTCGGGAAGACAAGTAAGTAACAATCCAGTGTCTAGATGGCTGGCATGGTTGGCAGTAAATATAAAAGGACCTTTTAGGCTCTGAAATATCTCATCTCCCAAAATGGTTGGCGAGGCAATTAAATGGATCACAGGACGAGCCAAAGATTCCAGCACGACTCTTCTGGCAAATTTCATTGCCGGTTTTCTTGCCCAATCGGTATTGTAATCTACCCCAAGCTTATTTTTTTTCTTCTCAGGCTCAATTGCTCCGGGCAAAGTTGGCTTTCCGTATGGGAAGCTTGGTCTCAGGGCCGATTTGGCATGACGATATTCACTCTTTAATTTGAGCTTTGTAGCGCCAATTACTGCTTTATGGAAGTTCTTGCTAGCAGATTCCATACGAAAAATATTCCTTATAATCAAAGGCTGCTATAAATCTTATTCTCATGACACATCAGCTATGGCTAAAGGTGGGACGTGGAAGTGAGTGAGACTGGGGTTGGATCCAACCACATCTTTTGCCATTTCAAGAGCATCCATGAGAGTAGTTGCAGGTGAAAAGCCCAGCCGTGATACCGCCTTTGGATCACCTCCAACAATAATTACCTTCCCCAAATGCTCAAGAGCATGAGCGCACCAATACCACATGTAAAACGGGTGTACCCCGTGGTAGGCATTACCTGTTCGATACAAGTGTATATACCAAGGATCCTTGGCAAAACTTTCCTCATACTTTGACTGGATTACCTCGGGATCAGTAGTTTCTGAAAGAACTTGGTCGAAGAAATCAATGTAGCTGGGGTGGTGAACTGGATTGAACTCCCACGTTGTTGGGTGAGACATTATCAAAACTCCACCCTTTCTCACCAATGGTTTGTTGCGATAGAGATTGAAAAAGTAACCAAGTCCCAAGCACGCCACAAGTATAGGATTCAAGACCGAATTGACATTATATGGGGATATGTACGGAAGTCCAAGTGTCAAAATGTCACTTTGGCCTGAAACAGGAACCAGCTGCTGGGCATAGACATGTTCCGTTGTTCTTTCGTGAACTGCTTCAACCTCGCCTGCTTGAACCGAAGACATAGCGTGTGGCGAAAGGATCGAGTGGAATACGCTCCTGTTAATCCTTGGGGGAGTCTTGCTCATTACTTTCGAAGAAGCAATAAATGTGGCCCTGTCTCGAATATCCCATTCCCACTCTCTTTTTTGCAAGAAACGGAACTGCGAAGGGAAGGTATTGGTATTTAAAGTAGTTTCAATTTGAAAAATCTTTATTCCCTGCTGTTTTATATACCTGCCCATTCTCCAGTTGGCTGAATGAAGTTCGGAGTGGTGCTGGTCCATAAATGACTTTGATGCTCTCATTGTTGCCACGTTGTGGTGGTGACGGAGCGACTTATAAGATGCGAGGCCAGTAGCTACACTCTTATGCCCGCCATCCATAGCTACCAGGTTTATATTTACGTATACAATCAAGTCGCTTTCACATGCTCTTTTTGAGATCTCTACTTCTTCTCCTTTGTCGGTAGTACCTAAGTAAGTCAAGCCATCTGGATCTTCGGCATCATGTTGTTTGAGGAGACCATGTGGGGCAAAAGAGTCATATACTCTATTTCCAAGAGCATGCCGAAGTTCGGCTTCAGTCATTCTGCGATGCAGTGCCAAAGCTGCAATCAAAACAACATCGTCCACACCGGCATTGGCAGCCCTTGTAAGGACAGCTTCGATTACACGCTGCCTTATATCGGGTTTTTGCATTGGAGGAAGTGGAAGAGAAATGTCGTCAAATGCTATGGTTAATTTCATCCCAGGCTTCAAGAGAGCATCTAATGGCTCACTTTCACCTAATGGGTTGTCTAGTGCATCTTGAATCGCCCTGTCTGGATCTCGGAGGGCCTCCATTGGCTCCTTGGGATATATGATCCTTGAACCACTTGGCAGTTTTTCCAACTTCCATCCCTCACCGTGCCAAAAAAGTGTTGGAGGTGTCGATCTATCGACCTCCATCACGAAACCTGGTCTAGAACTCACAAAGTCTCCGTTTCCTCACGTTGTATTTTTTTATTTTTATTTGGAGCAAATGCAATTTTTATGGCCCCTCGCGATCCGGCTTGCCCTGCATGCAATAGCGCTTCTTCGTAGTGTTCAAGAGAATAAGTTGCACTGTGCAATCGACCCAGACCCATTTTGCTTGACATTTCAATTGCAAGTTTAAACGTTGTTGAAGTTGAGAAGCCTGCCTCTCCCTTGGCGACGGCAGAATTTTCGTGGCCCGGGGGCACTTGTTCAATTCCGTATGTATATGCGCCATGCATTTGAATTTGGCGTTGCCACAAAAATGTAAGGTCTATTTTTCCCTTTGATGGCATGCCGACTAAAACAAGCTTGCCTCGAGGCCTGGTGATTGCAATTGAATTTTCAATGGAGGCACTTGAACCTACGCAGTCAAAAGTCGTATCAGCACCGTTAGAAAGCGTATCTCCAACTAATCGCGATTTAGTAAGGCTTCTAACAATGGCTTGGACTTTGTCGCTGTTCACCACGTGTGTGGCGCCAAGTTCTTTCGCAAAGTTTTTTTGATGGCCATATTTTGCCGCAACTACGATATGTTTGGGCTTCGCGAATTCAACAACAGCGGCCAATGTAAGGAGTCCCAGAGTGCCTGCTCCAAGTATGACTACGGTGCTCCCTGGATCTGGGAGGTCCTGTAAAACAGCATGAATTGCACAGGCGGCAGGTTCAACCAAAAGAGCGTCACTGTCGTTCATTGACTCGGGAATTTCATGTATCTGGGAAATGTGTGCGAAAAAAGATTCAGCCCATCCGCCCGATGTATCCGTACAATATCCAATTTGAAGGCCGGCCTCTAAGTCTCCAAAGGCGAGATTGGCACATCGGTCGTGATGGCCGCTTAAGCAACTCTCACAGGGAGAAAGTCCTCTTGAAATACAGCCGAGGAGCGGTTCGATAACTACCCGTTTTTTAGTATCTGCCCGAATGCCTACGACTTCGTGACCGGGAATAAAGGGAAAGGAGACGAAAGATTCAAGCTCTCTTGAGGATTTGCCATCCAACATAGATAGGTCAGATCCACATATGCCACTTAATATTGGTCTTATTTCGATCCACTTTTCATTAATCTCACCGGGCATTGGGATGTCAACATATCGCAACGGGCCAATAGAAGCGCCTTTTCCGGAACCTTTTGTTTTTGCTAAAAGGGCTGCCGCACCAAAGCGCAATAAGTTTTTTTCAATCTGGAGAGCTTTCATTTTCTTCTCTCCAAAGATCTAAGGATCGAACTTGAGGCCATGTTCACAGCCTGTCCCAGAGCACCCATGGCTCCCTGCCATGGACCATTTTGTCCCGGATGCGGCGGCGGTCCAATAGGCAATAGCCTTCTGGGCGAACCCGGCGATTTTGGCCACTGCTCGACATGCCAACCCCGTCTTCTTGCAATTGCCGCTAATTTAGCCTCAGGATTTACTGCAACCGGGAAGCCAACGGCTTCAAGCATTGCTAGGTCGCTTGCTGAATCGGCATAAGCTACCGACTCGCCAAGTTCGAGATTATAGGCACTTGCATAGTCTTGAATTACCAAAGCTCTGGCTTCTCCGGTTGGAGGAAGCTGCTCTAGTTCGCCGGTCAAAATGCCGTTTTCATCTGCTGTCATCTTGGCGGCCACAACGTCATCAAAGAGTGGCTTAAGACCTTCTATAGCAAAATCAAGTGCACCGGTAATCAGCAGTGTTTTATGACCCAACTCACGGTGTTTTCTCACTCGGGCAAGTCCCTTGGGAAAGGCTCTGGTTAAAAGAAAGTCAGTAAATAACTCCATTGCATCACCTTCTAAAACACCGAGATCGGCGCCTTCATACCTTCGGTAAAAAGCTCGAAGAAAGTCTCCGCGATCCTTTCTGTCTTGGAGCAAAAGCGAGGGAGCCTTTGAGATTAAGTGCATGCTTTCTCTCACCCTGTCCCTGCCGTCTAGGTGCCTTGTAGCCAACCATGCATATGCATCTACGACATTTGAAGCAATCAGAGTATTTTCAAGATCAAAAGCTGCTAAATGTCTAGACGGGTCAAGGATTGCTTTGGTTGCCCTATCGGTTCGATCTCCGGAAACTTTCTTGCCTGGAGAAGTTTTAACCCTGGCGTGTACCACTATTGAAGGAAGGTGAATGTCATGAACGTAATGAGTCCAGTCAATTACAGCCGGGTCAAGAACAAAGTCACTGTCGTCAGCATCCAGAGATTCGGCAAGTTCTAGTAATCTATCCACTCTGAAGCGGGCTTCAGTCTCAGTGTAGGCGCCATAAAGCTTCACGTACCCGAGTGCTCTTTCATATTGGGAACGCTTTGTTTCAAGCTGGGCAGCAATGGAAGCCTGCTTGCCTCGAAGGGGGAGAGTACTCACAGTTTTCTCAAGCGCGCTAAGCACAGAAGTTACTCTTTCAAGCTGAGACTGCACTCGTCCACGGCCCGGAAATGACCACTCTGGCACGACAATAGGCTGTCCGTGTGTGTCGTATAAGGGATGTTCTAAGAACCAAGATCGAACCAGATCCACGAGCTGCCTGTATTTAAGCGGGTTTCTCGATCCCGAGGCAATCTGTGTGACGCTTGGTCCATTTGGATCTGGTCCTTTAGCCGCCACGGCAATCAGAGTTGCCACCACCATGTCGACTGGAATTACATCGACGGTTCCCTCCGGGACTCCTGGAAACTCTTTTAAGAGACCTCTGGCATAAGAAATAATAACCGGCTCGGCCATTCTAAATCCGCGAATCCACCCAGGACGAGGCTCTGCTAGGGCAGATTCAATTATTGAAGGTCGAACTATCGAGATTGGGATTGGACCGCATGAGGCAATGAGCGCTCTCTCGCCCAATGACTTTGTGTATGCATAGGCATCTGGCCATCCAAGCATCTGCGATCTTGCAAGTCCCGCCTCAACCATGAGTTTTTTAACCCAGTCAGATCTAAGTTCCTCAGCTTTTCTGGCGAGCAAAGGACGACCGGCAGCGCCAATTTCATGTCGGGCTTGTTTTTGAAAATCTGCCATTTTTGAAATTGAGCGACTTTGAGCTTCGGCATCAGAACGAATTCGTCTTGCAGAGGTTACTTCTGCTTCCCAGTTGAGATCAAGTGCAAAAGGCGCCTTAGTCGGAATTACCTCTGGAGCATCACCTCTATGGCCACCTGAGACATAGGCAGTTGAAACTGCAATCAAATGCGCTGGCCCAGTTGGCCTTGATGGCGCCACATGGGCTAGAGCCTTGGCCACCCGCGATGGTCCCAGAAGATTGACTTCAACTGCTTGGTCTAGTGGTGCATCAAAACTCACCGTTGCGGCGGAGTGAATTGCAATATCACATTTGGCAAGCTCTAAAAGTCCTGCTTCATCGAGCCCGAGTCGTTCAGATCCTACATCTCCTGAAATTGTGGTTAAACGATTCTCGATCTCTTGGTCGAATCGATCACCAAGTTCTGCACGGAGAGTGTCAAAACAGTCATGCCTTATAATTTCTCTTTTGCATCTATCCTGAGCACTTTGTCTTTGGCCTGGCCTTATTAGAACAACTATGTGGCAATTAGGTACGCTTCGAAGAAGTCTCTCAACTAAAGCTGTGCCCAAGAAACCGGTAGCACCGGTAATTAGTATGCGTTTGTTCGCCAAGGAATCACGAATCATTTGATCTATAACCTACTTGGAATTATTGACTTCTCGAGTGATTTTTTTTGCTTTAACCGGTTTTGGAGGAGTATATCTCTTTGATGCTTGGGGAAGAATTTTTGCTGGGGTAACGGGATTATCTTTTCGCTTTTTCCTTACTTGGTCAAGCGGGGACTGCCTCTGGGGAGCCAGCGAAGTTGCTTTAAGGGCATCAGAACCTAAATCATCAGGAATATCTGCTATGGACGGTTGAAAAGCTATCTTTTTAATTTTGGTGAATTTATAAATTAACCATCCTCCGAGAGCTAATAAAGGCAATGAAAAGAAAGTTGGAAACAGTAGAAGCCCGCCTAAAATGCAGGCTACAAAAAGTGGAGCTCTTCGCTTGATAAAGACTGCTGCGGACAAGATAAAAACTCCAACAATCACAAAAAAGACCGCGTGCTCAATAGTGGCAAGATGTATTTCGTTCAACGCATTCTTGCCATATGTTTTGTAATCCTGTTTAGTCAAGGTTATGTGATAGCCATAGTATGCAACGATGGCTGCAAACACTAATACATAGACACCTGCCGCTACACCCATTGACGTTTCACTTCTGGTGAGAAAATACATCGGTGCTTGCTTTTGAGCCTTCTTGGCTATTTTGGCCTCACGATCCGTATCAGAGACTCTGATGCTATCGAGGAACTTAGAAATATAATCTGCCACGCTTATATAGGCTAGTTGCCCTAGGCCCTTACAATAATCACAGGTAGATTAAGAGCTTCGCTAACTCCCAAAACCTGGGCCGAATCCAGCATGCCCGGGAGCCCTGATTCGTGCAACCCTTCCATTTCTCGAAGTTCTTGAACCCCGAAGGCCAAATGGCAAATTCGACCGCTTCTGCCTTTAAGCCAGTCTTCAACAGGGCTTTTTCTCGCGCTATCAGGGTTTTTGTAAATAAGTCGAATTCTTCCCGGCCCTTTCCATGAAAGTTCAATCCAACTCGATGAGCCATTGTCGCATTCCCCGGAAGCACTCTCAATACCGCCCAAAAGATCCCGAAATAGCTCAAGACCTTTAGTAATGTCACTCACTGCATGTCCAACCCACAGAAGTTCTGAACTAACTCCGTCGTCTGGCATCGGTACGCCTTTTGGAGGGGGAACAAACCAGCTACCAGCACTTTGAGCAATTTGGACAACAACTCCCAAAGCTTGTTTTGGGTGTATGAAGGCCTCTTTCCACCAAGGATTGTCAATTGAGACTCCCGTGGGCTCAAATCCGGCATCCCTTAACTCATCGAGGGCGGTCTCTATATCGTGGACTTTGAATGTCAAATGGTGTGGTCCTGGACCATTGTGGTCAAGAAAACGCCTCAAAAAATCATTATGCTCCACATCATTGGGCATCAATACTTCGATTCTCATATCATTTGCAAAACTTAACTGTGCGGGTGCAAAGCCCAGGTTGAAGCCCCCGCTTTTCCATTTGCCGCCCAAAACGCCCACCACGGTAGGCCAGGCTTCTTCCCAGTTCTCGAC
>JAJYDO010000004.1 GCA_021777355.1 Actinomycetes bacterium | reverse complement strand
TTGTTGGTTCGCTGAAAAGATATCCAGCTCACCAAGCCTAACAATTAAGGTTGCACTTCGAATTAGAATCCAAGTTATAAAAAATTACCAAGAAAGTGATGTTAAGCATCTATAACTTCTTATTGAATCAACTCGGTTTTGCCGGAACCATCTTGGAATTTCTTAATTATCGACTCGAAACTTTTGGCAACGTTGCTCGCGGTTTGGTCCCAGCTCCAATGTTTTAGAGTCTCCTCCCTCAGCTCCTGAGGCGATATGCCAAGTTCCCCATTTTTCACCTTAATTATTGCTCTTGCCATCTCCATTGGGTCTCTTTTAACTAAAAATCCGTTGTAACCATCTTTCACGGTTTCTAAATACCCCCCTTCATCGACGGCTACCACCGGTGTTCCGCAGCTAAATGCCTCATTCACCGTTAATCCAAAAGGCTCCGAGTATGCTGCGCATATTACTAAATCTGCAAGTAAATATCGTCGGGCGAGATCTTGGTCGCTTATACCCTTTTGGAAATCAAGTTTTACTCTATTTCTGGCAGCCAAATCAGTTAAGTACCCGCGGTAACCTGATGTCTCACGTTCAAAAACAATAGTAAGTTCGGCTTCAAGTTTACTTTCTCGCGACGCTTCTCCAAGTGCCGATACTGCTAAATCATGTCCTTTAATTCGGTCAAGTGCACCCACGGAAATCACGCTAATTATTCCATTTCGCTGATTCTTAAGATTTGAGTCGTCCACCAGAACATTACTGAAAGTTTCTGGGGAAATTCCCAGGTAACAGAGAGTGGGATTTACTTGGTAAGCAGCGCTCAACTCTCTTTTAGAATACTCAGAATTACACAAAATTAGGTCGGCCGATTTCACTGCCACACGGTCACGTCTTCTGTCCAGCACTCTGTATGGCTTTTCAAGTATCCAGCGCATAGAAGCCCACCTACTATTTTCTAGACGCAACTTTAAAATTACACTACTCTCGTAATAGATGCGTTTTGTCTCTTGAGCGAAGTATACGCTTGGAATTTTCAACCATTGCGCTATTGGCACGCTAAAACTGTATCTGCACGCATGAATAAAGCAAGCATCATATCCCAATTTATTTATATCGCGGGCGATTCTTTGCTGAAGTTTTCTGCTCGCCTCAATGGCAATTAGTTTCTGTAGCGATCCAGGAGCGAGTCGACTTAAAGCCATTATGTAATTTGGAAATTTGTAAACAAAAGTACTCTCAGCCAGCACGCTTAAATCGAGACTAGCAGTGCCACCCGCAACTATTTCATCCGAAGTTTGCGAAAATGGCGAGTTGTCGATTAAATATAAATCGAAACGGTAACCTGGCGGAAAATGCGCGATAATTTCGTAAAGCGCACGAAGGGCTCCTCCGTGTGGAAGGTTATGAAATATGGCGATTCGACTAGGCATAATATTTTTCTTGCACCTGCCACTTTGTGCGGTAAGCTGAAAATATTGTAGCTTTATTCTGGATAAGTCCCTGATTTGGGCACTTAAATTCAAATAAAATCCTACTTTACCTTGTTAGTAGGCCGAGTTGTCGTTCTATTCTGTGGTAAAAGTCACTGTAGATTGAAGGCCTTTTCTGTTTTTCCGATAATTCTTTTAATTTCACCTAGTGTGATGAATTCGCGATCAAGATTTATGTCTGGCTTCTCTTTAAACGCTATGGTCGATTCATCTTGATAGTTACATACTTATATATTTGCCGAAGTACTTAGTACTATCTTTATGAAGTACAGTGCAATTATTAATGCCAGTCATTTAGAGAACCTACCTCCAGAAATAACTGGGAAGAGGGGACGGCTAAAGAAGTCGAAGGCTCTCAATCTCTAAAATCGCCTTGATCTTTACGCAGACGGCTTACTCCGATCTGCTAATTACTTCATATGGCCCATTTTCCAACAATCTATCGGAGCAAGATATTAGGATGGTAAAACTCCAGCAGAAGATATCGGGAGGATTCCGAGGTAATCATGGTGCAGAGGCATACCTAGCTTTTTGGAGCTAACTATCAACTGTAACCAAGCAGGGGATCAATCTATTAGATGCGCTGCAAAGTGTTTTTATGGGAGTCCTTGAATGCCAACACAAAAGAGTTCTTCCATATATTGCTCACTCAATAGGATCCCACGGATGCGAGACATAAAGCTGAGGGGGAAGAATTGCGTACCTGAACTGTTACCAAAAATACAGCTAAGCTTCTCATGCTTACTTCTATAAGAAAACTTGTTCAATTAATCCAACGTTTCGAACTTCAATAAGTCACAAAAATTCATCTTGCGTCAAATTAGAGTCACATAAGGGCCTGGAAAGCCAAAATTTGCCAATACTGCATTATCTGCCGGGACGACTTAGATTAGCTAGTTTTTCTGGCAGCTCTTTGCTGCTATTTCCACTTGGTATTGGATCTGAATACCTCCACTCTATTGGAATCTGTCCTGACCAATAGTCGAGTCCAATATCCTCTGGCTCCTCTTTTGGCCCGCCTTGCCGGATCTTGGCAGAGGCCTCAATGATTTCGAATCGAACTACTCGTGTAGCTTTTAACTCAGATTCTGAGGGTGGTCTTGTGCTGCTAGAACGGTTTGGAACAATGTGGTTCAAAATCGTCTCTAATGCCAGTTTTTTCTCTTCCACATCTTCTACTGGTGCCACAGTGCCAAAAGATACTACTGAACGGTAATTTATCGAGTGGTGAAATGCTGATTTTGAAAGAACTAATCCATCTATCAAAGTGACAGTCACAGAAACCATTGTATTTCTCTTAGATTCCGCGAGAGCAAAGTTTGCACTTGCTCCGTGCAAAAAAAGCGTATTCCCTCTTCGTCCGTATCCGGTTGGGATAACATAAGGAGTGCCGTTTGCGATAAAGCCTAGGTGGCAGACAAAACCTTCGTCGAGTATCTGATAAATTGAATCCCTGTCATAGTGGGCACGATCGGAAAGACGTTTGACCTTTGTGTGCGAATAGGGCCCTAGATCTTCTGAGTTGTCAGGTGGGTACATCTATAAATAATACCTTAATGACAAACTGGCTAAGAACTCAATTCAGGTTATGCCTTGGTAAGTTCCAGTTTCGAACCCTCTTGTTTCTGTTTCCCATTTTCTGAAACTTTGACAATGATTTCATCACCTTCTAAAAACTTGCCCTCAAGAAGTTCCATTGCAAGCGGATCGCCAAGTTCCCTTTGGATGACCCTCTTTAGTGGCCTTGCGCCATATATTGGATCATACCCAAGATCTCCCAAAAGCTCCTTGGCATCTTCATCAACTTTCAATGTAAGCCTCCGGGCACCAAGGCGTCCTCTGAGTGCATCTAATTGAATATCCACTATTTCGGAGATATCATCCCTTGTAAGTGAAGTGAATTTAACTATCTCATCGATTCTATTTAGGAATTCCGGCTTAAAGAAATCAGAGGGATCTCCCGGCAAGTTAGAGGTCATTATAATCACAGTATTTGAAAAATCGACAGTTCTTCCTTGACCATCAGTTAAACGGCCATCGTCTAGAAGCTGCAAAAGAGTGTCGAATACATCCGGATGGGCTTTTTCAACTTCATCAAATAAAACAACCGCATATGGTCTTCTTCTGATGGGCTCACTAAGTTGACCGCCTTCTTCGTAGCCTACATATCCCGGGGGAGCTCCAATAAGCTTTGCCACGGAATGCTTTTCGCTATACTCACCCATATCAATTCGCACAACGGCCTTTTCGTCATCAAATAAAAATGAGGCCAGTGTTTTAGCCAGTTCAGTCTTGCCGACACCGGTTGGACCTAAGAAGAGGAAAGAGCCGATCGGCCTGCCTGATTCCGATAGTCCAGCTCTTGATCTTCTGATGGCATTGGCAACAACCCTTACTGCCTCGTTTTGTCCAACTACCCGTTGATGCAGTACCTCTTCCATTCGAACAAGTTTGTCAACTTCGCCCTCTAGCAAACGGGTGACGGGAACACCGGTCCACCTGCTTACAACTTCAGCCACGTCTTCGGCATCTACCTCTTCTTTTAGCATCACGCCATCTGCTTGAAGCTTCGACAATACTGCCGCAGCATCTGCTGCTTTTTTCTCAAGGACAGGAATCTCCCCGTATCTAATGGCTGCAGCCACTTCCAGTTCGCCGTCTCGCTCCTGCCTGTCGGCCTCAGATCTTTTAGCTTCAAGTTCTTCTTTGAGAGATCTAATTGTAGAAATGGCGTCCTTTTCGCCTTGCCATTTGGCGGTCATGGCATCTGCCTGTTCTTGAAGGTTTGCCAACTCTTCTTTGAGTCTTTCAAGTCTTTCTTGAGATGCGGTATCGGTTTCTTTGCCCAAAGCCACTTTTTCAATTTCCAGTTGGCGCATTCGTCTTGTGACTACGTCAATTTCAGTTGGCATGGAATCAATTTCTATCCTAAGTCGGCTTGCAGCTTCATCCATCAAATCGATTGCTTTATCTGGCTGAAAACGGCCTGTTATATATCTGTCGCTTAGAACCGCAGCTGCTACCAGCGCAGCATCTTGAATTCGAACACCGTGATGCACTTCGTAGCGCTCTTTTAGACCTCTTAGAATTGCTATCGTATCTTCTACGTTGGGAGGACCTACCATAACGGGTTGGAAACGTCTCTCTAGTGCAGCATCTCTTTCTACGTACTTGCGATATTCATCAAGGGTAGTAGCGCCAATAAGACGCAATTCGCCCCTGGCCAACATGGGCTTGATCATGTTTCCGGCATCCATTGCGCCTTCGGCTGCACCGGCACCAACTATTGTGTGAAGCTCGTCAATAAAAGTTATTATCTCGCCTTCGCCGTTTGTAATCTCGGCCAGTACAGCCTTAAGCCTTTCTTCAAACTCGCCTCTGTATTTAGCTCCAGCCACCATTGAACCAAGGTCAAGTGCAATTACTCTCTTGTGACGAAGACTCTCAGGAACGTCTCCTTCTACAATCCTTGCGGCAAGTCCTTCAACTATTGCAGTTTTTCCAACCCCTGGTTCACCTATTAATACAGGATTGTTTTTAGTTCTCCTGGAAAGGACTTGAATGACACGACGTATTTCTTCGTCCCTGCCGATAACAGGATCTAGTTTCCCTTTCCGAGATGCATCGGTGAGATCACGGCCAAATTTCTCAAGTGCCTGGTAGGAAGACTCGGGATCTTGGCTGGTCACCCGATGGGCTCCTCTTATTTGGCGCAGTGCGCTCAAAAGCGTCTCTTTATCAGTTCCCAATTTATCTGCCAGCACCAGCAAGATATGTTCAATAGACAAATAGTCGTCGCCTAAATCTTGTCTCAATGAATTGGCCTGATTTAAAGCATCGACTAAGTTCCTTCCGATTCGCGTGTCGTCACTTCCATAGGCTTTGGGAATTTTGGAAAGCTTGTCTAGAAGTGAGTTTCTTATGGCAATCGGATCGAGGCCCGCTCCATGGCATAAAGGGATAGCAAGACCACTGTCTTGGCTAAGTGCAGAAACCAAGATATGTTCAGGAGTGACCTCTGCATGATGCGATTCTCTCGCCAGATCAGTGGCACTTGCCAGTGCCTCTTGGGTTTTTAAAGTAAATGTTCTCGGGTCTAAAGCCATTTTTCACCTCTCAGTCTTTTCGTCTTATGTCCCGGTTCGAGCGGTGAGGAACCAGCCATTGATTCAGTGGCACCAAATCTCTTCGGTACTTCTTGTGAGTGTCCTCTACGGCTCGACGGGAAGCCACTTTTATTACTTCGATATCTTTCCTTAGTGATTCAATCTCGCGCTCAAGATCTAAAACCCTTTTAACTCCTTCTAGATTGAGTCCTTCGGAAGTAAGCTCTTGGATTCTTCGCATCATTGCGACATCCTGCTCGGAGTATCGTCTTGATCCACCAGATGTTCGAAAAGGATCTAAAAGGCCCTTCCTTTCATATATCCGTAGTGTTTGTGGATGTACTCCTGCCAACTCGGCAGCAACAGAAATCACGTAAACGGCATGTCCCGGCGAGATCGTGGCTACAAAAGTCTCTCGTCTTGCATTCAAATTTTCCCGAGCCGAGCTTTCGGCATTGCTTCGTTGGGATTTTCCGTAATTGTCCGTCATTAGCTGCCTTGCCTTTCCTCGCTCTTAATTCCTTCGAGAAACTCTCTTGGAGATGGGAGGTCCTTCAAGGTTTCTCCGTATGCAGCAAGAGCGTCTCTTTGTGAATCAAGAAGCACTTTTGGAACGTCAACTTCAACAGTTACTAATAGGTCGCCTTGTGAAGCGCCAACTTTGAGACCCTTCCCCCTCACTCTTAGAGTCTGGCCGCTCTTGGTTCCTGGCGGGATCTTGAGAGTTACAGTCTCCCCCAGAAGCGTGGGAACGACAATATTGGTGCCAAGTACCGCCTCTACGTAAGTAATTGGAATTGTAAGAGTCAGATTCTTTCCTTTTCTTCCGAAAATGCTGTGTGGGAGAACAGAGACACTAACGTAAAGATCGCCGTTTGGTCCGCCGTTCTTTCCTGGAAGCCCTTTCCCTTTTACTCTTACCTTGCTCCCGTTATCTACTCCTTGAGGGATACGAACCTTGACTGTGCGCGACTTGTGATCAACTCCGGTGCCGTGACAAGTTACACAAGGATTAGTCACCTTCATTCCTTTTCCGCCACACTCCGGGCAAGTCTGAGCCAGAGAAAACATCCCGTGATCATCCTGAAGCATCCCAGATCCATGGCAACGGGTACACACCTCGGGATTGGTCCCGGGAGCAGAACCAGATCCTTGGCATGTTGCACATCTAAATGGTTCCAAAACATTGACCGAAGCTGCTGCCCCTGAGGCTGCTTCGCTGAATGAAATGGTTACTTCGGCTTCAACATCGCTTCCCCTTTGCGGACCGGTACCTCTACTCCATGAAAATTTGCCGCCGCCGTTTCTGGAAGCACCTTGATTAAACAGACCTCCAAAGATGTCCCCAAGATCGTCCAGCCTAAAGGCAGACGAACCAGCTTGCCCGGCTCCTGAAAGAGGACCGAGCTTTCTAATCTCATCGTATTCCTTACGCTTCTTTGGATCAGAAAGCACATCATTTGCAGCAGTTACTTGCTTGAACTTCTCTTCGGAACCTGGATTCACATCAGGGTGAAGCTCTTTAGCAAGTTTCCTATAAGCGCGAGCTATCTCTTTGTCGGATGCGGTTTGTGCAACTCCTAATACTTTGTAATAATCATTCTCAAACCACTCGCGCTCAGGTGCCATCAGTGACTACCCTCTCACCGTGACCATCGCCGGTCGGAGAACCCTGCCTCTTAAGCTATAGCCGGATCGATAAACCTCCACAACCGAAGGAGCACTGCCGTTGTCCTCGGAAACATTGCCGCTTTCTTTAACAGCACTGTCTACTTTGGTTTCATCTTTGTCTAAATGCGCCACAGCTTCATGCTTTCCCGGATCAAATGGTTCTCCGGGCTCGCCTATCTTCTCAAGTCCCTCCTTTGCAAGAACCTCGTGTAAAACCGAGGCCACTTTGGCAATTCCTTCAGTACCTTGGTCTTCGGGTGACACTATTGCATGAGTAACTGCAAGATCCAGCACATCCAGAACGGGCAATAGTCGTTCAATTAGCGACACATTTGCCCGCTCTCTTAGTTCCGACTCTTGCCTTTGTACTCTTTTTCGATAGTTTTCAAAGTCAGCCTGCAGCCTTTGTAGCGTCAAAAGTATTTCTTCTTTTTCGGCAATTACTTCGCTAAGCGTACGCTCTACGTCTCCTTCAACAATCTCGGCGGCAACAAAGGCAGGATCGACCTCGCTGTCGAAATCAAAATCTACGTCAACATCTGTGGCATCGGACTTAGCCGGTACTTCGATTACCTCTCCGTTTGGGCCTCTTGGAACTTCGACATTGTCTTCCGATGAACCTTGAGTCGTCATTACTCCTGCTCCTCAACAATCTCGGCGTCAACAACGTCATCGTCATGAGTTTCGGAGGCGGGGCCAGATTGAGTCCCGGGATCACTTGCTTGATAGAGTTTGGTTCCCAACTCCTGGCTTAGCTTGGAAAGCTGCTCAGTAGCATCTTTAAGGGCTTCCATATCCTCGCCTTCCAAAGCCTCTTTAGTCTTTGATATGGCTTGTTCCACTGGCTCTTTATCGGCATCAGCAAGTTTTTCTCCCTGATCCCTTAGAAGTTTCTCAGTTTGATATACAAGGCTATCTGCATTATTTCGGATTTCAGCTTCTGCTCGACGTCTTTTGTCTTCATCGGCATGGGATTCGGCATCTTTGATCATTCTCTCAATGTCTTCTTTTGGAAGCGAAGACTGCCCTGAAATCGTCATTGACTGCTCTTTGCCCGTTGCCCTGTCCTTGGCGGAAACGTGTACGATTCCGTTGGCGTCAATATCAAAGGTGACCTCAATTTGAGGAATTCCTCTGGGTGCAGGCGGTAGATCCACCAACTGGAATGTGCCAAGGGTCTTGTTGTACATGGCCATCTCGCGCTCGCCCTGGAGCACATGGACTTCAACGGAGGGCTGATTGTCATCTGCTGTAGTAAACACTTGAGAGCGCTTGGTTGGAATTGTTGTGTTTCTCTCAATTAGCTTTGTCATCACTCCACCTTTGGTTTCAATTCCCAGTGAAAGCGGTGTGACGTCTAAGAGAAGAATGTCTTTTACCTCTCCTTTTAGTACTCCGGCTTGCACAGCGGCACCAACGGCGACGACTTCGTCTGGATTAACGCCTTTGTGAGGTTCCTTGCCTGTTATAGATTTAACAAGATCCTGTATTGCAGGCATTCTCGTAGATCCTCCGACAAGTATGACATGGTCAATATCCTTGGCTGTCAGTCCGGCATCTTTAATTGCCTGTTCGAAGGGTCCCTTTGTGGCTTCAGCTAAATCGGAAGTGATCTCCTGGAACTTTGACCGGGTTAGTTTGATGTCCAAGTGCTTAGGCCCATCAGAAGTAGCAGTAATAAAGGGCAGGTTAATAGTTGTCTCCTGAACTGCAGAGAGTTCAATCTTGGCTTTTTCCGCAGCCTCCTTTAATCTTTGAAGAGCCATTTTGTCACTTGAGAGATCAACGCCTTCAGTGTCTTTGAAAGTCTTGATTAGCCAGTCCATAACCCTTTGGTCCCAGTCATCCCCGCCCAGTTTGGTATTACCGGAAGTTGATTTCACTTCAAACACGCCTTCGCCGATCTCCAGCACAGAAACGTCAAAGGTTCCTCCTCCAAGGTCAAATACGAGTACAGTCTGGTCGCTTCTTTCCTTGTCAAGGCCATAAGCAAGCGCCGCTGCGGTCGGTTCGTTTACAATTCTAAGAACTTCTAGGCCTGCAATTTGTCCGGCCTCTTTGGTCGCAGTCCTTTGAGCATCGTCAAAATATGCAGGCACGGTGATGACTGCTTGCGTCACCTTGTCACCCAAGAAGGCTTCAGCGTCTGCTTTTAGTTTCATGAGAATTCTCGCGGAGATCTCCTGAGACGTATAGGCCTTCCCGTCTATATCAATGGTCCAGTCCGTCCCAATATGACGCTTCACAGACCGGATCGTCCGATCAGGATTGGTAATTGCTTGGCGTTTTGCAACTTCGCCCACAAGGACTTCACCTGTCTTTGAAAAACCAACCACGCTTGGCGTCGTGCGCGCACCTTCCGCGTTGGGGATAACTGTGGGCTCACCTGCTTCCAGGACGCTCACAACTGAGTTCGTAGTCCCTAAGTCAATTCCGACTGCCTTTGGCATTTGTGCCTCCGTTCCTTCCTTTTCAACCCAATGGCAACCTGCCACTGGCTTTCTTATAGTGGTAATTATAGCAAAGTTGAGTGCCTTGTTGTCAACTTAGTTTAATTTTCTGGTTGATTCTCCTAAATTGGGTCTTTGGACCCATTTTTTACCATTCTTTTCAGGCAAGGTCTATTCTTCTTACATGGCAAAACTTATACTTATCCGCCACGGCCAAAGCGAGTGGAACGCCCAAAACAGGTTCACTGGATGGACAGATGTTGATTTGAGCACACAGGGTGAAAGCGAGGCTCAGCTAGCGGGCAGATCGCTTGTCGAAGCCCAAATAGTCCCTGACATTGTTTATACTTCGGTCCTAAAGAGAAGCATTCGAACTGCTTCTATTGCTCTTGAGGAGATGGATCTTTCCTACCTTCCGATTAGCAGAACTTGGCGGCTTAATGAGCGCCATTACGGCAAATTGCAGGGATTAAACAAAAAAGAGACAGCTGATAAATACGGAATAGACCAGGTCAAGTTGTGGAGAAGAAGCTACGACATCGCGCCTGAGGCCCTTGAAGAAAGCGACGAGAGGCACCCAATTCACGACAAAAAGTACAAAATGCTGCCAAAAGATGCTCTTCCGGCAACCGAATGTCTAAAAGACGTTGTTTTTCGCATGATCCCTTTTTGGCAGGACGAAATAGCCCCGGCTCTTTTGGATGGCAAAAATGTTTTGGTAGTAGCTCACGGCAACAGCAACCGCGCACTTTTGAAACACTTGGAGAACATCTCTGACCAAGAAATTGTCGATATTGATATTCCAACCGGAATTCCTCGTGTTTACGACTTTTCAAAAACTCTGGAGCTTCTAGGCGTCTCTTACATAGGAGATCCCGAAGCAATATCTAAAGCAAGCCAGGCAGTAGCAAGCCAGGCGGGTTAGCAAAGCTTCTGCGTTTTCAACTTCAATATTTGTTTACAAAGCGGTAACACAAATGTGACCTTGGCGAAACACCGTCGGCTCAGAATATAAATATTCCTGGTCGGCAGGGCACGCCGTGTACTCCGGATCCAGGTGTTTATTAAAAAGAAGAAAGGAGCACACGGAGTGATCGCGACAATCGCTTACTCTCCATATCCGAGTTGGCTCAATCCGGGCGACAATACGTGGCAGCTAGTCTCTGCCACTTTGGTCGGCTTGATGAGTCTTCCGGGTTTGGCCGTCTTATACGGCGGAATAGTCCAAAAGAAATGGGCCATAAATACCATGCTCATGGCATTTACCGGTTTTTCACTTGTCTTAATTGTTTGGGTCCTTTGGGGCTACAACATGGGCTTTGGAAATGCCGTTGGTTCAGGAGGCGGAACCGGCATCATGCACTTTTTCAGGGACATGGTTGGAAAACCCTACCCGATAACAAGCCACTTTGCCGAGCAAAACCAGGCGGTGTCGGGAGCTCAAAGTCTTATCCCGTTCCACTTCCCAACCGCTACACTTGCATACTTCCAGTTTGTCTTTGCCGCAATTACCCCGCTTTTGTTCTTGGGTTCGGTCATTGGCAGAATTAAGTTCAAGGCCTGGCTTTTGTTGGTCCCGCTCTGGTGCACATTTGTCTACTGCATTGATGCTTTCTTGCTCTGGGGCGGTGGATACTTTGCAGCTGAAGGTGCAGTTGACTACTCCGGTGGTTACGTAATTCACCTCTCAGCAGGAGTGTCAGGATTTGTTGCCGCTTGGGTATTGGGACCCAGATTGAAAAGAGACCGTGAGCACGGGGTTCCAAACAACTTATTCATGGCAGCTCTTGGTGCTGGCATCCTGTGGTTGGGTTGGAACGGATTCAACGGAGGTGACCCTTTCTATGCCGGAGCAGATGCAGCTGCAGCTGTTTTAAACACCAATGTGGCAACTGCTGCTGCCCTTCTTACCTGGTTGATTATGGATATGGGCTTTTCAAAGCAGAAGAAGCCGACTTTGCTGGGTGCAATTAACGGAATGATCTGCGGGTTGGTTGCCATTACCCCATCTGCCGGATGGGTGGACGGATACGGGGCAATCATTGTTGGATTTGTAGCTTCGTTTGTAGTTTGGTTTGCTTGGAACTTCCTTTCTAAAGTAAAGCCGTTTTCCAAGGTTGACGACGCACTGGGTGTAATTTATACGCACGGCATCGCGGGACTGCTTGGAGGCTTGATGGTCGGTTTCCTGGCTGATCCGGGAATGATTGAATACGGAGCTTCCGGAACAAGCAGTTTTGCCGTTGGAGGTGGAACTGGCGCATCTGCTGTTACGCCATTTTCGGTCAACGGACTGTTCTACGGCGGTGGTTTCCACCAACTCTGGGAGCAGTTCCGGGCAGCAGTGTGGATTATTCTCTTTTCAGCCATTGGAACATTCATCCTTCTCCAGATCGTAAAATTCGTATGCCGTGGTCTGCGTGAGACCGATGAGGTCTTAATGATCGGCGACCTAGCCATCCACGACGAAGAAGTTAACCCTCGTGAGACTTTTGCTGAAAGAATCGGCGGAATGGGAAGCTACGACATGGGTGACGATGCCGAGATGGCCGAAAGCAGGTAGCAAAATGAAAAAGTTAACTACATCTTGTTTAGAGCTTCTAGGATCAAATAGAGACTTTAAACTCGCAGAGGTTGAAATTCTTAATAGCGATAGGAGCTACAAATGAAATTGGTAACGGCCATCATAAAGCCATTCAAGCTAGATGATGTAAAGGACGCCTTAAAGAAATTGGGAGTTCAAGGACTCACGGTGACAGAAGCACAGGGGTTCGGAAGGCAGGGTGGTCACACCGAAGTCTACCGAGGCGCCGAATACACCGTGGACCTTGTCCCCAAGATCCGAGTCGATGTAGTAGTCGATGACGCAATAGCCTCAGACATTGTCGAAACCATTGTCGAAGCAGCAAAGACCGGCAAGATTGGCGACGGGAAGGTTTGGTCGGTGTCGGTAGACGAAATGGTTCGGATCCGAACGGGCGAACGAGGATCTGACGCCATTTAAGGTGCTCAGAAGGAAAAGCCCTCGATGACTGTGCAGGCCCTGCGCGCAGTATTGGGGGCTTTTCCATTTTAACAGGCCCAGGAAACGCTAAATTGCAGGCCGGGCGCTATGCAATCTAAATTTGAGCGAGTGTAGGGAGGTAATGCAAAAAGTTATGGATTTTCACTTCACAACAGTGTGCATTTAGGTGTATCGTGCATATATGGCAACAGCAGCAAAGTTAGACTTAAGTCAGATTTGGGTATTCTCCACATGTTCAAAAGCGGAGCTAACCAAAATACGGCGGGCGTTCACCGAAGTTACAGTAGAAGCCGGAAGGCTTCTCTGTGAAGAAGGTGCTCCTGGGGAAGAATTCTTTATTATTCTCTCGGGAACCGCTGATGTAATCAGAAATGGCCGCAAGGTAAATACCCTTGGTCCGGGTCAGTTCTTTGGGGAGTTAGCCCTCTTGGACCACAGGCCTCGCTCGGCGACCGTACGAGCCGCTTCGGAAATGACTGTTCTTGTGCTAGCGCAAAGAGAGTTCACCGGACTTCTCGCAGAGGTGCCCGGTCTTACAAAGAAACTGCTCCAGGCAGTTGCCGGCAGACTTCGCGCCGCTGATTCAAAAGCATTTCATTAAAAATTAAATGGAGTTGGCGACCCTTCTGACTCCAAAAAAACTACTTATGGAACGAAAGCTTAGTTTTTAGCGTCCCGTAATATTTTGATCGTTTATATTAGGTGGCCTATAAGGATCGAGGCCAAGTTCCTCTCTGGCTATTGCCTCTCGTTGAGCAAGTGTAAGAGCTTTAGGAAGTCCCCTTTCTTCCCATAGGTTTTTCTGAAGTTTCTTCCGTCTTTTCAGGTAGAAAATCAATCCCGCAAGTCCGGCCAGCACCAAAACTGCCGCCGCGCCAAAAATAAGTGCCGGAGACAAACCGCTTGAAGTATTTGTGGCAATAGGAACAGTTGAGGCAACCGCCGGGAGAGTGGTGGAGCTAATGGGAACTGCCGGGATAAATGTGAGAGCCTGTTGATACTGGGCTTCGGCGAGAGACAGAACGGTATCTGACTTGAAATGATTGAAAGGAGATTCAACATAGACTTCAAAAACTACAGGGCCCACTCTAAAAACGACGACTTGGACCGAGAGGTTGGCACCGGGCACAGGAACACTTTGTTGATATCCCACGGCACCGGGAATTCCAGATACGCTGATGGCGCTTTGGGAAGTTGCTTGGCCGCCGATTGGTTTTTGTGCGTCAATTTGATTCAGCAGATTCCTGGCACTTGGACGATCCGGCATTTGTATTGCAATGACTATGGCGCCGTCTGCGTTGGAACCCGGAGTGGCCCAAGATCGCTTATAGATCTGCGTGTTGCTTGATTCAAAATAAAGTGCCTTTTGCAGCGCCGGGAATGTTCCGCCTAAAACGGCAGGAATCTGGCTTCCTGTAACGGGCCCATTTTGAATTCCCAACGGCAGCTCTGACATCCCCGGAACTGCGCTCGACACGATTACTTGGGAAAGATCCAAGTTTGTAGCCGCTACCGCGAGATGAAAAATAAAAGCTGGCATAATAAGGGCAACTGCTAAAAATAAGGTTTTCATTATTAAAGGAAATCCGAATACACCTGATTGCCTACTTGCGACATTAAAGTTTCTCATTTTGATTCTTTCCTCGTCAATCTAAAAAATATCGCAGACATCCCTATAACCATTAAACCACCGACTATCCAAACAATGTACCAAGGAAATGAATTTGGTGCATTGGGTAGCAGAGCCAAAGCCCTTCCAGACTGAGATTCGGCCAGTTTTTCAGCATCGGCTGGTTGAAAGTGGCCAACTTGCGAGTCAAGCCGCACAATAAAAATCGTGTTCTTTGTCAAAAAGGCAACCTGCTGGGCAGTCACTTTTTTTCCTGCCGCTTTGCCCATGAGAGTTGTGCCAACAGCGTTTGGCAACTCTCGAACGCTAAAAGCGCTCACTACGCTCACTTGTCCCGAAACTCTTAGCAGGGCCTGTTTAACCCCTTGGTAGGCAGCTGCCATTCCCGAAAATGAATTTGACTCTATTGCCTCGATGGAAACTTGATCCCCGGTTTTTGAATCCGACCAAGTTCTTATGTACGCAGTACCGCTCCCGCTAACTTTAACAACGTAGGGTATTAATCCCGAAACCAGACCGGTGTCTCCACTTAAAGGTCCATTTGTCGGGCCCGGATTGTCCATAATCAGCCCCGGCAGTGAAATAGGCAGGATAACTACCCCTAAGTTGGTAGATGCGAAGGTGCTTGGAGTAACCAAAAGCACCAAAGTTACAACCAGAACAAACCACTGACCAAGTTTTGCTCCAATTAAGTCGCCGAGCGGGTCACGGATTTTTCCTTTGCCAGAAAATCGAATCCTGTTTAGCTGCATCAGACAATGATCTCAGATGCAAGAGAGGTATCGCATAATTCGTTGATAATAAACATGGCTATAGAATATTAACCAGCTAGATGTTTATTTTCCCGTATTTGCTTGACATAAGTGGCCGTGAGTCCCGCTAAAAGGAGTTTTTCACTAAAACACGCTGCTTTGGTGAGTCTTATTTCAGTAGTTTGGAGTTCTTCTACAGGAATTTTAGAAGTTGTTACGGGGTTTCGCTCAGGCTCGCTCTCGCTTGTTGGACTTGGAGCCACTGTATTCATCGATGTGCTTTCCTCCGTAGTGTTGCTTCACAGATTCTTAGGTGAGATAAAAGGGCATCCTTCTCCTTTAGTCTTAGAAAAACGGGCACAGGTATTTGCCGGAGGAGGTCTAGTGGCAATAGCCATTGCTATGGAATTTAGCGGATTAAACAAGATAATTCACGACCAGAGTTCCTCCCTGTCGATTTTGGGACTCATTTTGGCCTCTAGCTCAGTTCTATTTCTTCCATTCCTTGGTGTCCTTAAGTATCGAATTGCAGGCGCTCTTGGCTCAAAGGGTCTTAAGATCGACGGACATATTACTTTTGTAGGCGCAGCTACTTCGTTAATGGCTCTTTTTTCCCTGGCCATTACTCAAAACTACCATAGCCATTTGGCAGATCCTCTCACAGCTTGCGCAATTGGGTTAGTAGCTCTTTATCTCGGAGTTAAAGAGCTTAGAGGTGTTTTCAAAGATAGCGGGGCCATACACTAGAAAGTTCCCGTCCAGAAGTTCTCAGCTGAAGACAAAGGCTGAATAATCAGGTTCTGACATGACCTGCCTGAACTTTTCAAATGGCCAAGGCCAAGCCGCAGGAATGCCGCGGTCGTCCAGATACCAGCTCTTGCAACCTGTTACCCAAACGGTTTTTTTCGCAGCTTCTACTCTTTGAGCCTCAAAGTCTTCCAATGCGGCTTGAGTCGGTGAAACTTTCTTGAAGCCATTTGAGTCAAGGTGAGATATTAACTTCAATACATAGTCAACTTGAAGTTCGGCCACATCGATAAGGGAGAAGTTCCCTACAGGTCCATTTGGTCCATTTAACAGAAATAGATTGGGAAACCCGGGAACCGTGACTGCAAGGTATGCCTCAGGCCTACTTTTCCAAGCCGATTCGATTGAGTTTCCTTCACATGTTGAAACTTCCATGGGTCTCAAGAAGGCGTCGGCTTTGAAACCTGTAGCCAAAACCAGCACATCAAGTTCCACTAATCTATCGTTATCTAGCTTTACCCCGTTTACTACTATCTCTTTTATTCCGCCGCATTCCAGCTTTACATTAGGCCGGTTCATAGCTTCATAAAAGGATCCTGAAATAACCAATCGTTTGCAGGCCGCTCGGTACTTAGGTCTGAGTTTTTCCTTTAACTCAGGGTCTTTGATTGATGACTCTAAATTTTGTAAGCAAGTCTCTTCAATTACTTTCATCTGAGGAGAATCTGCATCAACCACGGCATTTGAAAATCCTTCGGTGAAAACTGTGGACATCAGCTCGCGATGCTCTTGCATCTTTGTGGGATCAAGCGTAAATCCTTCAATATCATGTGCTGAATATTCAGGGTTAAACTGCGGAAAGATCCATTGCGGTGTTCTTTGAAAGAGAGTCAGGGATTTTACTTGGGTTGACAGTTCCGAAACAATCTGGACACCGGTTGACCCAGAACCTATTACGCCAACTCTAAGAGAGGCTAAGTCAATGTCATGATTCCATCTAGAGCTGTGAAAGATCTCACCCTTGAAATCTTCAATCCCTTTGATGTCGGGGTATTTTGGATGATGTAGTACTCCGGTAGCGCCAATTAAATACTCGGCACTCGATAAGAATCCTGTTGAAGTCTTTACTTCCCACTCATTTCCGTTAAAGTGAGCTGAAGTGACCTCTTGGTTGTACTTAATTAGGTCGTCAACCTGATACTTTTTGGCTACTTCTTTAAAGTAATTTAGAATTTCTGAACCCGGCGAGAATACGTGGCTCCAATTTGGATTCAACTCAAATGAGTACGAGTAAAGGTGCGACGGGACATCACAGGCTACACCAGGATAGGTGTTTTCCCTCCAAGTCCCTCCAAGGCTGTCTGCTTTTTCCAATATCTCGATGTGTTCAAAGCCTGCTTCTTTGAGCTTGATGGCTGCCACGATACCAGCCATTCCAGCACCAATGATGATGAATTTATGCGGCTTCATATTTATGTATTGCTCCTTACTTTTTGAAGTTCTTTATCAAATATCAAAGACCAGAATTTGGCCCAATTGTCTAAATAGTCATAAAGATTTATATTTAAAGGTGTAGTTCCAAACGAGCCTAGATGCGAAAAATAGTGGTAGAGCGACCCCATTGCTCCAACAGCCATACAGGCAGAAGATGTCTCGTCTATTCCGTTCCGCTCAAATAAATCTCTAAATATTCCGTAGGCTTCATCCCAAGTTTCACCGATTGCCGCCACCGCTAACTCAGGAAGTCCCGTGGTATCTGAACCTATTGCCAACATGGCTTCTTCACCCGAAGCAAAGGCGAGAAGGGCGTCAAAGACCTCCTGCAGCTCTCCGACTGGAGATTTTTCTTCAGTAGCAGAAAGTGTGTGCCGGAGGTTCTTCACCCGCTTGTGGTACTCGGCTATAACTGAGAGCAAAACTTCTTCTTTTGAAGCAAAATGCCTATAGAGGCCTCCGGAACCCGGCCTTAGACCCGAAAGACCCTCGATCTCTGCGATTGAGGTATTTTGATAGCCTTTATGGCCAAAAGCGTTTGCCGCCTCTTCGATTATCTTAAGCCGTGTATCGCTTCTTCTTTTGTCAGTTAAAGGCACCGGAGTCTTCCCATTTTGCCATCACGTCAGGGTGAATAATTCTTAGGTTTACAAACTCATCCAGAAGTTTTTTCAGTTGCCGAATAACTTTTAGCGAGGCCGGAGAGTCCGTCCTTAGCGAATCAAACTCTTCTTTTGACACATAGGGTTCAAGTTGTTCCGAGTAGTGTAAAGGCAAATTTGACCTTCGATCAATTATCAACTGTGCGCCCACTTGGGCTAAATCCTGAATCTCTTTCACCTCTTGTTCTGTGGCGGACTCCATTCCTTTTTCGAGCCACTTTCGGGCATATGCAATATGCCGGGCCTCTTCTGAAGTGTGGGTAACGCCAATTTGCACGAGGATTGGGTGCATAGGCCGACCGTCATCGCCGACTGCTAACTCTTTGTTTTCCCGCATTGCTTGATTAAAATCATCACCAATAAATTCAAATAGCAGTACATTCATCCAAAATGCTTCAGGAATCCTGACTGCAATATCCATTGTGAAGTCGGAGATAGTCTTGGCCCAACCTTGTTCTCCGGCGCTTTTGGTCTTGATATCTCCATTGATTCTGACCCATTGATTAAACATTGCCATGTGCTGGCACTCTTCGGCCACTTCGTGGAGAAGGTATCTATAGCTTGGGTCATAAGGATCCACATACCAAAGAAGTGCCAAAATCCCTTGATTTAAGAGGTGTTCTCCATGTGCCACGTTTCTCATGAGTTGAGTCATCTCCCACCTCTCCAGAAAGCTTCTGGCTCCATTGTCCATCTGCTCTAAAAGTCCTGTGCCACTGAAGACCGAGTGTCCTTTTGGCATGTAAGACCATTCGTTACTAAGCGGGACACTCCAGTCAATGATGTCCTTGGAAAATGGATACCACCTTCTTGCTGCACTGGCATTATTTAGGCGTTCTGCAATATTTGGGGCCACTTCTACGGCTAAGGACATCAAATCCTCCTTTAATAAGTAAGTAATCACTTATATAATATCCCGAAGTTTGCCTTTCGTCAATTCTCCCAACCATTTTCCTGGCGCTGCCCTAGGTGCAACTCTAATAGTTAACAAACTATTCTTCCTGTGCAAATCCGCAATCTTGGTGCTATTATCGCCGATATGAGACTCATTTCAAAATATGGAACCAAGCTGGCAGCTTTGGTATTGGCCGGAGCAGGCATTGCCGCATGCTCTTCCAATACTCCGGGAGCTACCAATACGACTTCAGCTGGAAGCCCGAGTTCCGCTGGCAACCCCAGTACGACATTAATTCAAGCTCCTAGAGGCCTTCAGGCAGTACAGCTTGCAGCGGTGACGCTTGGAAAAGTAAAAACCTACCATATGACCTTAAATGGAACGATGACCATGTCACTATCTTCCGCTATGAACATTTCGGTTACTCTTTCAGGAAGCGGCGATGAGAATATTCAAACGCACATGGCGGCAATGAATTTAAGTGAGACTTCGTCTTTTTCTAGCGCTATGTCTCTCACAATAAATGAAATTATCGATGGTTCGAATGTTTACCTTGGGTCAAGTATTTTTAAAGACCTCCCAATGGTGACTAAGCCTTGGATTGAAATGAATTCAGCTGCAAACACCACTTCTACTGCATTTGAAAATGCACTTACCGACCCTACTGAGCTTCTAACTTTTCTTTCAAAGGTCGGATCAGTTACTACTGTAGGTCAAGCTACTGTAGGCGGAGTATCCACGACTGAGTACACTGCAGATGTCGATATTTCCAAGGCTGCAGCGATTGAAGGAGCAAGCCAAGACATGATTAGTGCAATGCAGTGCATTGGCACTACAAATTTCCCCATGAATATCTGGATTGACTCTTCTGGCTACACTCGACAAATTCAATTCAATTGGGTCATTTCTGACTTGAGTGGAGCAAACAGCAAGGCCACCATGAGTATGACGGTTGGCTTTTCCAACTTTGGCGAAGCAGTCTCTGTTTCAGTTCCGCCAGCCAGTGAGGTGCAAAACTACTCTTCACTGGGATACGGAAGTGGAACGGCAGGATCTTGTCCGACTAAGGCGGGCTAAATTCTTTTTGAGCTGTTGGGTCTATTATCTCCAAATAGTGCAAAGTCTTAGAGACTTGCGGCATTGTCAAATCTTGAGAACTGTCCTCTAAATACTAATCTCACACTATCTGTCGGACCATTTCTATGCTTGGCTACGATGACCTCTGCTATGCCTTTATCCGTTGTGTCGGGAGTGTACATTTCTTCCCGATAAAGAAACATTACAACGTCTGCGTCTTGTTCTAATGATCCGGACTCTCTTAGATCAGCAAGTGTGGGACGCTTGTCTGCCCTGGATTCAAGAGTCCTTGAAAGCTGCGACAGGGCAATAACGGGAATGTTTAGCTCACGTGCAAGAATTTTTAGTCCCCTAGAGATCTCAGACACTTCAACTTGGCGATTTTCTGCAGACCTTCTTCCTGACATCAACTGGAGATAGTCAACAATTATTAATCCGATGTGATTACGTGAAGCCAGTCTTCGAGCCTTTGCCCTTATGTCCATTACGGTTAAATTGGGATTATCGTCCACAAAGATCGGCGCCTCCGACAGGTGGGAGATTGCAGTTTCAAGTCTCGACCAGTCCTGATCTTGGAGCTGCCCATTTCTGAGTTTGGCCGCATCCACCAAAGCTTCTGAGCCAAGCAGCCTTTGGGCAATTTCCATGTGGCTCATTTCAAGAGAAAATAAAAGCACGGGCGTGCCGCTCTGAAGCGCCGCATTTGAAGCCACGCTTAGGGCAAATGCGGTCTTTCCCATTGCCGGTCTGGCTCCGACAATAATTAAATTGGCATTCTGCATCCCTGCCAAGCAGGCATCCAGCTTGGCAAATCCAGTTGGAACACCAGTAATGTGGTCACCTCTGTCAGCTAAAAGCTGAAGCCTGTCCATACTTTCAGTCAAGAGATCATAAAGTTTGGCAATGGAGTCCTTTCCGCGATGCCTGGCAACATCAAAAACCATTGCCTCAGCTTCATCTATTGCAGCTACAACATCGTTTGGGATTGAGTAGCCTATCTCAGCTATCTCGCCTGCGACCGAAATCAACCTTCTGAGCATTGAGTGTTCAGAGACAATGTTGGCATATGTCGAAGAGTTTCCAATTGCAGGCGTATTGCTTTGAATTGCCACCAATGTAGCGGCTCCCCCGATAGATTCCAAAAGATTTGTTCTGCGAAGTTCCTCTGCAACAGTTACAACATCAATTGCATCGCCTCTGGCATAGAGAATCGATATTGCAGAATATATAGTTCCATGAGAAGGCTTGTAAAAATCGTCGGCGGTAACGGTCTCAATTGCATTTGCCACAGCATCGCGCGACAAAAGCATTGCGCCAATTAAAGCGCTTTCTGCATCAAGGTTATGGGGCGGAATTCTCTGTCCTGCCGAAGGAGAATTTTGCGCGCTTCTCCGCCTTGCTTCATCTATAGATTGGACCATACTACATCATCACCTATTTCCTCTGTGGATTGAAAGAGGCAAAGCTGTGCAAAGGAAGATAATACAGTGGATAACTAGTGGAAATCTAAATTGAGAACTAAGACTGGCTTAATTCTTCAACTTTGATTGCCAATGCCACTTCCACTTCGCTGTGAAGCTTAAGCGTAACAGCGTGGTCGCCAACTGACCGGATGGCTTCAATTTCGTGAATCTTTCGACGATCTACTTCTACGCCTAATTGATCTAACAGGGCTCCTGAAATATCCGCGGTAGTAATAGAGCCATAGAGTTTTCCATTCTTTCCTGCTCTGGCGGGAATAGAAACCACTTGGCCCTCAAGCCTTTGGGCAATCAAAAGAGCGTCTGATTTGTTCTTGGCATCCTTGAGAACTCTGGATCTGACCATGGCTTCAGCTTGAAGTGCGATTTTCGGCGTTGCCTGCAGTGCTTTCCCTGTTGGGATGAGGCTGTTTCTGGCATATCCGTCCTTGACTTCAACTATGTCGCCCCTGAGTCCTAAACCACTAATATTTTCACGTAATAGCACCTTCATCAGAGATCACCCTCGGTTCCCTCGCTTGGCACATCCTCATACTCGTCTTCCTCTTCAGGAATTTCATAGGCTTTGGCCAAATCGGCCAGGCGAGACTCTTCGTCCATGTCGCTATCGTAATTCCCGTCCCGTCTGCCCCTAGATGGCGGACGCTCAAGTCCAATAACCCTCTCTGTGTAGGGTAAGAGCATTAACTCTCGCGCAGTCTTAACTGCAACTGCGATTTCTCTTTGGTGGCGCATGCAAGTGCCCGTGACCCTTCGCGCTCGGATCTTTCCTCGATCACTGACGTACTTTTTTAACAAGGAAATGTCCTTGTAGTCAATCCATGGGGTTTCGTCATTGCAAAACTGACAAGTTTTCGCCCTTCCGCGCCTCATCGGTTCTTTTGGCAACCTTCGTGTAACTTTTTCTCGTTTGATTCCTCTACCCATTATTAAAACGGCTCCTCATTCATGTCGTAGGCGGGGGGTTCATCAGCTGCTGAACGCGGCGGTCCATCATCGCCACCGCCACTTCGCCTTTCATTTTTAACTACCTGTGCACTGGCCCATCTGAGAGAGGGTCCAATTTCGTCGGCAATAATTTCAATCTTGGACTTCTTCTCGCCATTGGCTTCCCAAGTTCTTTGTTCCAGTCTTCCTGTGACAATTACTCTTGCCCCTCTCTGAAGACTCTCTGCGGCATTTTCAGCCATTTCACGCCAGCAAACTACATCAAAAAACGATGTGGCTTCCTCCCAGTCCTGGGTCTGGCGGTTCTGCCACCTACGATTAACTGCCAAGCCGAAAGTTGTAGTTGCTTGGCCGCTAGGCGTAAAGCGCAGCTCGGGATCTCTCGTAACGTTCCCAATTATGGTAACTGTATTTCCATTAGACATTTATTACTCCGTTCGATTTGCCACAGCGCCTGGAGCCTTGTCAGGTATCCTAACCACTTTGTGGCGTATTACTTCATCTGCGATTCGAAGCATCCTGTCCAGCTCCGAAAGTGATCCTGCAGGTGCATCGGCAGTCACTAGAACGTAGTTGCCTTCCCTTTTGTGATCTACTTCGTAAGCTAGCTGTCGGCGTCCCCAACGGTCTACCTTCAAAGGCTCGCCGCCGACTCGCTTAATTGAGTCGTTTATGCGGCTCAGCCAAGCTTGGATCTTCTCCTCTTCCTGGCTTATGTCAAATACAATCATTACTTCATAAGGTCTCACGGACCAAACCTCCCTCTGGATTCAGCGATTTGCTGGAGCTCCACCGTTATGGAGCAGGGACTAACGGAACTATTAACTGTAGTCGAAATAAACGAGCTACCTGAAAATTCTAACCCGTCTCCTGGGATTATGAGGAAAAACATCCCCATAGACTCACTTGCCGCAGTCGGAAAATACTTCAGATACACAATGAAAGTTTGTCACCCGCCTATGACAAGTTCGTGTCCAAAAACCAACTGCCTCCTAAATTGTTATTTGTAAGATTCAGCTTCTTTTGGATATCTTCCTTCAATCACATCTTCTCTAAAAAGGGCGAGTGCCGCTATCCCAGATTCTGCAAAAGTCTCATAAGACCTGACAAACTTGGGTTTTCTCCCCAGCGAGTAGCCCAGGAGGTCATGGAAAACTAAAACCTGGCCGTCGCAATTTGGACCGGCTCCGATGCCGATTGTTGGCACTCCTATGGCCTCGGTTACTTCCTTTGCCGCTTCGGAAGGAATTCCTTCCAAAACCACGGCAAATACGCCTGCTTCACAAATTGCCAGTGCATCTTCTAAAAGTCGCTTTCTCGTGGCTTCCTCCCTAGCCTGGACCTTGAATCCCCCAAATGCATTTACCGACTGAGGGGTGAGACCCAAATGGCCCATGACCGGAATTTCGGCGTCATTAATGGCATGAATTACATCCAGCCGATTTTGGCCCCCCTCAAGCTTGACTGCATTTGCTCCTGCTCTAATAAGGCTTGCGGCATTTAAGACCGACTCCCTAACGCTTACGTGGTAGCTCATCCACGGCATATCGGCCACTAAAAGCGCCTTTGGATCACTTCTTTTTACTGCACTCACATGGTGAATCATGTCCTCCATGGTCACTGCCAAAGTATTGTCGTAGCCAAGTACGACCATTCCGAGCGAGTCGCCCACCAAAATGATGTCCGCGAGAGATTCGTCAACAATCTTGGCAGACGGTGTGTCATACGCCGTGATCATCACGATTGGCTGGGCTCCCTGCGCCCGCTTTCGTCCACGCACTTCGGGTACGGTTACGGTATCGCGCATAGCAATCTCCTTTCTTACTCGAAGTGTAGCGCCAAGTGGCCAAAGAGCATTACATGAGAGGGCAAAATCCGGTTTGGTTGAAATTCAGCGGCTGTGGGGCTCGAGGTTCAAACTAGATTCATTATGTGACTTTATTTATGACCCGTTTCGCAACTTTCTCCCGGAGGATCTGATGGAGCAAAAATGCGATAGCTGCGGAGATTTCGAAACACAGTTGTTTGAAGTTCACAGGCTATATGTGACGCCTGAAACCTGGGACACCGAATACTCGGTTACAAGAATCGAGGAAAGCGAGTTTTGGTGCGCTGCATGTTGTTCAATGTATCCAAACGAACTGGCGTGAATAAGACGATGTCTGACACCGCAAAATCAGCTCAATTTCCCCAGTGGCAAAAGTCTGATGAGATGATTCCAACTGCAAGTTACACAGACCTCGACCACATAGCATGAAATCGGATGGGAGCTTATGGACAACTCCTTAAGCTCCTGCATGGTGGTTATACATCTTCCACCCGGAGGCAGTCTGTGTCCAAAAGCAAATGACACGTGAACGAGTTTCGTATCTTGGCAGATTGGGCAGTCTTCGCTGGTGGGACGGCCCACATTTTTAGCTGCACGCATTAGCTCGGGATGGGCGTCGCAAATATCTCTTTGAAGCAACTTTCCGCTTCTATAATCACGTAAAAGCGCGAACTTAACCAGCCGGTAGTCAAGCTGTCCCTGGAGTCCTTGCTTCTCACTTAATACATTTGGCGAAATCTGCACTGGGTACACGATATCGGGAAATGGTGGTTTTGCGCTCACTTTTAAATTAGATAGTCCGACTTGACATCAATAGTATTATATGATTATATATCGGTATGATATATGAATCCGATATGACGGGCAATCGCTGTAGAACCCGCGTCAAGAGAAGGTTGCGGCTTTCTGGAAGGCGGCCTTGGGTTCATTACGCCCCGAGAAGAATCTGCTGGAGCCACATAAGTGATTGAAATTGCAATACTGGGACTTTTAAAGGAGTCTGACCTGCACGGATACGAGCTAAGAAGGCGTCTCCGCGAGGAGTTGGGCACGATAATTACGGTGTCTTTCGGCTCCCTTTATCCAACATTAGCCAGGCTGAAATCCAAAGGAGCACTGGAGGAACTGGAGCCTCAAAAGATCGGCACGCCTGTGCCTTCGGCCGGATCGCTGTCCGGGGAAAGAGCGCTATTTCGAGCTTCTGGAGGCTTTGGAGCCGAGCGCAGAACCACAAGAAGCCGCAAGGTCTATAGAATTACTAAAAGAGGAGAGGAAATGCTTGAGGAGCTTCTGGCTACAACTGAAGCCCAGTTTCCTGAAGGATCAGACGGAAAGTCGTTTGCCGTGAAGCTGGCTTTTTCAAGGTATTTGCCGCCTCCGGCACGCATGTCGCTTTTAAGGCATCGGAGGGACGACTTAAAGAGACGCCTGGATGAAGCCAAAAAAGCTACCTGCAATAACTCCGAGATTTACCAGTATCGCAAGGCCTTAGCCGAGCGCACCTACCACTTGATCGAAACCGATCTCCAGTGGTTAAACCAGCTAATCACAAAAGAAGAACAAAGTAGCTCGGGTCTTTTAACTGAGAAAAATTCGAATCCCAGCAGTGCGAACAATTTAAGTTCAAACAGCATCCAACTACCAACAACGGAGGTACTCAAACCATGAGTAAAGAAATAAAGTTTGCAATAGCAGGAGTCGGCAACTGTGCGTGTTCGCTGCTCCAAGGAATTCAGTACTACAAAAATGCTGACCCCGATGCCGATGTACCTGGTCTTATGCACGTGTCGCTGGGCGGGTATCAAATCAGGGATCTAGTCCCTGTAGCAGCATTTGACGTCGATTGCACGAAGGTAGGCACAGATCTGTCAAAAGCGGCATTTGCTGGTCAGAACAACACGATTAGATTTGCCGAAATTCCAACATGTAACGTGTCGGTAAGCAGGGGACCAACACTGGACGGACTTGGAATTTACTACCAAAAGACTATTGAAGAGTCACCTGTTGAGCCTGTGGATGTAGCGCAAGTTCTGCGCGATAGCGGTGCTGAAGTTCTGGTCTCCTATCTCCCTGTCGGCTCCGAGAATGCACAGAAGTTCTACGCTCAGGCCTGCTTAGATGCCGGCGTGGCCTTCGTTAACGCCATCCCCGTCTTCATCGCCTCAGATCCGGTTTGGGCTGAAAAATTCCGGGAAAAGGGTATCCCAATCATCGGCGACGATATCAAGAGCCAGGTTGGATCCACAATAGTTCACCGGGTTCTCACCAGGCTCTTTGAAGACAGAGGGTTAGTTGTCGACCGAACCTACCAGTTGAACGTGGGTGGAAACATGGACTTTAAAAACATGCTGGAGAGAGATCGCCTTGAATCAAAGAAGATTTCGAAAACTCAGGCTGTTACCAGCCAACTTGAAAATAAGCTCCCCGAGGAGTCAGTGCACATTGGACCGTCAGATCATATCCCCTGGTTGGAGGACCGAAAGTGGGCATACATCAGAATTGAGGGCAGAAACTTTGGAGACGTTCCTTTGAATCTTGAGCTCAAATTAGAAGTGTGGGACTCTCCAAATTCAGCCGGTGTCATCATTGACGCGCTTAGGTGCGCACGCATCGCATTGGATAAAGGTATCGGCGGTCCCTTGGAAGGTCCTTCGGCATATTTTATGAAATCCCCCCCGGTTCAATTTAGGGACGAATTAGCCCGCCAAATGGTGGAGGACTTCATTTCTTAGGTTTCAGCTTCGCCTGAGTTTCTACTCCGCCACCATTCCAGAAGCCTTGATTTAACGATGTCTTTGTCGAGGGGACCTTCATCTAGTCTGAGATCCATTAGCCAATTCATTGCCACGCCAACTTCCCTGCTTGGTGATAGTCCCAACAGTTCCATTACTTCGTCTCCGTCTAAATCAGGTCTCAGAGAAGCAAGCTCCTCTTTTTCACTTAAGGCACTTAGGCGCACTTCCATCTCGTCAATGCGGTCGGATAGCTCTTTGGCTTTTTTCTCGTTCCTTGTAGTGCAGTCACATCTGGTCAGTTCGTTCAACTCGCTTAAAAGACTGCCCGCATCTCTGGCATACCTCCGAAGAGCTTTGTCGGTCCAACCCAGCTTATAAGTGTGAAATCGTAGATGTAGTTCCACAAGTTTTGTGACGCTTTCGATATCCGAAGTGGGATATCGAAGAGCAGACATACGTTTTTTAGTCATTCTGGCGCCTACTACGTCATGAAAGTGAAACTGCACTTTGTCGTTTTCATAACTCCGCGTCTTGGGCTTGCCAACGTCGTGGAATAAAGCAGCCAGCCTCAATATCAGGTTCGGCTGGGTTTTACACACAACGGCAATTGTGTGGCCCAGCACATCTTTATGTCGGTGTATCGGATCTTGCTCAAGAGCCAGTGCAGGGAGTTCCGGAAGAAAATGCTCTGCAAGCCCCGTATTAACTAAAAACCAAAGGCCCTTTTCCGGATTTGGAAGGGTCACCAATCGGTTTAACTCGTCCCGAGTCCTTTCTGCACTGACCACTTCTATTCGACTTGCCATTTTGCCAACCGCCTCCGTTAGGGCTTCATCGGGAGTGAGATCCAGTGAAGCAATGAATCTTGCCGCGCGCATCATTCGAAGGGGATCATCAGAAAAAGAAATTTCAGGGGAAAGCGGTGTTGCCAGCCTTAGTGCTCCAAGGTCGCCAATCCCGTTGAAAGGATCAATTAGCTCCAGATCCGGCAGCGAAAGTGCCATAGCGTTAACCGTAAAGTCTCTTCTTGAAAGGTCCTCTTCCAGGGAATTCCCGAACGATACTTCCGGTTTTCTGGAGTCTGGGTCGTAGGTTTCGGACCTAAAAGTAGTTACCTCATGGCGTATTCCGTCTTTTATACATGCTATGGTGCCAAACTTCTTTCCTTGAGTCCAAAGGGCGTCTGCCCAAGGAGACAGGATTTTCTCTATTAGCTCTGGGCGGGCGGGCGTGGTGTAATCAAAATCAGGGATTTCTGCCACTTGATCACGTGAAATCACGGCATCTCTGACTGAGCCCCCGACAAGATATATGGGGATGTCATTGGCGCGAAAAAGCTTGGCTATGGCGCCAGCTTTATCAACAATAGGTTTTACTCTCTCTGGAAGCACTAATTTGAGGGTAGTGCGATTTCATCTACTTGTTCTTCATTTTGGAGAAAAGTTATGGAAAATATCTCAAAAAACATGGCAAATATAAAAAAATCATTCACTACCGAATCCAATTTGACAGTCTTCTTAACCGGAACCATGTCAAAGCTTGGCTCTTTAGTTTTTGCGGCAAGTCTGGTTTGCGCGGTTTTTTGCCAAACTGTTGCGGCTTGCAGATCAGTGCCGGTTAAGGCAAGCTTTTCTGCCGCTTCAAATGATTCCTCTATCAAAGTGATGGGCCAGTCTCCCTTTGTCAATCCTGGTCAAACTTTCAATTTAAGCATCCAGGTCGACACCTCTACTCCCATATCAAACCTGGTGGTTCAACTTACAACGTTTATGAAACTAAGTTCGAGAAGTTCGTTTGATCAAAGCATCACAAACCCATATGGCGTTGTTTCATCAACTGGGGGAATGGTCATTGGACAGTATTTAGTGGGTCAGACTAGTCCGGCAGTGGTCAACTTTTCAGTTACACTTTTAGCGCCGGGTTTGCCAACATCAACAACACAGGAGTTGCCTTCTGCTATTCCGGTGAGGCTGGGGATTGGGTGCCAGTATTCGGCTTGCCCTGGAATTTACCCGTTAAAAGTGTCATTGCTTGACCCAGTGACCAGAGTAGAGACCTACTCGCTTGTGACTCACATTGTCATTTCTCCCCAAGACCCTCCTCCAACTCGTCTTGGCATCGGTCTCGTCATACCTTTGCTCAGCCAGGATTCAAGTACTTCTTCAACTTTGAGTCAAACCGACATAAACAGTGCAATTGGCGTACTGGACTCAGTGGCAACAGACTTTTCAACGCCAATTACTTTCACCATTGATCCGTCGACTTTAGTGGAGTTAAGCAGCGATAAGTCGGAATCGGCTGCAACATTGCTTAACGATCTAAAATTTATCGGATCCAACTCACTCCACCCGTTTGTGGAAGAGCCATATTCCGATATCGACATTTCAAGCTTGGCCGACTCCGCTCTGGAGCAGGACATCGAAAATCAGTACTTGTCGGGAAACGCCGTTTTAAAGAGTATCTTGGGTCTTAAATCTCTAATTCCGGCTTATGTAGGAACTGCGGATCTGTCTTTAGTTGGCGTTTCGAAACTTGTCTCATTTGGAATCTCAACTCTTCTCCTTCCCATTTCTTCTCTAAGACCTTCAAGCCTCCGCTCCACTGCCACACAGCCCTTCGGATTGTCAAATTTGACCGATTCATCCTCGCCAATTTGCTTGGCACTTGATCAAGGTCTTTCACAAGACCTCTTAAATAGCGATCCGGTACTTGGAGCCGAGACTTTCATTGGAGAGGCATCTCAGGTATTTTTTGACGCTCCCAACTCGTCATACGATAGGAATCTTTCTGTTTTGATTCCTTCCTCAATTTCCTCGCAGGCAACCGTTATTAAGAATTTGCTGTCGGGTATTGCAGATAATCCAATTTTAGAGGGCGTTACTCTTGCCTCGTCAGCTACGGCTCCTCAGGGAGTTCTGTCTAACCCTTCAACCCGCGAGCTTGTTCCATCTTCATCTCCGCCTTCGATCTCACCCAAATCATTGGCAAGTTTCAATACGGCCCGTTCCCAGCTAACCGCGGCGTCGTTGGCTTATGGAGCAATATTTGAAAATGGGCAATACACAGGTTCTAACGCGATTGATCTGAACAGCGCACTAGGTGATCTCTACCAAAGCGAAGCGCTAATTACTACGCCTGGGCCATCTTTTTCAGATTATTTGTCAAGTGCCTCGTCCCCCTTTAGAAAGATTCAATCCGAGATCTCCCTTTCCCCAAACCCAAACATCACCTTGACATCTTCAACCGGAAAAATTCCAATAACTGTAATTGCGTCACCTAGCTCACCTATCTTGAATCTGGAACTGGTCGTGTCAAGTAACGGCTTGACTTTCCACAGTCCCACCTCAGTCTCTATCAATTTAAACAAGTCTCAAAACACGGTTTACTTCACCGTTACTGCAAGAGCCAGAGGTTCGGTTCCATTAACGGTATCGGTGAAATCACCGGATGGCTCAGTCACTTTAATAAGGCAACAACTAAGCGTCCACTCCACAGCCATCTCCAGCGTGGGAGTGATACTTTCACTTGGAGCTGCACTTTTGGTGCTGTGGTGGTGGTTTAGAACTGCACGAAGAAAATGGATCTCTCATCGAGGCAAACACAGCAAGAAAAAGGTTGCCAGAGATGGACAGTGAAGACAAGCAAAGTAATCCAACAAGTTCGAAAATAAGTTTCACGTCCGCTCCAAGTTCAATAGCTTCTAAATCTGAAACAAATAGCTTGAACTCTTCACCCAGTCAGAAACAGGCGCAGTCGCGGCTTCTCAAGATTCTTGGCGCGATGGCTTTTGGGACCACGGTCTCACGAATTCTAGGGTTAGTCCGGCTATTCGCCCTCGGTTCAGCACTTGGTATAGGTGGAGCTGCAGATGCTTATAATCTGGCCAATACTACTCCTAACATCATTCACGATCTCGTGATAGGCGGCGTCTTGGCGGCCACTTTTGTTCCGTTATTCACTAGGCGGCTAACTACCATGAGTAAAGAGAGCGCCTGGGAGGGAATAAGTGCCGTCGTGACAGTGAGCTCAGTAGTTCTTGTAGTAGGCACACTTTTATTTGAACTCTTTGTTCCTCTCCTTATAGATGCATACTCATCAGGTGCAGGATCAAATATGTCCGTCCCTACACACCGCCTTGCTGTAGATCTTTTGCGGCTCTTTGTTCCGCAGCTGGCGTTTTACGGCTTTATTAGCATTGCAACGGCTCTTTTGAACTCAGTTGGCAAATTCGGAATTGTGACTGCGGCCCCCATTTTCAACAACATTGTTACCATTTTTATACTGATCGAGCTAAGCCTTATTGTTCACTCACCCACGCCTCAGGACTTACTAAACAACTACCACCTAATCTTTTTGCTTGGCATTGGGACAAGCGCCGGTGTCGCAGCGCAATTTTTGGCCCTTGTGCCCAGTTTGCTCAGAGCCAACTTGCCGCTTAAATGGAATTTAAATTTCGGACACGAAGCTGTAAGGGCAATTATCAAGCTTTCAAGTTGGACCTTTGGTTTTGTAGTGGCCAATCAACTTGCCCTATTTGTCATTCTCGCTTTAGCTGCAAGAAGTCATATCGGAACCTTGAGCGCATACACCTATGCATATACTTTTTTCCAGCTCCCCTACTGGCTGGTCTCTGTTTCTATATCTTCGGCTTTGACTCCGGAACTCTCTGCTTTAGCTGCAAATAGCGATATGACTGGTTTCGCCAAGAGATTCAGCCTCGGCCTGAGATCTATCAATGCGATTATTATCCCTGCTTCCATTGGATACTTAGTTCTTGCCGCCCCAATTGTGGGGACCGTGCTTTTTCATGGTTCTGCAAGCCTGGAAGGAGTGCAAAATGCAGCATCAACACTTTCTCTCATGAGTCTGGGACTACCCGGATTTTGCATATTTCTCCTCGTTAACAGGGCCTTTTTTGCCTTACACGACACGAGAACAGTTTTTCTCCTATATGCATTTGAAAATTTCGTGAACGTAGTCGCTGCATTTGTGTTGATCTCGCCAATGGGGGCAAGAGGAATTGGCCTATCACTCACTATTGCGTATTCAATGGGAGCAGTTGCGGGCTTGATTGTTCTGCGGATGAAAGTTGGCAGATTGGGAGGAAGAGCGCTTTTTGCACAGGGAATTAAAGTGCTTGGACTCTCTTTGGTAATGGGACTAGGCGCAGCTGGAGCTTCAACTGTTCTGCCGACTACAACGGCATTTGGAGACGCTATTGACGCTTTTCTCGGAGTAGTGGTGGGAGTGACGCTTTATCTGGTGCTAGCCGCTTTAATAGCGCCTAGCTCGAAGAGTTCAAAATCAAAGCATAAACACGTTTTAAGATAGCTGATACCTGGTAGGTTAGTTAATAACTCTCGACCAAGGAGGGAATTGCATATGGCAGGTATTCAAGTTGTAACAGATAGCGGGAGCGATATACCCCCGCAGTTGGCAAAAGATTTAGGCATCACCATTGTGTCTCTATCTGTTCGTTTTGGGAATGATGAAGTCGTAGATACGGTTTCGTTGACTCCTGATGAGTTCTGGTCTCGTTGCGCGGCCCTTGCAGCACCGGCACTGCCGGAAACGGCGGCTCCTTCTCCCGGAGCTTTCCAAGAAGCCTACCTCAAGGCCCACAAAGAAGGATACGAAGGTGTCGTGGTTGTTACTCTTTCCTCCGAAGTCTCTTCTACTTATCAAAGCGCCCTTCAGGCCAAGGATTTGGTTGCCGATCAAATTCCTGTCGAGGTTGTGGACTCGCGAAGCGTTTCGGCCGGCGAAGGCTTGGTTGCCATTGCTGCTGCCGAACACTCCAAATCAGGGGCCTCGTTAGAAGAAGTTAAGAAATTGGCAAAAGAGGTGGTTGAGAGAACTTTCGTAACTGGAACAATAGACACCCTAGAGAACCTTCGGAGAGGCGGGCGAATTTCAAACGGATCTGCATTTGTAGGTTCACTTCTTTCTATCAAACCCGTTGTTGAAGTGAGAGAGGGCAAAATCGAGAGTGAGTCAAAGCATCGGACAAGAGGCCGCTCTCTGGATTATTTAGCCCAGAGGGTTAATAACTACGGGGAGTTCGAGAGGTTTGCATTCCTAAACGGAGGGGCAAAGGATTTCGATATATTCAAGGATAAAGTTTTGGCACAGCGGGAAATTAAAGACCCAATTTTTGCCGATATCGGGCCCATAATAGGAACTCATATAGGCCTTGGCGCTGTTGGGATTGCCTTCACTGTGGTGGCTTCGGGATCCAATAAGAACGAGAACAATGCAGTAGATGGCGAAGGTGATAACCCGGCAGATTAAGAGTGCCGGATCATCATTTTGAATTTGGGTGCTTATTTGCATACTAACGTGGTCGTTGAATGAGTGAAATAGAAAGTCAGAGCGAAAAATTTACGGATCGTGATGTCAAGGACTGGCCAGCCAAGGTAATTGCAATTCTGCAAACCATTGTGAGTACAATCCAAGACAAAACCATGAGGCCCTTAGGCAAGGTTCTTGGATATGCCACTGCCGGGCTTGCTGCAGCAGTTTTGATCCCTGTTGCGCTTATTCTCGGAACTATAGGCTTAGTCAGAGTTTTGAATGTTTATCTGTTCCATCAACATGTCTGGGCGGGCGAGGCAATAGTTGGGCTCCTTTTGGTGTTGATTGGATTAGTCCTTATAAAACGACACTGATTTGACGAGGTGGTAGTAATGCCTGATGTTGCCGGAATTAATGATGAAAATATTAATTCCTCTTTGAACTTAAATAGCAATCATAGAATTGTTGTAATAATTGGATCTGGACCTGCGGGTTTAACTTCTGCGATATATACTGCAAGAGCCAATTTAAAGCCTCTTCTTATAGAAGGCGAGCCATCTAGTACTTCCGATCAGCCTGGTGGCCAGTTGATGCTGACCAGCGATATAGAGAACTTTCCCGGATTCAAGGATGGCATTGACGGTCCCGAACTAATGGCGCAAATGAGAGGCCAAGCTGAGCGATTTGGGACCGAGATCTTAACTGAGAAGGCCACCAAAGTCGATTTAGACTCATCTGTGAAGGGAATTTGGACTACAAACCCACACGATGGCCCTCCGAATTTCACCGCGGATGTCGTCATTATCTCAACTGGGGCACGGTCTTTGATGCTGGGAGTTCCGGGTGAAGATCGACTGATTGGCCATGGACTTTCAACATGTGCAACCTGTGATGGGTTTTTCTTCAGAGGAAAGGATATCGCTGTCGTAGGTGGCGGAGATTCTGCCCTTGAGGAAGCTTTGTTTCTTACTCGATTCGCCAATTCGGTACGATTAATCCATCGTCGAGACCAATGGAGAGCATCTCCTATTATGCAAGATCGAGCGAGATCAAATGAGAAGATCATCCCGGTTTGGAACACTCAAGTCACAGAAATAATAGGAGAAACCTCGGTCAAGTCCTTGAGACTTGTGGACACTGTAACTGGAAAGGAGTCTATCCAGGAAATAGATGGGGTTTTCATCGCAATTGGCCATAGCCCAAATACAGACCTTTTCAAGGGTCAGCTCAAAATGGACGACGCAGGCTACCTGATCACCGGTCCTGGCACAGCCACAAATATTGAGGGGGTTTTGGCCTGTGGGGATGTGCAGGACCACATTTACCGCCAAGCCGTTACAGCTGCCGGCAGCGGCTGCATGGCTGCTCTTGACGCTCAGCGGTGGCTCGAAGCGCATGAAAGCAATAGATAAAGGCTAGGATCATTACTTATGTCAGGTTCAATTGTCAACGTTACAGATCAGTCTTTTGATGAAACTTTGCTATCCGATGATCGAGCGGTTTTGGTCGATTTTTGGGCCGAGTGGTGCACGCCTTGTAAAGCCATTGCCCCGATTCTAGAAGCTCTTGCCGAAGATGAAGCGGAAAAACTTCGAATTGTTAAGTTAAATATTGACGAAAACTTGGACACTACCCGCAGATTTGACGTGTTGAGCATTCCCACTTTAATTCTGTTCAAAGACGGCCAACCCGCAGCAAGAATTGTGGGCGCAAGGGGAAAGTCGCAGCTTCTTTCAGAAATCAAGGTTTACCTCTGAGAGAAAATAATGAAGTTCCTTTGTTGAGGCTGGGAAGCAAAGGGTGGCACGTGGCCGATTGTCGCACAAGGCTAGAAAGACTCGGATACCAGACCAACGGAGATAAACCAGAAGAGTTCGGGAAAAATACCCAAGAAGCGATCCGGTTGTTCCAAGCGAGCCGAAACTTGGAAGTAGACGGAATTTGTGGACCGAATACATGGGCATCCCTAATCGAGGCCAGTTGGAAGTTGGGTGATCGCCTGCTCTATCGACGCCAGCCTATGCTCCGTGGGGACGATGTGGCCGAACTTCAGAAACAATTCAACATGCTTGGTTTTGACACCTGTCGAATTGATGGCATTTTTGGAGATGCTACGTTGAGCGCACTAACGGAATTTCAGCGTAATGTGGGAATAAGATCAGACGGTGTTGTCGGTCCAAGAACAATAGACGAATTGAAAAGAATGATTCCTCGTCATGAATCAAATCGACTGGTTAGTGAAATCAAAGAAGTTGAAAGGTGGAAAGACCACACGGGTCGGAGAAATCTAAGAATAATGCTCTGCGACAGCGGTGGAGCCGGGATCTGTATAAGCTCTATCTCGAAGCTTCTGCTCTACAACGGAGTGCAAATATCAATGTCTCATTCTTTCAACCAGCAAAGACAGGCCCATGAGGCAAATGCATTTGACGCCGATCTTTGCATTGTCATTGGTTTAGAAGACTTAGATAAACCTTCTTCTCCACTAATTACTCTCTCTTACTATTCGGGATATAACTATGTATCTCTTCCAGCGAAGAGCCTGGTAGAAGAGATTGAAAGAGGTTTTGAGCGGGTGTTTGGTCCCGGGAAGAGCCATGCTGAGGGGCTGTCGCTTCCGGTTTTGCGTGAGACCAAAATGCCTACTCTTGTCTGCACTTTTACCTCTCCATCGTTTCTGTTGCAGAATCTGGCAGAGATAACTGAGATCTTGGATAATTCGGTTCTAAGTTGGTCTACCAGTACCATAAAACACTAAATATAAACTCTAGATTACTTCTCCACAACCTGTGCATTAGGTTGTGGATTGCAGTGTGATTGCTGAATTAAATCTAATATACTTCCTGGTAAACGAGGTTTGCGCTTTATTCCCTTCGGACTCAGTGGGTGCCGTGAAACATGGCTTTGTATATTCTTTCAAGGTCTTCAAGGGAGGCAAACTCAATTAGTACTTTACCCTTTTTCTCCCCCATTTCCACCTTCACTCGGGTATTTAGCCTTTCTGCAAGTATCTCTTCCAATTCCATAAGGCCTGGGGGTCTCAGTTTGGCGATAGGGCGGGTTGTGGCCTGAGAAGAAGACGCGCCGTCAGAAGTCGAAGTTGCCACGGTGCCGTCATCCTCGTGCTCCTCGGGAAGCGGTACCGCTCCTTCTTTATTTTTGACAATCTCTTCGACCGCTCTGACACTTAATCCCTCGGCAATGATTCGCTTCGCCAATTCCTCCTGAAAAGCTCTGTCTGGAGATCCAAGCAAGGCCCTTGCGTGACCGGCTGATATTAGACCCTGAACTACTCCCTGTTGAATGCCGGAGGGGAGTTGGAGTAGACGAAGCGAGTTTGAGACAGCAGCTCGACTTTTTCCGACACGTTGAGACACCTGCTCGTGAGTATATGAAAACTCCTCAATCAACTGGAGAAAGGCAGCTGCCTCTTCCAAAGGGTCAAGATCTGCGCGGTGGAGATTTTCGACAAGTGCTTGCTCTAAACTCTGAATGTCATCTACTTCTTGGACTAAAGCAGGAATGAATTGAAGTCCAACTCTCCTTGCTGCTCTCCATCGCCTTTCCCCCGCGATGAGTTCATACCGCTCTTCTCCAACTTTTCTTACTAATATTGGTTGGAGCACGCCCAACTCTCTGATAGAGGCTGAAAGCGAGGAAAGACTTTCTTCATCAAAGTGCTTTCTAGGCTGCCTTGGGTTCGGTGCGACCGAAACTATTGCAACTTCCCTAAACATAGAGTTCGGCTGGGCTTGTGCATCAGCTGGAATTAAGGCTCCCAACCCTTTTCCTAATCCTGTTCTTTTCACTTGGTAATTACCTCCTCCGCTAACGACCGATAGGCAATTGCGCCCCTTGAACTCGGATCGAAAATTGTTATGGGTTGTCCGAATGAGGGGGCTTCAGATAGTCTCACGGTTCTCGGAATAACCGTTTTGCACACTATTGCCCCGAAATGTCCCCTTACGTCTTCCACCACCTGATCTGACAGTTTGGTTCTGGCATCAAACATTGTCATCACAATTGTAGAAATTTCAAGATCGGGATTTAAATTTGCCTTGACTAACTGGACATTCTTCAGAAGCTGGCCAACCCCTTCGAGAGCATAGTATTCACATTGAATTGGCACCAAAACCTCTGATGCTGCAGCCAGTCCATTTACGGTAATTAGGCCCAGGGAAGGCGGACAGTCAATAAAAATAAAATCGAAATCCTCTTTCACTACGTCTATCGCTCTTTTGAGCTTAAGCTCTCGACTGAATGCCGAAACTAATTCGATATCAGCTCCTGCCAGATCAATAGTGGCCGGAGCCAGAAAGAGATTCTTGACACTAGTAGCCTCAATGGCATCTTCTAGGGGTGTGTCGTGCATAAGGACGTCATACATGGACTGCTCGAAATTCCTAGCCTCCACGCCCAATCCTGTGGTCGCATTCCCCTGTGGGTCAAGATCTATTACTAGAACTCGTTTCCCAAACTCGGCCAAGGCGGCGCTTAGGTTGACAGTAGTGGTTGTTTTGCCTACTCCCCCTTTTTGATTCGCTATTGCAATTACCCTCGTCGAAGGGTGCACTTTGTTTTGTTCAGCTGGTGATTCGGGAGCTTGAGTCAAAACCTAACCTCTCTGTAAGTCGAAGTGGGGCAGATTGGAATATAAATTTTTGCCCATATAGAAACAGATATTTCTCGCCTGAATGCAGAGTATCACATTTTGCCGCAGATTCAAATATCTTTTGGCCATTTGTTGGCAGATTGTTTCACGTGAAACAATACAGGCTGCGCGCTTCGCCAGGTCCTTTTGGATTGGATACGATGCCTAAAAACAGAACGGCGTACAAGTCACTGGATTTCACTCTGCTCTTACAATGTTTCACGTGAAACAATAAATAAGGGCCTTTTTCGAGGAAGTCCGGTCCTTCTGGGGTAATCCTCTGATATCTGAGAGACTTTTCTAAAAATGGCAAACGTTGATCTTCCATTTGACCACTCATCAAGTTCTTCAAGCCCCAAAGCTTCCAAAACTGCCGAATGCTCCCTCTTCAGATTGTATTTGGGTTCAGGATATTTCGAAATTATCAGAATTCCGGATGTTCTGACAAAGGGGGATCCACACTCAAGCGTCACTGAAATTGGACCAAATAAGCGTGAGACCAGCAGGTCTTGGGTTTCCCTAAACTCATCTTCTCTTCCTGCTGATTCGGCAGATTTATTCACTACCTCCACCCTTGACGTTTCTCCTGCATCTTTTACTATGGAACTGAGGAAGCGTGACCTCTTAAGAGACGACTCTATCAGCACAAAGTTGGCCTTTCCCAACCAGGTTGCCAGAGGGATGCCGGGAAGTCCTCCTCCCGACCCCAGATCTACTACCGAGAAATCCTTGTCAAGCTTGTCCAGGCCAACTATGTCAGCTATGGCGGTTAGAAAGTCCCTGGAATGTGTGAGATGCTGGTCGAGTGGTCCGCCGCCAATAAACCCCAGCTTTTGGGAGTCCGACAGTGCATGTTCTAGAAACTGCTCAGATATCAATTAAGAGCAAACTGTGACTTTCAGCTGGCTGGCTGAATAACAACATAGCGCATAGGTTCTCTACCTGCCGATGTAGTCTGCACGCCTTCAATGTCGCCAACCGCGTCGTGGACAGTCTTTCTGTCAGCAGGCGTCATAGGTTCAAGAGCCTTAGCCACTCCTGTTTGGGCAACTTGTTCGGCCAGCGACCTTGCAAATCCAACCAAAGCCTCCGCACGCTTTTTCCTGTAGCCGGCAACATCAACATTAACTCGATTTGGCGTGCCGTCCCCGGACTTATGCCGCGCCACCAGCCTGGCCAAATCTTGAACGGCCATCAGGGTCATTCCCTTCTTGCCAACCAAAAATCCAAGGTCTTCTCCGTTTACGTCGGCATTAAGGTACTCACCGTCTCGAGTGATTGTGACGGTTCCTTCGCTGTTGCTAGCCGTCAAAATACCCATTAAAAAGTCCTTGATTATCTGTCCTTCGTTTTCCATTTCCTCTACTGTCCTCTCCTCTATCGTGATGGGTGCAACACGCTGCTTTTTGGGATTTCTTTCCCGGTTGGCCCCTCTTGGCGAACCCCCATTTAATTGAGAGTCTTTTTTGTCGCCATCGGGATTGACTTCAGAACCATTTTCTTCGGAAGTCTTTGCTAATACTGTAGTCTTTTTTGAGTAATTTGATTTGCTGTTTGCTTTTGGGCGTTTTTTAGCCGAGGGTTTTGCATCGGAATCTTCCTTTTCGGCCTGGTCTTTCTGGGTACGCTGGCTTGTTCTTTCAGGCCGCCCTCCCCTTGATTTGCGATCCCGTTGGCGCATTCTTGGTCTTTGTTCTCTTGGCAACACTCTGGCTCGAATACGGGCCTCGCCCTTTAATCGTCCGAACAAACCAGTCTTAGGTTCTTCCAAGACTTGCGTTTCTAAGTCTTCTTGGGACACGGAGAGAATGTCTTGTGCCTTCTTTGTAGCATCTGCAATAGTTTTTCCAGTTGTTTCTATCCAGTCCATTTATCGCTCCTTTCTTTGCTTCTTTTGTTTAGAGCGTGGGTGAGGGGGCGTCTTCTTGACTTGATTCTCTTCCTTTTTTTCCAGGCTCTTTTTATTTTCCTCTGGGGTTTGGTCAGCCGATTCATCCTCGGCGTAAACAGACTTGGAGGGAAGCTCCTTGGCTTGCTGCTGAATGGGTCTTATATTAATAAGCTTTCTGGGGGCTACGTCGAAGATTCCCTGGCTTATGCCGGGGTGCCGATAGTAAACCCACTCATACTGGACAATTCTCACTACTGTCGAAGTCAGGTAGTAAAGACAAACGCCGGCGGGAAGAATTAAATAAAACCACAAAAATGCCAATGGCATGATCTTTTGCATAACAAATTGAGTTTGCGCATTCAACTGATTGTTTTGAGGCATCCTGCTCGTCATTCTTTGAACCTGGAAATACTGCAGTCCGCCGCCAATTATAAGAATCGCCCAATATGGGATAGAAGCAGCAATACTTGCATGGTGTGCCGTAATCTTTTGTGAAAGATCCACTCCAAATGAGACAAGGTGGCCATTTGCTGCCAGAATATTGTGGTAGAGGGTGGACTTTACCGGAATATACAGCGGTTTAGGCGAAGGATGTTTGCCTCCTGTCGTATTGGTTAACCCTCTGAGAACCGAATAAAAGACAAGGAGCACAACCATCTGAGGCAAGATTGGCAAACACCCCCCGGCTGGTGATACTCCTTCTCGCTTAAAAACAGCCATCGTCTCTTCCGAACGCTTAGCTGAATCTCCTTTGTAAAGCTCATTAATTCGCTTTAACTCCGGTTGAAGGGCCTGCATCCGGGCCGAAGCCTTGACAGATCTGGCGATCAGCGGTGTAAAAGGAATAAGCACTATAAAAGTCAGCAAAATAATAGAAAGCGCATAATTAGGCACTATTTTGTATAATGATGCAAGAATCCATCCAATTAGATAGTAGAAAGGACGGAGAATTTGAGTAATTGAAGACATCTATTTCCTTATTTATTAATCTGGGACCGGATCATGTCCAAATGCCCCAAAAGGATGACAGCGAAAAATACGCTTTGTGGCGAGGGTTGTTCCTCTTATAAGTCCGTGCTTCTCAAGAGCTTCAAGAGCATAATTTGAACAACTTGGGCTAAATCTACAAGGGGAGGGCTTCCAAAACATTAAAGTCTGATATCCCCTGACCAGGAACATTGCAAATCTAACCATTGGTTAATTCCAATCCGGCAGCTTTCTGGGAGGATCTTTTCATGGATTCCAGCACATCTTGCTTTAATTCATTAAAACTCGCATCAAGTACCCCGCTTCCAGGAATAATAAGATAATTCCCCGGTGCTAATTGGTCCAGATTTGACGTAACTGCCGCTCGAATGCGACGACGAATTCGGTTTCTTTCCACGGAGTTGCCAACTTTTTTTGACACCGCGAAGGCTATTCTTGGATTCGTTTCCTCCCCTGAATCGGCAAAAAAAGCGCGGACCAACCCGTGGCGGGCACTAAATTTCGTGGCCTTAAGGGCAGCAAAAGTCCGCCTGTCACAAATTGATTGGAGTTTATAGCTCACGCACTGAGGCGCAAACGTCCCTTGCGCCTTCTTGCCTTGATTATCGACTGGCCGGCCCTGGTGGCCATACGGTGGCGAAAGCCGTGCTTACGAGCACGTTTTCTGTTATTTGGTTGAAAAGTCCTTTTCACTGAATCCTCACTGAGATTTTGGGTATCTGAGCCCTGGGGACGATCCCCTTAGTTATTTCATCTTATTTGATCCGATAAGAGACCACTTTTGGCCATTTTAATTGGGGATTAAAGCCGCCAATTAGGGCCTGTTCCATTTTAGCCAGTAATTCAGAGGTGTATTTTCGGCAGTAACGTTGAAAAGAGTGTATTTTGCTAGTTCTAGTGTTAATTACGTGTTTAATCGGAGTATGGAGAATGAGAAATTTATGTGGAAAACTGAAGAAAACTGCATATCCGTGAAAACCGTAGTCCACAACTGTGGAAATGTCTGTGGATTTAATGGTATTACTTGGGGGGCTTTTGGGGCATGAAGGGAACTGAGTTGTGGAATAGTGCATCTGGAGCACTTAAAGAGCAGTTTCAGGGAGCAACGTGGAATCTCTGGTTGGCGGGCATTCGATTTGAAGAGCAAGAGGCCAACCAGTTGGTGCTGTCAGCTCCTAGTTCACTGATTAGAGACCGCTTACTAACTAGATATAAAGATGTAATAGAGGAGCTTTTGTCAGAGATAGCCAAAGAGCCCATGGAGATAAAAATTATTGAAAGAGAGCCCTTGGCTGCAACTGAGGTGGTGGAGATTTTGCCGGAAGTTGAGGAAAAGACCACCCTTTCCCCAAGAAAGACATCAAGCGAGGAGAATGTAAATAGAAGATTTGTATTCGATTCTTTTGTGATTGGACCATCTAACCGATTTGCACACGCCGCTGCCATGTCAGTAGCTGAATCCCCTGCTAAATCATATAATCCTCTATTTATTCATGGTGACGCCGGACTCGGAAAAACTCACCTGTTATATGCAATTGGAAACTACGTAAACGAACATTTTCCAATGATGACTGTTAGATATGTTTCCACTGAAACCTTTATGAATGAGTTTGTTGAAGCTATCCGATCTTCAACTCCGACGGCTTTTAAACGCCGTTACAGAGAGTGTGATGTCTTGTTGGTTGATGATATTCAGTTTTTAGAAAAGAGCGACTCTCTTCAAGAGGAGTTCTTCCATACTTTTAATTCTTTATACAATGCATCAAAACAAGTAGTCTTGACCTCGGATCGGCCGCCGAGATCTTTGGCCACTGTTGAAGACAGGCTGCGGAGCAGATTTATGTCTGGATTAATAACTGACATCCAGCCTCCGGAACTGGAAACCAGAATAGCCATTCTTCGTTCAAAAGCAGAAAAAGACGGTTTGGTGGTTCCTGATGATGTTCAGGAATTTATTGCCACTCATGTCACTAACAACATCAGAGAACTAGAGGGAGCTTTAATAAGAGTGAGCGCTTATGCCTCTCTTAATGGACTTTCAGTTAATTTAGGTCTGGCTGAGACTGCATTGGCTGATATTTTGGCCTCGTTTGCGCCCCGCCAGATTACTCCTTCAATAATAATGATAGAAACCGCCAACATTTTCGGATTTTCAATTGAGGATATTTGTGGACCCAGCAGAAGAAGACCTTTAGTTTTGGCACGTCAAATAGGTATGTACTTATGTCGTGAACTAACGGATTACTCATATCCTGCTATCGCAAGAGAGTTTGGTAATCGGGACCACACCACCGTTATTCACGCCGTTGAGAAAATATCTTCACTTATGGGCGAACGAAGAGCTATATATGACCAGGTAACTGATTTGATCCGCAAAATTAAGCAAGGGAATCAGTAGCTTTAAGGTTTGTGGATAAAGTTATGGATAAATTTCGAATAATGGGTGGAGATCAGGCATTGGGGGTTGTGGAAGAAATGGTTTGATTGTGGAAGGGAATGGAAGGTTTCGTGGACTTAAGCAAGTTATCCCTATAGTTGTGGAAAACGCCTTAGTTTGTCCATGTTGCAACATCGCTCGCAATCTGGGTTTATAGTTAGTTATCCACTATCCACAGGCCTACTACTACTAACTATATTTATATATAAAACTTTTAAACAGAAGGGAATTACATGAGGTTTTTAGCTGAGCGTGATTATTTAGTAAAAACTCTCGCGCTTGTGGGGAGAGCAGCTCAAGCCCGAGGTGTTGGACCTTCGACGAGATCAGGCATCAAATTCGTAGTTGACGGAAATTCAGCAACCCTTACTGCTACCGATATCGACACGACAATTATTACGACAATGGAGGTTGACGGAAGAGAAAATGGTTCCGGGGTAATACCATCAAGGCTGATAACCGACATAGCAAGGTCTATGCCAGAAGGTTCAGTGTCAATAGTTGTAGAAGATGACAAAGCAATAATAGAGGCCGGAAGAACGCACTTTGAAGTCCAAATATACCCGCTTGAAACTTTTCCGCCGACTCCGGATATAACAGGCGATGAAGTAGAACTCCCAGCAAAAAGTTTGTCAGAAGCTATATCCCAAGTAGTGAGGTCAGCATCTGATGATGAAGTGAGGCCGGTTTTAACCGGTGTGTTGCTGAGTGCAAACGAAACCTCATTAAGACTTGTTGCAACTGACTCATACCGTTTGGCCATAAGAGATCTAGTCGACACAAAAGCCATTTCATCCGGAACCCAAGTTTTAGTTCCAGCACGTGCGTTGCATGAAGTTGACAGGATGGCTGAATCACAAGGTGAAGACGCCATATTTTTATACATGGACGGGTTGCATGCAAGATTCAGAATAGGTAACACTTCATTAACAACCCAATTAATTAACGATTCTTTTCCAAGCTACGAACAATTGATACCAAAAGAATTTATTCAAACCATAAAGGTAGAGAAATCAGTTATCCTTGAAGCAATTAAAAGAATGAGATTATTGGTTAGGGATGCCACAACGTCTGTGAGATTAACAACTGATGAGGGAGGCTTAGAGTTAGCAGTAGTCACGTCGGAAGTAGGTAAAGCCGTAGAGAGAATGGATGGCGAGATTGATGGCGAACCAACTTCCACTTCGTTTAACCCGCAGTATTTAGCAGATGGCATAGAAGCCGTAACAGAAAACGAAGTAATGATTAGAGTCCCTGAAAAAGGAAAACCGGCACTTATAAGCGGAGTGAGCGACAGCAATTATCGATATGTTCTAATGCCAGTGAGAGTTGCTTAATTTTCATAAATGAACATAGATGAACTCTATATTGAAAATCTCAGAAATATATCCAAAGGAACATGGAAATTCCACAATGAAGGTTTAATATCAATAATTGGTAAAAATGGAACTGGGAAGACCACACTATTAGAGGCAATATATTTAGTAATAAATCAAAGTTCGTTTAGGCCGGGAAACAATTCAACTCTAATAAAAAAAGGTGAGGAAAAGGCTTTAATCCAATCGGTCACTAACTATCAAAATAGAGATCTAGCTATAAACATTGACGTAGGACAAAAACTTTTAACTACCTTTAACGGAAATTTAGTTCAGCCTAAAACAATCTCAAAAAAATATGATATTAATTTAAAAGCAACACTATTTACCCCTGACGATGTGAACCTTATTCCCGGGCCACCGGAAAAAAGAAGAAGCTATTTAGATCGCCTTGCTAGTGAAATGAGTTTGAAATACAAAGACGAACTTGAGCGTTATGAAAAAGCAGTAATTCAGAGAAACAGATTATTAAAACAAAACCAAATCAGACAAGATAAAGACTTTGAGAGATCCCTTAGAGTATGGGATGAAAGAGTAGCTTTGTCAGGTGAGCAAATAGTTTTCGAGAGAGTAAATCTATTGGAAAAACTGAGCCCGCAAATTACTCTTGCTTATAAAGAATTAACAAAAAAAGAAGATTCAGTAAAGATTAAATACCAAAAAACGTGGCATGGTTCTTTAATTTCATGCTTAGAGAAAGCAAGAGAAGAAGATATAAAGAAAGCCACAACTTCAGTTGGTCCCCACAGAGACGATATAGAGATATTTTTAAATAACCGTGATTCCAGAACCCAGGCATCTAGGGGAGAGCAAAGAAGTTTGGCGTTAACATTTATCTTATCGGGACATTTGTTACTCACCGATGAGTTTGGAGAAGCGCCGGTAATGCTTTTGGATGACATTACTTCAGAGTTGGATATCTCAAGGATATTCGGACTCCTTGAAAATCTCCCAAAAGATCAGGTTTTTATCACTTCGGCCCTAAAGCTCCCAGGTCTTGAAGTCAGCCAAGAAGTTATTATGGAAACCCCTTTTACATAGCCATGGAAAAAGATGCGGAGAGACTGAATGTAGCATTGGAGAAGCTGTTAAGCCGTACAGAAGCCGGACCCTTAGCGGTAATTAAGGAGATCTTTTCAAACTGGCCGGAAATAGCCGGAAAAGAGATAGCAAAATTCTCAAAACCTTATACCATTTTAGATGGTGTTTTAACCCTTGAGACTGAAGATCCGGGTTGGGCATCCCAATCAAAGTACCTAATCCCGCTAGTAATTTCGAAATTGGAAGAAAGATTCAAAGAGCAGGCGCCCAGAGACGTGAAAGTAATGGTCAGAAGACCCAAAAAATGACTTCTGAAGCCGCTATAACTGGTAGTGTATATATGTAGAAAGGTTAGGACTAAACCAAGAAATTAGGTCCTTTTAGCCCGGAAAGAGTAATGGAGAGGGCGCACTCTTGTGTCTGAAGAATTACAACTATTTGATCTAAACGAAAGTAAAATGCCGACAAATCCTGAATCAATAGAAAACGCATACGATGCGGCTCAAATTACAGTTTTAGAGGGTCTAGAACCGGTCAGAAAAAGACCCGGTATGTATATTGGTTCAACAGGACCGAGCGGCTTGCACCATCTTATTTGGGAAGTAGTGGATAACGCCGTTGACGAGGCTATGGCTGGCTTTTGTACAGAAATTGAAGTCAGATTGTTAGATGATGGCGGATGCAGGGTAACAGACAACGGGCGTGGAATCCCGGTAGACGAGCACCCTCAGTACAAAGGAAAGTCGGCTGCAGAAGTCGTCTTAACCGTATTGCATGCCGGTGGAAAATTCGGCGGGGGAGGATATAAAGTCTCAGGCGGGCTTCACGGAGTTGGCGTATCTGTCGTAAATGCTCTTTCAACCAGCTTGGTTTTAGAAATTGACCGAGGGGGATCACACCACGAGCAAGTGTTCAAAAATGGAGGCGAGCCTTCAGGACCTTTGAAAATTACCGGAAAAGCCCCTCGTGGAAGAACGGGTACGACTGTAACATTCTGGCCGGATGAATCAGTTTTTGAAGAAACTGAATTTAGAGCGCAAACAGTTTTAGAGCGCCTGCAGGTAATGGCTTTTCTTAATAAAGGATTGGAAATAAAGTTCGTTGACGACCGAAAGGAACACGAACAAGAGCAAACCTTTAAGTACAACGGCGGAATTGTTGACTACGTCAAGCATCTCAATGTCTCAAAAGAGGCGTTATTCAAAAAAGTTTGCTCTTATGCCCAGTCCGAAGAGAGCCAAGAAGTCGAAGTAGCACTTCAATGGAACACCGGTTATTATGAATCAATTCATTCTTTTGCCAACGGAATTGCCACAAGCGAAGGAGGGATGCACGAAGAAGGTTTCAAAAAAGCTCTCACAAATGCAATAAACAAATACGCGAGAAGTAGAAACACGCTTAAAGAAAAGGACGACAACTTTTTAGGCGAAGACATTCGTGAAGGTTTGACTGCAATAATCGCTGTGAGACTGGCAGAGCCTCAGTTTGAAGGACAAACGAAAGCAAAGCTAGGGAATGTCTCAATAAGGTCGCTTGTTGAAAAAACAACTAATGAGAAGTTAGTGGAATGGCTTGAGGAAAACCCAAGAGAAGCCAATCAAATAGTCCAAAAAGCGCAGCTAGCCGCAAAGGCCAGGATGGCAGCAAGACAGGCCAGGGATCTCACAAGGCGGAAGTCAGCGCTAGACGGCGCAGGCTTGCCAGGAAAACTAGCGGATTGTTCCTCAAAGGACCCACGGGTATCGGAACTTTTCGTCGTTGAAGGAAATTCCGCTGGGGGATCGGCTAAAGATGCCAGGGATCCCAAAACCCAAGCAATCCTTCCAATTAGAGGAAAAATTTTAAATGTTGAAAGAGCACAGATCGACAAAATGCTCAAGAACAACGAAGTTCAAGCGTTAATAGCGGCAATCGGAGCTGGTTTAAAGGATGACTTTGATTTAACCAAGATCAGATACCATAAGGTCATAATTCTGGCTGATGCAGACGTTGACGGATCCCACATCAGAACGCTTCTCCTGACATTTTTCTTCAGGTTTATGAAGCCTTTGGTTGCAGCAGGCCATGTGTATGTGGCCCAACCGCCTTTATTTTCAACATTGGTTGGAAAAGGCAAGGTTTACTTAAGAGATGAAGCGGCAAAGACTAAGTTCTTGTCAGAAAACCCAAATCACAAAGCAGAGTTTCAAAGATTAAAAGGTTTGGGAGAAATGGACTTCGAAGAGCTTAGGGACACCACCATGAAAGTTTCCTTAAGGTCATTGCTTCAAATCGGTCTTGAACATGAAACCATTGCCGACGAAGTTTGTTCAGTTCTCATGGGAGATGACGTAGAACTACGCAAAAAATTCATTCAAACAAACGCAAAGGATGTAAGGTTCCTTGACATTTAATTTTGACCCGCCAGGCGACGTAGACTCGCCTTCAATCGAACCAATTGAAATACAAGAAGAGATGGAACGCTCGTTTCTCGAGTACTCCATGTCGGTTATTGTTTCACGTGCTCTCCCTGACGCAAGAGACGGATTGAAGCCAGTCCACAGAAGAATCCTTTATGGAATGTTCGATCAAGGATTCAGACCAGACAGGCCTTATGTGAAATGTGCGCGAGTAGTGGGCGATGTCATGGGTCGATTCCACCCCCATGGCGACTCAGCAATTTATGATGCATTAGCTCGAATGGTCCAAGATTTCTCACTTAGGCATCCTCTAATTGACGGTCATGGGAGTTTTGGCTCCACAAGCCCTGAAGATGGCCCGGCTGCAATGCGATACACCGAATGCAGGCTAGGCCCGCTAGCTATGGAACTACTGGCTGGAATAGATGAAGACACCGTCAATCTCATTCCTAATTACGACGCATCTGAAAATGAACCCCAGGTGCTCCCTGCAAGATTCCCCAACCTTTTGGTGAATGGATCACAAGGTATTGCAGTTGGCATGGCCACAAACATTCCGCCGCACAATTTAGGTGAAGTAATAGATGCAACAATTCATCTAATTGAAAACCCTGACGCCACACCGGATGACCTAATGCAGTATGTCCAAGGTCCTGATTTTCCTACTGGGGGATTAATTTTGGGAAAAGCCGGAGCCATGGATGCTTACAGGACAGGCCGTGGATCAATAAAGATTAGGGCGGTCGCAGAAATCGAGGAAGGAAAAGCCGGCTCGCAAAAAATAGTTGTTTCGGAATTTCCGTATCAAACCTCCCCTGAAGTGGTTGAAAAGAGGATCGCCGACCTAATCAAGTCGGGTGAACTTGATGGCATAAGCGGAATGCAGAATGATTCAGCAGGCCGAAAACCAAGGTTAGTAATAGATGTCAAAAGAGACACTAATGCCAATGTTCTTTTAAACAATCTATTTAAATACACACAACTTCAAACAAGTTTTGGGGCCAATATTCTTGCCCTTGTTGACGGAGTGCCAAGAGTTCTCAACCTAGCTCAAGCCCTCAATGCTTATGTTGATCATCAAATAGAAGTTGTGACGCGGCGATCCGAATTTAGACTTGCCAAGGCAAAGGCCAGATACCACATCGTTGAAGGACTTCTTCGTGCCATTGACATGCTTGATGCGGTAATTACTCTCATTCGAGGTTCAGATGACAGGGCGGCTGCAAGATTAGGACTATGTAGTGAGCCATTTTCTTTCAGCGAAGAGCAGGCAAACCATATTCTGGATATGACGCTAGGGAGGCTGACTCGACTTGGCAGGTCTGAACTGGAAGAAGAAGCTGCAAAGCTGAGATTAATAATTAGTGAGCTTGAGTCAATATTAGGAAGCGATGCACTTTTAAAAGAAGTTATTTCTCAAGAACTTAAAGAGATACGTGCTCGTTTCGCCGAACCTCGGAAATCTCAGATAGTTTTCGATGCCGGCGACATGAATGTCGAGGACCTAATTGCCGATGACGAGATTGTAGTGACTATTACTCGGGCGGGATACGTTAAAGCCGTGCACGCTGAGGCATTCAGGACCCAGGCAAGAGGAGGGCGTGGCGTCCAGGGAACAAAGTTAAAGGAAGAGGATCTTGTCGCCCACTTGGTTCATACAACTTCGCATGCCCACTTGCTTTTGTTTTCAAACAGAGGAAAGGTCTATAGGTTACGGGCCCACGAAATCCCAGTCAAAGAGCGCCAAGCAAGAGGAACTCCAATTGTCAATCTTTTGCCGCTAGAGCCAACCGAGACGATCCAGGCAATTGTCGATACCAGAGATTTCTCATCTTCTAAATATTTGTTATTTGCAACAAAGCAAGGACAAGTTAAGAAAACTGCATTTAGTGAGTACGATAAGTCAAGACGCGAAGGTTTCATCGCAATTAGCCTGCGCAACGGAGACGAATTGGTCGGAGTCGTAGCAACGTCCGGCGAAGATGACGTTTTCTGCGTGAGCAAAAAAGGAATGACCATAAGATTTTCGGAGAAAGAAGTCCGTCCAATGGGAAGAGATGCTGCCGGCGTGAGGGGAATGAAAATGAAAGCCGGGGATGAACTGGTTTCTTTTGACGTGGCACATGACGAAGCGGACATTTTAATTATTACCGACTCAGGATATGGAAAAAGAACCAAGGTCGAAAAGTTCAACTCTCAATCTCGAGGCGGGCAAGGAGCCAGGGGAATCAAGCTAACAGCAAGTAGGGGATCTGTGGTGGCAGCTTATATGGTGACAATTGACCAGGAGGTACTCTTGATTTCTTCCGGGGGAGTAACTATAAGGACGCAAGTTCGTGAAGTTGCTTCCCAAGGAAGAGACGCTACAGGCGTAAGGGTGATGAACCTTGATGCAGAGCAGGTCGTAGCGGCTGCAGCAATAGTAGAGACGAATAACTCGGAATAGCAAAAACGGGGGGTTTTTCGACCAATGATTGGATTCAGAGTAATATTAATTTCTCATACACATTGGGGCTATAGCTCAGCTGGTTAGAGCGCAGCACTGATAATGCTGAGGTCGCTGGTTCAAGTCCAGCTAGCCCCACCAGGAAAATGGACCATTATCGCAGGTCAGACTATATTTATCAGTCACTTGTTAACACCTTTGTTTACCCACAATTCCCTTGAAATACCCCTGGAAAGGGCACGTTTGGGGCACGTTTTTATTCTGGTGGGGCACGTTTGGGGCACGAAATAGACCAATCCAAGGACTGAATTGAGTCGCCTTTTCTAGGATTAGTGGGGTCATCTGGATTTGAACCAGCAGCCTGCGTTTATCGTCATTTTCCAAGATTTCCTGTAGTTTGTGGCGCCAGAGAGATAATTAAGCCATAGGTTCTTGGTCGAGGATAATCCGTTAGGTAGCTAATAAGCTCTCGACTTTCTTTTTGGAATGGGCAGCGAAAATCAAACCCGAGGACTCAGCTTGGGAAAGCTAGTGGTGGCACTTTTATGACAAGCAAGGTATTGGTTACAAGTTATTAGTTAGAACACTTACACAAGTCAACTGGCAATTTAAGTAACTTGCGTGACAGTATGTTACTGCAATCATCCGGTATTTGTGACACGTAATCGCTGCAAAAGTAACTTTGAACAATCAGTTATTGGAGCGGTATTTATCATTCAAGAGAGCTAGATATTGCCTAGGCTATCAATCGCACGATTTTCAACAATGTCTAATAATCCGTGTTTTGTATGGCTGCAACTATGTTTCTCAAAAGCTTCATTAATCAACAGCACGCGACTGCACGTAGATTGTTAAGGTTGTGATAATGATTCATTTTGACGTCAAGCGATAATTTTCAAGTAGAAGATTGTTAGTACAACGCAACCTCGAGGACGGACGGGCCGCTTAATAGAATCGCTATACCCAAGATATTAAATCATCAGTCGATGATGCGCAACCCGCGCTTAAGATTATTTCCTTGACTCCAATCCAACTTTCGGTCATGCTGTAGCCGCCCCACAACTATTCCGGGAGCTATGCCAATTTCCGAAGCAAAAGCTCTAACATCACTTTCCGTCTTTAGGGTGACCAAAAGCTCCTCATAATTTCGTGGTATTAGAAAGTTCGCTGCAAATGTGTCGGCTTCCTCTTCGACTATGTTGTTGTCTTTACCATCATCTACGAAAGTTTCCTTCTTTGAGTGCATAAGTAAATGAGCCGCTTCGTGGAAGAAAGAGAACCAGAATTGATCATCCCTTTTGTATCGATCACTTAGAGAAATAATAGCTCTGTTCTTACTCGCCCACCATGCGGCTCCGCTGATGTGACATCCCTTAACTTCGGAAACAAAGACGACTACCACTCCTGCCTCAGCACACAATGGAACGATATCATTGGGGTCACCGTTCGAAGTGAGAGAGCGGATCTCACTGAGCACTTTCCGAAACTTGGTGGTAGAAAACATCTCAGTGTTAACTGCTTGTGCTGAAATTTGTGCTATTCGCAGCCATGATATTACCGACTCCGGAGCGCTTCGGTACGCGCTGGACCTTCGAAAAGATGCTACTTGTCCTTTCCATATACGATCCCAAGCTACACGGTCGGCAACCCCAAAAAATGACAATAAAGCGTCGAATAACTTCACTCGATCTTTCTCATCTGGAAGGATTTTACGTCGCTTTAACTCGTTGATTGGTAATGAATCCATCCAGGCTTGGTCATCCACTGAAAGAGTACTTGCCGTATAACGAAGTAGTGTCTCGCGGTAGTTTGCCTCGAGGTGGTTCCAAACACTGGCGGGAATACCGGTAATCCGGTCAAGCGCTATAGCCGTCTCCAAAGTGATAGGTGCCACTCCATGCACAATTTGATTCACATGTTTGGCGGAGATCCCTGCCCGTACCGCCAATTCAGCCTGAGATAAGTTCATCCCGGTGATTTTGTCCCGCAATGTCTCGCCAGGAGGAATCATGTAGTCCGGGCGATACGGATATTGTTTGCTTCTTGTCACTTACGAACACTCCCTTTGACCTCAATACTAGTGATCAAGATACTTTCTTCCACCAAGTTGGCGCTCGTGATTAGTCCACGGACTATTATCTTCCCTCCGAAGTCTATAGTTGTATCGCCCCCGTTACCCTTCTTTATAACCACTTTCGGGAGATTTTCGATGCTACCCGTATCTACTGCACGAAGCTCTAGCAATCTGCGCCCAACCATATGCCCATCATCTTTTCCCCAAAGTTCAACCAAGCGCTGTTCCGAGTTACACAACGACGCGAGCGCCGCTCTGTAGAAAGTTATTTTCATAGTTTTTTGCCAAATGATATACCTCTAAGGTAAATATGATATCATATACCTCAGAGGTAAAGTATACCCGCTCCCCGATGCTGTCAGGGGGATACCACAATAGAAAGATGGATTCATGGAACTATTTTTACACAATTACTCAAGTGAAAAACCGGTTATTAGAGAAGTCGAAGCAACATCCAGAGTCAGAGAGCTTGTAATTGATTCTGATCCGGACGAAAAGGTTTGGATTGAGGAAGTTGACGATGACCTCGACCTCGACCTCACCATCGAAGAAGCGGGGATTCGAGACCATAACCATATCCACATAGGTCGATGCCACCATGTTGAAGTTAAAGTTCGTTACAACTCTGACGAATTCATACACGAATTTGGCCCTGGAACTAAAATAAAAACGGTTTATCACTGGGCTTCGGGACCGAACGCAGCCAACTTATCAACCGAACAAATTGCTAAGCACGGGCTTGTCGTACCTGGAAGTGATTATTTCCTTTCTAGTGATATCCACGTCGGATCGCTAATTGATCAAGATACCTGCAGCGTCTGCCTGGATCTCGTGCCCCTGGATCGCTTCGCCGGATGACAGCCATAACTATGGCTCCCGATGAACGCACACTCCGTGGTCACCTTGCTGGAGGTGGCTTTCGGTCGGGTGTGGAATCAGGTATGTGGCGTCTTTTATCTTTAGAATGGCCATTTGCCTTAGTCGCAATCTCAGCAGCGCCGCGTGGAAGCGCCCCAACTGAATTTGTCGTTCGTTTCGAGTTAAGTGGTTATCCGAATGTGGCTCCTACCGGAGGGATTTGGGATGCTGAGGCAGGCACGTCACTACCACAAAATAAACGACCAAAGGGCGATAAACTCGCCCTGGTCTTTCGGGCTGATCGTTGGGTTGCTGGCGACAACGCCATGTACGCTCCATGGGATCGGTTGGGTCTTCAAGCCCACCCTAACTGGCAGCAAGAAGCCCCACATTTTGCGTGGAATAGCAGCCGAGATCTCACTTTCATTCTTGAAAACTTACATGGACTTTTGAATTCTGATGAGTATATAGGTGTTTAAAGCAAGAAGATCACTTATTCGGATGAGGTTGTCTGATTGGGATGCAATGATTGCCGAGCTAGGTGCGCGCGGTCATTGCATAAAGGAATCAGGTGCCTTTCTTCTTGCCAACATTGATGGCGATCCTAGGCTTATAAGTAGAGTTGTATATTTTGATGATCTCGACCCTAAATGTTTGAAAGGTGGAATTCATTTTGACGGTCGAGCCTATAGCAAACTTTGGGATGTTTGCAAAAATGAAAAATGCAAAGTCGTTGGCGACGTGCACACTCATCCTGGCACCCAGGTACGTCAAAGCATTATCGATGCTGCAAATCCAATGATTGCACAAAAAGGCCACATTGCCCTGATTCTGCCAGATCTTGGGTGCCACTCAATCGCTCGATATGAGGTGGGCATCCACCGCTACGATGGCGGAAACTGGACTTCATGGACAGGACGAGAGGCCAAAAAGCGAATTTCTTTAAGGAGGAGGTTCCCATGAGCTGGAACGAAAACCCGGACACTATAAACCGCACCGCAAAGTTGTTAGTTGACTCAAAGGCTTGTAACAGTCCTCGCGAGGCTATTAATTTCTTGGAAACCCTTGTCCTCCAAGTCAGCGTTGGTGACGACATCGGTGATGACACTGCGGCCCAAGCAGCCCTACTCACTATAGTAAATGCAGGCCACAGGGCATTTTTAGGTGGAATAAACGTTGCGATTAGCAAGAATGTCCAATTACGCGTTCCTTGGGGATTTGGGCTCAACGTTGCCGATGCGGTTAACCTTTTCGGAGGGACGGTTGTCAAAAGTCTTAATCCCAACAAACCAACCCTTGCAGTCGCTCGACCAGAAGATCCCATCGGTAAGCCGGTCCTTCATATAACGTATTCAGGCTGGTCAGGCGGTGTGGTTCAAAAATTTGATCATGTCTTGAAAAATAGCGGTATTGTGCCAGCTGGTGTTGCAGCTGGAGCACTCGGAATCTCGGAAGTATTTCAGAACGCCCTAGGTGAGCCAGTTGCTAGTCGGCGTGATATCGGTATTTCACTTTGGAATCCTCTTTGCAACTGGCGCGATGAGAATGCAGTTGGCCCTGCTTTAGAGTTTCTTCCCAGCAAGATTTGGCTACTAGGTCTTGGTCATCTTGGGCAAGCGTATTCATGGGTTCTTGGCATGTTGCCATATGAAAACCCTAAAGAAACGCACGTTGGACTTATCGACTTCGACAAAGTTGTAAAAGGCAACATTGCAACCCAGCTACTCGTTAATGGATCAGATAACGTGATTGATCGTCGGAAGACACGCGTAGTGGCGTCGGCTCTCGAGAGCCTACGCTTCGAAACAACGATCGTGGAGAGAGCATTCGACAGCACATTCCGCTTGGACAGGACGCGTAATGAACCGACAGTTGCCCTTTCGGGATTCGACAAGCGAAGTCCTCGTCTAGACCTGGGTAATGGAGGATTCTTGCGAGTGGTTGACGGAGGACTCGGATCAGGATATTCCAACTACTTAGGTATCACCACTCACACCTTTCCTGCGATTCAAGGCCCAGCGGAAGCTTTCCCAGAAAGAAGTCTGGCCTCCCCGGTCTTGTCGAATGCTTACGAAAATGAGATTGACAATCTGATTAGAGAAGGAGGCAAGGAAGATGCTGTCCGTTGTGGGATGCTTGAAATTGCTGGGGTAAATGTTGGAGCGGCATTTGTAGGTGCATTTGCTGGCTCACTAGTTATTTCAGACCTGCTTCGCATCCTACATGATGGCCCTAACTTTTCTGTCGTGAGCGTCGACCTTCAGTGCGCAGATAACGTTCAAGCCAGTGTAATTCCATGGGATCTAAACTCGACTTTTGCTTTTAGCCGAGCGCTCACGCTCTGAACCTAAGTGCAGGTGGAATTATTCAATGTAGATGATATTAGAAAGCTCGGGGACTCGTTGGCAACCGGCAAGCGCGCCGAACTCTTCGTATGAATAGATTACTGGAGCGAGGCTAGTAATGTGCTTTCATTTCATTACTTGCTACCGAAGTGTTCCTCTTCCAGGCTTCCAAAGTCAACTTAGCTGGAAAGGCTACCGCCGTATACGCAGCGCCCACGCCAACAAATGGAAATCAATCGCCTTCCAAGATCTGGAGATCAATGGGAGATAAATGGGAAATCATTGATTTATCATGAAATTCGTTAAACGAGTGCTGTCCAACAAATAAGATTTACATCGACTGATGTGATCTCTGGAAGCGGAGTTGGAGGAGGGCTTGGTTCGAGTCCAAGTTCAGTGACCGTTTTGTCAATTAGTCTCACAATTTCTTCAGGAACAGCATCCGTCGAAAGTAACGATCGAACTAACCGGACAATTCGCTCCGGGTAAGGAGCCTGAAGAGCATCTATTAGTTTCTCGGAGGCCTCAATTGTCATTTCATTAGGTCGGTGGTCAAGCACTAATTTAGCGGCTCGATGCATTGCAAGTGGTATAGATGGGGCAAGATTTGCAGGATCAGCTGCTTCATTCCATTTCTCCACTATGTCATCTACCGCACGAGTCCAGGCCACGTAAGCTCCTTCAGCCGTGTTGTCATCTAATACTCTTGGCGTGTCAAATCCATCTCGTGGTCGAGCCATGTCAATGCAGGTAAGGGTATCCCTAACTGGAGGCTGACTTAGATTTGATGAAGGGATAAACCGGAAAACTGGCCTTGGATGATCTGCAATTCGTGTACAGAAGACAAACCCTGGCTCCCCCCCATAGTTACTAATGGCCATTCCGGATCCTGACCCCCACGGGAGGTGGCGAATACTTTCTGCCAGATCGCTATGTTGTAGAGCTGTTTTTAACTCCTGCCGATACTCTTCGCCTGATAGCGATGAACGGCCACTTCCGCCTTTTTCAAATAAAGATGCGTCCTCGTGTCTCAGTCTTTCAATCTCTTCTCTGGAATCTGCAAGATTTATTTCATTAGCTCGACTTCCAGGAAGAATTTCTGCCACTCCAACTGCAGCAGCAGCTTGAGCAATTTTTCGGTGAAGGCGTTCCTCTAAGCCTAGAAGGTCATCTAGTTGAGCATCTGGAAATACGCACCGTAGGAATACTTCCTTATGATTGGAGCCGATTCGGTCAATTCGACCATGACGCTGTACCAGGCGCATTGGGTTCCATGGAAGGTCGTAATTAATAATATGGCGTGCTTGTTGCAAGTTCACGCCTTCAGCTAATACATCAGTTGTGACAACAATGTCGTATTTATCCTCATCAGCCCCAGGTGGTGCTTCAGTGGTCCGTGGAGCAAATCCCCAAAGAACTTCATGTTTAGATCCACCAGTACCTGAGATACTTGTGACTCTTCCTTTAAAGTCGGCCAACCGAGGATCTGCATTTACCTTCTCCAAAACAAAATTAGCAATCCACTCCACCGTGTCAGCAAAGTAGGAAAATACTAGTACTTTGCGTTTATCTCGGGCATCTACCTCTCCGATACCTTCTGATTTAGCCTCTTGTGCAATCTCTGCTAATTCCTCAATTAGCTGGGAAAGCTTTGGATCTGTGGCGGGCTCTACACTTTCTGCAACCCCAGCAAAACTTAAAAGAAGATCTCGGTCCGATGCGGCATTTGCTGAGAGTAGCTCGGCATCGTATTCACTGGCCGAGTCTAAGGCAAGGGCGTGAGCAGACAAAAACTCGTTCATCTCCTCTTCATCGTCTGCATCAGTTGCAATCCAGTCAGCAAGTACTTCACCTTTTCCAACTTTGCCTTGTTCCAAAAGTGTTAGAAAAGCATCGTGATTAGCCGCCATTTTCCTACAAGTTCTGGCAAATTTATGAGCTGATGATTCAAATCGCTTTAACAATCCTGATCTCAAAAGTCCGGCGAGTTGAATTTCATGGGGTTCTAAATTATTATCCAACCGGTATTGGCTAGGTGAATATCTGGCAAGTGAAAGTACTGTTGGATCCCCAGGACCTACTGCAGTGCCATCTAATGCATGGGCAAATCGATCAAAGAATCCAGGTAGAACATCATCGAGATCGTAAGTGACTTTGCGGACTCTTGGAGTTGGAAAGACAATTGGTACTGGGTTTCCATCTATTACAACTGTGTCATTCCTATAGTGAGTTTTTACAAACTCTCTAGTTCTCCGTACTGCAACAGCATCTAATATATCAAAGAGGTGCTCAGGTGAAAGATCATCAGGATTCATGGCCATAGCAGCTGCAAAGTGATCTTTAATGGACTTTATTCCAGCGTCAGCAAATACTGCATCGTTTCGAATAAAGTAAGTGAGCAACCAGTAAAGGTCCCAAAGACTATTGTTCACAGGAGTTGCAGTTAACAAGACTACTTTTTTAGGTGGTGAGCCAGATAAAAGCTGTCTTAGCGCATTAGCTCTCAGAGTTGAAGGGTTCCTTAAGGCATGAGCTTCATCAATGACAATCATTGAATACTCTTTTGGCTTATTCTTGAGATAGCTCCCTCTTGCATCAGGGTTAAGATTTACGTCATCTGCAAGTTCTTCAAAAGAGATCTTCTCAACTCCAAGTTGCTGATTTGAAAAGAACTTGGCCCATGGTCCGTCCCTAAGAGTAGCTGGGGCAATGAGAAGTACCCTTTGCCGGTCCTCTTCGACAGCCTTTCGAATTAGCTCTCCCGCCAAATATGTCTTTCCAAGTCCAACCTCGTCAGCTATAACTACGCCATGGTAGTCTCCTAATATTCTCTTAGCTCTCCACAGGCCATCACGCTGGAAAGTAGTGAGCTGGATCTTCGATACACCAGTTCCATTCCTTTCTTCCTCTAGTTCAGCACCGTAGCGCTCAAAAAGCATTCGAAGGAATATCAAATATGGCGAGTGTTCCACATAGCGGGCTTTATATATTGCACTTAGAGCAAATTCAACTGACTCATCCCAGAGTTCGTCAAACCAGTCTCCAGCTTTTCTAACCACATGCGCTTCGTAATTGCCAAGATTTAACTCAACATTTGTAGCGAGTCCTGCGTAGGTAAAGTTAGATGATCCAGCTATTATCCCCTCGTCATAAGTTGTGACAATGAATGCTTTACCATGCAAGAAAGAGCTCTCAAGCCTTCGAACCTCAACTTTTCCTGACTCCAACCACTTAACTAGTCGTCTCGCAGAAGCATCGGCTTCAAAGGTAAAGCCGAGTAAGTCACGATCGACTGCCATAGTTGCAGTATGGTCTGATAGTGCACTTTTAAGTCTTTCACTACTCGCTCTAGCTGGACCAATAGAAGATTTTAGACTTCGAATATGATTATCACGCCTTAGGGGTTCAGCTCCTAAAAGAAGCTTCACTGACCCACATTTCTCCAAAGAGTCTGCGAGTAATTCAAATCCAGCGGGATTAAAATACGCTGAAGCAATTAATACTTGTGGTGCTACGCTAAGTTTTTCTTGCAGCCCCTCTAGAAAGCCAACAATTGCATCAGCGACCCTCTCTCCAGGTCGATTAGTAGCAAAATCAGGCTTTGGGTCAAGTGTCACTTATTTAGCCTGAAGTACTTAAGCACAGATTTACACCTATCTGAATAATCAGCACCAACGTGAAACGTGTCATATATGACCTTAATGTCAGATTCGTTTAGGCCATAAAGACGAGAAACTAAAGCTTCGAGTTCAGCTTCGAGTTCCGGCTTTTCATCATCGGTGACGGATCCAACTTCAACTCCTACGGCTTTTGCCCAATTACTGAATTCCTCAGTTGGGGTAGCCAGACGGCCTGCAATAATTTCAATTCGTCGCTTAATGGGATCGTCTCGGCTGGGTCGAGGGATAGGGAGAGCATTAAAAAGGTAATAGGTCACGTCAATCTCCACAACACATCGTCCGTACCAGTCGAGCGGCATTGAACAAAGAACACCAAGCAAATAGGCTTGATCTCGCTCATCACCTTTCGGCCATAATAGGTACGGTGCTTTACCTGTGATCACAACCTCGGGTCGTATTAGGCAAGCTCTCAAAGTTCGCGTATCCGTCGAACGAGTAATATCTCGAAAGGCTATGCGAGGTGACAGGCACGGCAACGTATTGGGGTCATTTATGAAACTGGCTGAGAATCCCGAAAAGACTCCGCTTCTTCCTCTGGCACTGTTTTTCCTCTTCGCCTGAAGAACGGGCAGTACCTTTTTGGGATCAGCGAAAGCATAATAGTGCGACAATCCCCGATCTGGTTCCCAAATATCAAAAGAAGCACCCTTGTATACAGGCCAGAGTCCTGCTGTATCGGTTGGATCTAGTTCAAACAGGTGTTTATCATGAGTCGGGTGAAATTCAGCATATGGTCTGCAACTCCAATCGCCACCATTGCCAAGGCGTGGGTGTGAACGCAACTTTCTAAACACTCTAGAGGCAGCGTCACTTGGAATTAGTGGGAATGAAGCTCCTTCAGACCAGGACTTAAAATCACTTGCTTTAAATTCTGTCGTCGAAATCTTCATGCCTGATTCATATGCAGGTAGAGAATTATAGGGTCCCCTAATTCCAATATCTCCTACAAATTCATCACCTTTAGTTATAGTCACAAGACCGATGGTATATTGCGGGTGCACATCTTCAAAGAACCACTGGGCATTGTTAAGGATCATGGTGACATCTTTGAAACAACCGTGATCGAGAATCTCCAGGCGCCAGGGAGCACTCCCTTTGGCAGTTAGGGCTGAGCGTGGAAGAACTACTCCTATATGGCCTCCCTCCCTAATCAAGCTCCAAAAGCGCCAGGCAAATGCTTTATACAGATCGGGATCCCCTTGCCCCATCCCTGGGTAAGGTCCTGCAAGAAGGAGCTTTCTGACAGATTGTGCTATTTTTACCTCCGCCTCATACTCCATGACAAGATCGGGCCGGCTAGTACGTAAATAGCCTATCCTGTCCCGTTGACGCGCCTGATTTAAACTCCGGAGACCCGGATATCGGAGAGAGAAAAATCCTAACTCCTCTACTTTCGCCTTTTCCCAGGGTGGATTACCTAATATGCAATCAAAACCAGGATTTTCGCGAATAAACACCTCTGGGAAAGCAATAGGGAAATGGAGCGATGTGAGCTTTGCCACGGTCTTTTCAGCATCTGAAAGATATATATTATTTGCCAGTCTTTCTTCAGAAATCTCTATTAGATTATTTCGTCCATTTACTCTTGCAGCAACGATCAAATCAAAGAGTTGACGAGCTGGTTTCACTGCTTCTTGCGCTTCCAGGTGAGCTTTTCGTGCCTCCTTAATTTCTTGCGAGCTACTCTCTGAAATAGTCGCTAGTCGACGTAGGGAATTAGAGGCTCTGCCAAGGAACTCTTCGAGACCAGTGCGGTAAAGCGAGCCGTCAATGCTTCTTTTAGCTTTTGGATCAACAACATCTAATGCTTCCTCAGGTGTTCCTATCCCTGTTAGTGAGTCCCCATGCCTCAAGGAATGGTCTAAAAACGAAAGTGGGAGTCCAGGGACAAATGTATGAATCCAAATCGCCAATCGAGCCAATTCGACTGAAATGTGATTGGCATCTACGCCATAAACACAGCGTCTTGCTACCTGTCTTCTCAACAAACTTGTGGTTTCAATCTCGACGCTGTCTGCCAAGTCTCCAAGATGTTCTCTTGCAGCATTTTTTAAGAGAACTAACTCTTTAGTCACTGCTGGAATCGGGTGCATACTTAAGAAGTTGGCAAATCTGGCTTCAATTCGATCAACAGTTGCGACTAAAAAGTGACCAGATCCACACGACAGATCAACGCATCGAAAATCGAAGAACAAATCAGCTGCTTTTGCATCGTCTCCATCATCTAGCAATGCTGAAATGCGCTCAAGATGTTTGTCAAGCGCTGGCTCTAATGCTTGGTCGAGAAGGTGTTCAACTGCGAATGGCTTTGTGAAATAAGATCCTGAAGATTTCCTCGCTCCTGAACGGTTGTGGAAGTAGATAGTTCCAGCTGGATACTCTACGGTGTCCTTTTCGCGAGCAGGAACATAGTCACCTTTTTTGTCCACTGTAAGGTCACTTTGAGCTACAGATAGCATGGATTCTAGGAGTCCTTCATATATTGTCCCGAACTCTCTAACTGAAAGACTTCTAAAATCTACAGGTCCAACTACTCCATCTGGGCCTTCATCGACTAGAAGACTTAATAAAGCAGGCCCAAATTCGGAGTCTTGTAGCCTTATTCCCGCCAGTGCTGCACCAGAGTGATTAACATCGGCTTCACCGGAAAACAAACCGCCGTTGTAGGCTGGTAGCCCCCAGGATGTGTTTCCTTTGTCAACTGCTCCCCAAAGTTGGACCACATCCTCCCAAAGATCTGATGCCTCTGGGTCAAAATTTATTGCGTCATTACGAAGATCATCACTTAGATGTCTCGCAATTCGTTTCAGAGAATGATCAGCGTATTTGGAGTTCGACCTGTATGGGAGTAAGTCACGATCTTCACCGTAGGCTACGAAGAGAAGTCTAAATAATATGACCAAAGTTTGCTCGTAGGCAGCCTGGAGATCCTTTTCACTTAAAGTCGTTGTATTATCTAGGCGTTTTGCAATCGCTGTCGCTAGAGCCGGAACTGTATCAAAGTAAACTCGCTGTCGAAGTCTGATGGCTAATGATGCTGAAAAGTCCTCTGATCTTTCCAAAACCTCTTCTAATGTCCCCCCGGAACGGAGTGCATTTGCACCAAATAAGAGGGTTAAATAACCGGCCTTGTCATCTGGTAGTAATGATAAATTGACCTCGACAAATGTCTCAGAGCGGCCTTTTCTTCCAACTCCAACATCAGGTTTTGCCGCATAAAGTCGGATCTCTCTCCCACGAGTTAGCACCACCCACGGAAGGTTTTCTTTGTCGGCAACTGCAAGTGCATGGGAAACCGCAGTGGTCCCATTAAAACTTTCAAGTGAATCCTCAAAGGTCTCACCATCGTATAGAAATACCGCTACAGCACGTTTAGTACTTCCATCAATAGTGAGCACATTGGAGCGACCTGAAATTGTAGATATTCCAAAACCTAGACCGCTGACTAAGTCTTTCCCTACAAGACTTAGGCTCCGAGAATGAACTACTTGGGCACGTTCCGTCGCCCCACTTGTCCAATATTGTAGTTCCACTCGCCATGCCAGTCATGTGGTCGTAGTGGTAATGCCTT
>JAJYDO010000069.1 GCA_021777355.1 Actinomycetes bacterium | reverse complement strand
CTATAGGGGGATAAATTAGTGAACGGCTGCTGGTTTTTTAAACTTAGGAATAGCCAGGGCACTAAAAGCTCCCAGGATTGCTATAAATCCGCCCACGAAAAATGCTCTCGACCATCCCGAGGTCAAAGACGAGGCTAAAAATGCCTGAGAATGGCTGGGACTGTGTGACATAAGTGATGCGGTTCTCTCGGAGGCAATAGTCGCCAAAGCAGCTAGCCCTAATGCACCCCCAACCTGACGCGATGTATTAACCAAACCCGATGCCAGGCCTGCAAATCTTGGTTCGACTCCTGCAGTTGCGGCAGCTGCAACGGGAGCAAAAGTGAATCCGAGCCCAAATGTGATCATCACTCCCGGAATAAGCACAATGGAAAGGTAACTTTCATGAGGTGATAACCCAGTGATCCAGACAAACCCAATGGCTGTAATTATAGGTCCAATTATCAAAAATGGCTTTGGTCCTATAGAGGTGAGGAGCCTTGAAGAAAGTGTGGCGGCAATTGCAATAGCTGCAGTCTGGGGGAGAAAGGCAAATCCGGTTTTCAACGGCGAGAACCCCAGAACTGTTTGAAGATAAAGTGAAACAAAGAACCACATTGCAAATGCTGCCGCGCTCATGAACATCATTACCAAATTAGAGGCAATCAATGTTCTAGATTTCAACAGCTTGAGCGGGACTAAAGGCGACACTGCAACTTTCTGTTCAACAAATACAAAAGTCGCGATTAGAACAACTCCGACACCAATGGCTGTTACGGTTTGCCAGGATGTCCATGCATATCGGTCGGTTTGTACTATTCCGTAAACTATGGATGACAGACCGGTGGTAATTAAAATTGCACCCAAAATATCGAGGTGTTTGTCTGCGTGAACATTTTTCAATTCGTGGATAATAATTCGCGCGCCCACGAAGGCCAAAATTCCAATAGGCACGTTTACAAAAAGGATCCATCTCCATGAAACCAGATCGGTCAGGATTCCTCCAACCATCGCGCCCGCCGCCCCTCCGCCAGCTGCCACTGCACTCCAGAGACCGAGGGCTTTTGCTCTTCCGCCGGGCGTGGTAAAGGTGGTGATAATAATAGTCAGTGTTGCCGGCGATAAAATTGCTCCTCCGAGCCCTTGGATTGCTCTTGCTGCTATTAGCTCGCCCTGAGTTTGTGAAAAACCTCCGACAAGGCTTGCTCCCGTAAAGATGCCCAGACCAAGCAGAAAAATTGCCCGACGGCCAAATATATCTGCGGCCCGCCCGCCTAAGAGCAAAAAGCCTGCAAAAGTCAGTGCATAAGCGTTAATCACCCATTGGAGATTCAGGGTAGAAAATCCCAGCGAGTACTTTATGGCTGGAAGCGCCACATTTACCACTGAGACATCAAGAACCACCATGAACTGGGCCACGCATGCAATTGCAAGTATGAGGCCATCAGATTTATGCTCCTTATTTTGCAAATCCTTACTGGTAGCAATCTCATCTGACTTGCCAGGGATGATATCTTGTTCAGCCATTCAGGTAGTGTAGCCAATCCTTTGGGCACGTTGGCACTTTGGCAGAATATATTTTGTTACAGTTGCAAATCCCGATTGCTTTGAAAGTTGCTTCCATGATCAATTAGGCAGGATTTTTGACCAATAAATGTGGATGTTGACTTTGACAAGTAACCTAGAATGCCGCTGGCCCCTAGAATATGGTTATGGCTAATAATTCATTTGATGCTCGGTCCACATTTTCGGTCAATAGCAAGGAATACACTTATTTTCGACTTGACGCGCTAAATTCTTTGGCTGATGTCAATACGCTTCCTAAGAGCATAAAAATATTACTGGAGAACCTTTTGCGGCATGAAGACGGCATTCATGTGCATAGTGATGACATTGTTTCACTTGCAAATTGGTCTCCCGAATCAGCTGGGGCATTTGAGATCGCATTTAGTCCCGAGAGAGTTCTGATGCAGGATTTTACAGGTGTTCCCGCAGTTGCAGATCTCGCTGCAATGAGAGACGCGATATTGAATCTTGGAGGAGATCCCAAGTTTGTAAATCCTCTTGTGCCCGTGGAATTGGTCATTGATCACTCAGTGATTGTTGAAAAGGCCTCAACCTCTTTCGCATTTGAAGAAAACGCCGAGATTGAAGCGAGCAGAAACAAGGAGCGATACGCCCTTTTAAGGTGGGCCCAACAGGCTTTTGATGGGGTTCGGGTGGTGCCACCGGATGCGGGAATTTGCCACCAAGTGAATTTGGAGTATTTGGCCAGGGTTGTATTTACTTCAAAGGATGGAACCACGTATCCCGATACAGTAGTTGGAACCGATTCGCATACGACAATGATAAATGGCCTGGGAGTTTTGGGTTGGGGAGTAGGAGGGATTGAAGCGGAAGCTGCAATGTTGGGCCAGCCGGTAACTATGCTCGTGCCACCGGTAGTTGGCGTGAATCTGAAGGGCCGTCTTTCAACTGGAGTCACTGCAACCGATTTGGTTCTGACAGTGTGTGAAATGCTTCGAAAGCACGGAGTAGTCGGAAAGTTCGTGGAATTTATGGGTGAAGGACTCGGATCACTTTCGCTTGAATCCAGGGCAACAATTGCCAATATGGCTCCCGAATACGGTGCAACGTGTGGATATTTCCCAATTGACCAGGTAACTCTTGATTATCTGAGCTTCACGGGCCGGAGTGAAGATCAAGTTGAAATTGTTAGAACTTATACAAAGTTGCAAGGTCTATTCGTAGAAGATTACAGCGTTTTACCTAGGGTTAGCGAGTATCTGGAATTGGACCTGGCTACGATCATTCCTTCTCTAGCCGGTCCGTCTAGGCCTCAGGATCGAGTAGCTCTAACTGGCGTGAAAGAAGTTGCCGCCAGCGCGTGTGGTTCGCAAGAGCGGGATACAAGTATAAAAGAAGTTCAGAATGGAGATGTCGTAATAGCCGCTATAACTTCATGCACTAACACATCAAACCCGCAAGTCTTGATTGCTGCAGGACTTGTGGCAAAAAAGGCTCGTGAAAGGGGATTATCAAGTCCGCCCTGGGTAAAGGCTTCGCTAGCTCCTGGTTCTCGCGTGGTAACTGACTACCTGGATAAAGCCGGCCTTACCAAGTATTTGGAAGAGATTGGCTTTTACTTAGTTGGATACGGCTGCACGACTTGTATCGGAAACTCCGGGCCCCTGAATGACGGAACTGCTGCCAGGGTTGTCCAAGAGAAGCTTTCCGTGGCGGCAGTATTATCCGGGAATAGAAACTTTGAAGGACGCGTCCACCCCGATGTAAGACTTAACTTTCTGGCATCACCGCCGCTGGTTGTTGCTTACGCAATTGCCGGCACTACATTGATCGACCTGACAAGTGAACCGCTCGGCAAAGGAAGCGATGGCGAAGAGGTATTTTTAAGTGATATCTGGCCCAATGATAACGAAATAAATGAATTAATGCGTGGTTCAATTGAAGCAAACATGTACAAGAATCGCTATGATGCCATTTTTGAAGGGGATAAAAGGTGGCAGTCCTTAAATTCCGGAGAGGGAGATCACTTTGGCTGGGATGAAAACTCGACATATGTTAAACGGCCGCCGTTCTTCGAAGGAATTACCATGGATTTGCCGCCAATAAAAGACATAAAAGGGGCAAGGGTTTTGGTAAAAGTCGGGGACTCGGTCACCACCGACCACATATCTCCTGCCGGGTCAATTAAGCTAACATCACCGGCCGGAATTTATCTAACTGAGCACGGTGTCTCAGTTGAAGACTTTAATTCGTATGGAGCAAGACGAGGTAATCACGACATTATGGTGAGGGGGACCTTCGCAAACGTGAGGCTAAAGAATCAGCTAGTTCCCAATTCGGAGGGGAATTGGACAAAGTATCTGCCGACTGGCGACGAATGCACAATATTTGAAGCCTCTGAAAAATATCGGCAGACCAGTACTCCACTAATTGTTCTTGCGGGGAAAGAGTACGGTACTGGGTCGAGTAGAGACTGGGCGGCGAAAGGCGTACTTATGCTTGGGGTAAAGGCGGTAATAGCCGAAAGTTTTGAAAGGATTCACCGATCAAACCTAGTTGGAATGGGCATCGTCCCGCTTCAACTCGAGCCCGGAGTCACCACTGAAAGTCTTGGACTAACAGGTGAAGAAACCTTTGAAATAATTGGCCTGGAGGCTATTCAAAAAGGTGAACTTCCCAAAAAGATTTCAGTCAAAGCGGATTCAATTGAATTCGATACAGTTCTTAGAGTAGATACCCCAGTCGAGGCAACTTATCTTAGAAACGGTGGAATTCTCCAATATGTTTTGAGGCAACTGGCCAGAAACTAAGCTTCGGCCCCGGTTCCGTCCACAGGCACTGCTGCCAGTCCTGCAATAGTAGGAACCATCATTACGTCTCCGCCTCCTGCACTCCCGCTCGATGGGGTATCTATCTCTTCATCAAAGGGGACACTGGAAGCGCCAAGTGGTTCGATACGGGTTTTCGGAGGAGATGCTTCGGGCTCAACTTTCTCCGGCTCTGGAGTAGCAGGTGGCGCCTCACTTTGATGAGAAGCGCTTAGTCCCGGGATGTCAATTCCCCCTACTGCTTGACGCAATGTATCCTGAAGTTTTTGGAGGTCAGCCAGAGCATGCTCTCTCTCGTCATTTAGTGCGTGAATTTGCTTTTCCAGATCTTGCCTCTCATGCTCTAGAGTTGCCAACATTTGCTGGTGTTCCTGCTGAGCTTTTTGCTGCATTTCTTCGATACGGAGCTTGATCTCGTTCTCTTTATTAGTCTCTAGTTCTTCCAGTGCGGCGCGCTTCCTTGCCATCTCAATTTCTAAGGCTTCACGTCGTGCGGCCATCGAGCGCTCGGCTTCATCTTTGGCCTCGGCCAGCTTCATATCGGCTTGAGTCTTTGCCTGGTCAATTTCTGCCTGAGCTGAATCCCTCTGGCGCATGATTTCTGCCAAATCTGCTTCAGCGCTTTGTTTCCTGGCGGCAATTTCTTGCTCGGCCGAAATCCTTATCGCAGAGGCAGATTCCCACGCTTCTTGAATAATTCTCTGAACTTGCTCCCCAACAGTATTAGCAGTTTCGGGAAGTTCAATTGATGTAGGGAGTTCAGTACTTGCCGACTCCACGGGAGGCGCTTCGGTTCCACTTCTTATAGCTTCTTCAAGCGAACCAAGTCTGTCTTGAAGTTCAACGAGACTGGCGTTGGCAACCGAAAGCTGTGCCTCCGCATTTGCCGCCCTCGTAACGGCATCTTGAAGCTGCCGTGTTTGCGTAGCAATAAACTGATCAACCTGATCTGGATCGTAACCCTTTCGGTTAGCAGTAAATTGGGCCATTTTTGAACCTCCGTGACTGTAGGTCGATATATTTTCAATTAATAAAATCTAATGTTGCAAGCGTAGTTGCTAACTTCTTTATTCTAGCAAAAGTAAATAGTCTTGCCACTCTGAAAACTTAAACGGTTACCCAAAGTGGTATTTTCTACTTGGAAGCTATTCTATAAGTGTTTATTTTCAAATTTCAAGGGCTTTTATCCCTAACTTAATTTTTTCTGGAGTTTTTCCTACTGTTCGATATATTTTTAATATCTTATAGTTTCCGTAAAAACTTGATATAGTGCGATTATGACCCTCGAACAGGACGATTTTAAAAGGGAACTCGACGAGATCGAAGCAGCACTCGATCGGATCCGAGATAACAAGTTTGGAATTTGCCAATACTGCTTTAACCCGATTGATGACGAAAAACTCCTGGTTAATCCGACTATTACTAGTTGCGGATGCCAATAAATAAAAAACGAACTAAATCTTTAAGTCGGATTTAGTTCGTTTTTCAATGCCCCACCTTTTTGAAGATCAGCCCTTCTTGGTCTCCCAGAAGATTCGATCAATCTCGGCGATTTCATCCAGCAACCGAGTTGCCACGCTTACGTCATTTGTTTTCTTGGCCTCACCTGCGGTTTTTGTGGCTTTCCAAAAAAGTCCATGTAACTCAGGGAATTTTTCTGCATGCTCGGGCTTGAAGTAGTCAGTCCAGAGTACCCAGAGGTGGTGCTTCACAAGATCTGAGCGCTCTTCTTTGATGCTGACTGCACGTCCTTTAAAAACCTCATCATCGGAAGCATTGAACTTCTCCATGCATGCCTTCACAGACTCTGCTTCAATCCGTGCCTGTGCCGGGTCATATACTCCGCATGGAAGATCGCAGTGGGCAGACACCTCAAGAGGCTTCCATATAGTATCGATTGTCGTGGAAATTATTGATGATAAGCGCATTTTTTTCTCCTTAAGCGGTCGGTACCCAAAATCTTAATGGCAAGATCAGAGTGTCGTTCAAAAGCAATTTGCAAAAGTTGTTTGATGATAACTGTTATTATAGTTTTTTCCCTGGCAAGATACTTCAAAAGGGCAAAAGTAGAGGGAAATTCCATGTATCCGGCCTATAAAGCAGGCGAAACTATCTTTGTTTCAAAGTCCAAGAATTTTAATATTGGAGATGTGGTAGTGGCAAGCCACCCCCACAAGAAAAACCAGTTAATTTTAAAGAGAATCCACGGAATAGAGGGTAATCTGATGGAACTATGGGGCGATAATCCTAAAGAGTCAAGCGACTCGAGGCAATTTGGCAAGATTGAAAGAAGCTCGATTAAATACAAAGTCATATTGCCAAAGAGGCATTTAAATTGGTAGTTTTTTTAAACTACCTGCAAGAATAGAGGCCAAACAGTGAATAAACGCGCTTTCAGGCAACTACCAGTCGGAAAAATAATTCTCGAAAGGCTAGAATGCAAGCAATGGGAAATTTCTCTCAATTCTGTAATTACCTTTATAAAAATTTGAGTAAACCTGGGTGCACATCCGCTGAATCCCAGTCTATGCCACTCGAAGCTGACTGCAGCCTGACAATTAGGCGAATACCTTTAATTTCTGGACCCTTTGGAAATGGAATTTAAAATGGGAAATAGTGAGCTGTCAAAATTCCGCGAAAATGAAGAGCTTGGCATAGATAACTTAGAGGATCTAATCAAAACAGCACATGGTTTAGGGAGAAGCGGAGTTAAAGAACTATCAATAACGGAGCTTCGTCATATGAGGGATGCTTTTCAAACGTGTGAAACTGCAATTTCTCTTGTGCGTCGGGTGTCGCAAGGTTGGCTTGACATAGTTAATGCGGGCGTAGAGGCAAAGAGCCAAGGAAATATATCCGGCGATTCTGAAATCAGCTCCTTGGTGGAGCGACTTCCAGATATCCTCACATCAACTTCACCCGAAAGAGAGTCAAGCGTAAGACCACTCTCGGTTTCGACTACCGGTGTAGAGCACAATGAAAAACTTGAGCGAGAGCTAATGGATCGTCTCGGTTCGTTTTTAGGTGGCAGGCCTTTGGGTACTTTGTCCGAGTTATCAACTCCCGAAGCCCAGCAACTTTCTGAGAAATTAAGTGAATTTGAGAGAAACCTTTCTAAGACTAGGCATGAATGCCACAGAGTAATTGATTCTCTTCAGGACGAAATTGTTCAAAGGTATAAAAGTGGTGAAGTAAGAGCAGATGAATGGTTAAATTGAATCGGATGGGTCCGTTTGACGATCTTGGGGCTTTTATCCGAGATCAGAGAAGCGCTGCGAGACTTTCAGTAAGGAGGCTTTCTGAGCTTGCCGGAATTTCAAATCCTTATCTTTCACAAATTGAAAGAGGTTTGAGGAAGCCTTCTGCTGAAATACTACAGCAAATTGCAAGGGCGCTCGCAATTTCTGCCGAGACACTTTATGTGAGGGCAGGCATTCTTGACGAATCTAGCGAAACTCCCGATGTTTCCATTGCAATCATGGCCGACCCCAAATTAAACGACGAACAACGAATGGCGTTAATGCAGCTGTATAGAATTTTTCTGAGAAGTGAAAGCGACGAGGGAAGTTCAGAAATGGAAAGCGTTTCTGAACAAAATAAAAGTGTCTTAAAAGAAGTTGCTACCAACCAAGTGGATGATTAATGGTTATCTTTGCTATTGGTACGAAACAGGTCAGTGATTTCGCAAGTTTTAATTTAGGCCTTCATGATGCTTGAAGACAGACTGGATTTATTAGGATAGCTCCGTGGCTAATATAGCAATTCTCTCGATGCATACCTCGCCGCTGGATCAGCCCGGGATTGGCGACAGCGGAGGCATGAATGTTTACGTCAGAGAACTAAGTAGCGCATTAGCTCGGATGAACAACGATTGTTTTATCTTTACAAGATCACAAGACTATTTTGAAGTAATTCAAAGAGAACCGGGTGTAACGGTATTTAAAGTACCTACAGGTCCTATTGGGTCGATTCCAAAAGAACATTTAATAGACGTCATTCCGGAATTTACGAAAAATGTTTATGGAATACTTCGAGAACTTATGGATAAAGGACTCCAACTTGACGCCATTCACGCTAATTACTGGCTCAGTGGTGTTTCTGGCCATGAACTCAAGCACAAATTAGATATTCCACTCATCTCTACCTTTCACACCTTAGATAGGGTCAAAGCTGAAGTAGTCAAAGATTCGGCCTCAGAGATTGATTTTTGCAATAGAGCTGAAGCTGAAAGCGCAATCGTAAAGTGCTCAGATATCATGCTTGCATCATGCGAGGTGGAATCGGATCAATTAGTCGAACTTTACAATGCTGAAAAATCGAGAATAGTTGTAGCGCCATTGGGTGTTGACTTAGCTTATTTTTCCCCAGGGTATCGCCCCCAGGCAAGGAGATCGCTAGGCCTGGATGAAAGCAAGCCCCTGCTTCTCTTTGCGGGGCGAATCCAGCCACTAAAGGGACTTGATGTAGCACTCCAAGCATTTTCAATCCTAAAGGAGTCGATGCCAGATGTTGGACTCTTAGTAGTTGGAGGGCCCTCGGGTGTGGAAGGTGGCTACGAACTCCAAATGTTTCAAAATCATGTAAAGGATCTCGGACTTGAGGAATCTGTCCATTACATGCCTCCGGTTCCACATGAAATACTATCCACAATTTACCGAGCAGCCGATGTCTGTTTGGTTCCAAGTAGATCTGAATCTTTTGGTCTAGTTGCTCTGGAGGCTTCAGCGTGTGGCACTCCTGTAGTTGCCAGTGATGTAGGCGGGCTTTCAACATTGGTGCTTGACGGAAACACAGGGTTTCTGGTAGCTCCGGCTGACCCTTTCGGTTTTGCCAAGATGGCCGAAGTAATACTTAGAGATCCGGGGTTAAAGCACGAACTTTCCATGAACTCGGTTGCTAATGCCAAGAGGTACTCGTGGTCGAATGCAGCCAAAATAGTGGCTTCTTCGATAGTGCTCAACTCAATGAAAACTCCAGTTTCTTGCGGAGTGTGAGTTGTTGCTGGGATCAAATGAAACTTTCAAAATAGCCGATGATATAGAAGTTTCACAGGCGCTGGTGGTGATCAATGATTGGCGACAAAACCTTACAGATCGTTTTGTCGGCATGGTGACGGGAATTGACGGAGATTCCAAGAGATGGTTAGTGAGAACTAAAGGCCAGGTCAAGGAGTACACCACCGTTTGGTTTTCCCTTGAACAAAGGTCCCTCCAAGTGGAGTCACAGTTGATGCCCGCTCCCGAAGAAGACGTTGAAAGATGCTATGAATTTCTTCTTCGAAAGAATTCTAAATTAGTTGGGCTCCATCTTTCAATTGGGATGGAAAATGCAATTTATTTGGTTGGCTCATTTCCCGTGGTGTCACTTTCCGGCGAGCTTTTAGATGAGATTTTAGGAACAGCCTGGACATATAGTGAAGAGATTTTTTCCACTGCAATGGCCATAGGGTTCAAAAGTAAATACAAGTACAGAGGAACCAAAGCCTAAATTTGTATACACTTTGAGTTTTTATGGCGTGGGTTTGGCAATTGCAATGTATTCTTCCCTTTATGGGAAATAGAAATTTGAGCATCATTGGTGGCGGCAGATTGGGAAGCGCACTTGTCAAAGGTTTGATTGACCAGGGTTTCTTGGAGCCTGGGGAGATATTTGTGGTTGAAAAGGATGAATACCGCCTAACGGTGCTGAAAGAAGAAATACCAGGAATCAACGTTGTCCCAACTTATATCGGCACTGAATCAGTAATTTTGGCGGTTAAACCATTCCAGGCAGAAGAAGCCTGTAAGTCACTTGCAAAGATTCAGGGGGACTTGCCTCTGAGGGTGTTATCCGTAATGGCTGCTATCCACATCAGCGCCATTGAAACATGGCTGCCTATAGGGGCAAAAGTATTAAGAGCCATGCCAAATACTCCTGCTCTCCTCGGTGAAGGTGCAGCTGGTTTGGTGGCAAGTGAATCCTGTGGGGGAGAAGACATTGCTTGGGCCAAGGAGGTACTTTTGGCTCTTGGTGGGGTAGTGTTCCTTGAAGACGAATCGCTCTTGGATGCCGTTACCGGGCTTTCAGGGTCCGGACCGGCTTATGTATTTTTGTTGGCCCAATACATGATTGAAAGCGGGGTTGAGCTAGGGCTTGATGAAGCTGCGGCAACGAAACTTGTGTGTAGAACAATACTTGGAGCCGGGCGAATGCTTGTAGAAACCGGCCAAAATGCCAACGAACTTCGGGAAATGGTTACCTCACCAGGCGGCACTACCGCCAGTGGAATTGAATTCTTGGACCAAGGAGGGTTAAAGATACTCGTGAAAGGCGCCATAGAAACTGCCAGTCGACGTTCTGTTGAGATGTGGGAGGAGATGAAACCTACCGCAAATTAATGAAATCTAACAATTTTTGAAGATTTAGGAATGCAGATAGGTTTAAATACGTTGTATCTTCAGAACCGATTAGTGAGGAGGCAGCGGGTGAATGTAGATGCCGACAATTTTGACGAGAGACAGTACCGCCTGGCAGGTACAGCACTTACGGCGCACAGGGTTCTAACACACGAAGAGCAAGTGGAGTTAGCCAAAAGAATTGCCACGGGCGACCAAGAGGCCAGAAGGGCCATGATTGCGGCAAATTTGCGACTTGTTGTCCATTGGGCCAGACGTTATCAGGGTCCGGTCGATTTCGATGATCTGGTCCAAGAGGGAACAATTGGGCTTATGAGGGCAGTCGACAAGTTTGAGTGGGAGAGAGGTTTTAGATTTTCCACCTATGCTACTTGGTGGATTAGGCAATCACTCCAACGAGCCATAGAGCGCCATAAATACACGGAAGTATCGCTTGACCAGCCAGTTGCCGACGACGACGGGGCGTCTTTAGGGGAACTGGTTGCCGGCGAAGATCTGGGATTCGAACAAGACGTGGAATCTGAAATAGTTCAGAATGATCTAAGAAGAGCCATTGGCGACCTCTCTGAAATGGAGCAAAAAGTGGTTGGCCTTCGATTTGGCCTTAACGGGAAAACTCCCGCATCGCTTGAGAGCGTGGCGAGCCAACTGGGGGTTGGGGTTAGGCGTGTCAGGAGAATTGAGAGAGAAGCGCTGCATAGGCTTGGCCAACTACCAGAAGTAGCGGCACTGGCGCTTTCCGCTTAAATTACAGATTTTGTATTAGTTATCCACAATATTTGGATTTATGTGCCAACTTGTCCTATTGTCTTTAGTGTCAATTGTCGCGAGCCGGTGAGAAAACTGTAGTTACGACCTTATTTAGGTGTAATCGGTAGTGGTCAAACGGGACTTGACAGATATTTATTAATGCTTGATGTGGTATTCCGCCGGACTAAAGATGCGTAAATTATGTGACTCGTCAGGGCAGCATCGCCACAAATAGTAATTTAGATATTTCTGAGTTAGTACGAAATGGAGTAAAGCTTTGAGGAATTTTTGGTCTTGGCTGGGACTAAATCTAGGGAAAAGGGCGGGAATTGTGGCGTTAGTGGGACTCTTGGTAACGATGGGTCTCGGAATAGGAATGGTCAAACTTAAATTTGTTACTTCCAATGCTAGCTATTTGAATCAAAACGACTTGGCGCAGCAGGAAAATGCAAACTTTGAAAACGTATTCGGCGGTGATCCTATGGCCACCATGATCACGATGAATCCAGGGCTTTCAATTAACAATTTGTTCACTAAGGCAAATCAAGCCGCAATGAACAAATTGGAGGCTGAACTCGGAAAAGATCCGTCAGTTTTTAGGGTAGTTACTCCAATGGATGCAATGAACCTTTCGCAGAACTTGGTTGTAGCGCCCGGAGGACCGGTTTATTCAATTGCGGGATCCCTTTTGCTCTACGCCTACCAGCATGACCTCTCCCCTAGCTCACAAAAATTACGACTGGCGAATTTGAGTGGACAGTTGAAAGCCGAGGAAGCAATCCCAGTTTCAAAGCAAGTATTCACAAATCCAAGCTGGGTGAATTTCTTGACGCACAATACAGATGGTTCACTTCGGGAGGCTGATCTTTCATTTTTCCCAAATAACTCCCATGCCGTAATTTATGTTTTCCTAAAGGGCGGACTAAATATCGATCAGGAATCACAAGCGGCCGCACAAGTAACTTCCATTATTAATTCAAATCCAATAAGTGGCGCCACAGTTATAACAACAGGAGTTCCAGCTCTATTAAAAACTATCAATGATTACCTAAAGGGAGGCATGTTTACTTTAACCGGTATAGCAGCAATCTTGATGATCTTGATACTTTTGCTGACCTTTACCGTCAGATGGCGACTACTGCCCTTTATTGTAGTTGGAATCGGTCTTATATGGGCATTTGGAATAGCCGGATATTTTGATATTCCACTTACCTTAGCCTCGATTGCCGGTCTACCGGTGTTGCTAGGTGTAGGCATTGACTACGCTGTCCAGATGCATTCCAGAGTTGAAGAGGAGGTGGTCTTAGACAGGGCGGCTCACCCCATACAGGCAACTGCAAGAAACTTGGGCCCGGCACTTTTAGTTGTCACATTTGACGCAGTTTTCGCTTTCACTGCTCTTTTAGTCGCAAAGGTTCCTATGATCAGACAGTTTGGCGCTCTTTTGGTAGTTGGGATTATCGCAGTCTGCATCGGTTCGATTATCGGACCTCTGGCAATACTGGGTGTCAGAGAGTATCGCTCCCCAACCAAAGGGAAAGATTTTTCCAAAGGCTATCTAAGCAAACTGACTGTTTACCTAGGAAGCCTGCCTGCTGCTGCTGCAATTCCATTAGCTGCCGTGAGCCTAATCATATTTTTTGGCGGAATTGCAGTTGAGGGGAAACTGGAGCTGCAGACAGACCCCATCCAGTGGGTCAATCCAAACTCTCAAGCAATTCAAAATATTGTTGCGCTTAGAGCTGGAACTGGATCTGATGATTTGATGGGTGTGTTAGTGACTACAAATCAGCCATTTACCGATCAAACAGTTAATTACGTGACTAATCTCACCAATGAGATACAGAGCAAATACTCAAATGTTGTATTTCCGGGAATTGGCTTAGTTAATTTTATTGAACAGTTCATGGCGGTCCCAGGTGCTGACCAGGTGGTGCCCACAGGCCAACAAGTTCTCCAAGTTTACGATGTTACGCCGACTGCAATTCAAAAACTTACAGTTGAAAATGGCGGCAGCGATCTGAGCATCATTTTTAGGGCAAAGACCGAGACGCTAAGTGGTCTCCAACCTTTGGTTCAAGAACTTCAGGGTCCGCCCTTGGTGACCACTCCTGTCGGAATGACGGCTGCTCCGGGTGGAATTGCCGTAGTAGGGGTTGGTCTCTTGGAAAACTTAGCCGCTTCCAGAACGGTTTTGACTTATCTTTCGATACTTTTAGTTGGAGCGTTCCTGACTGTGAGGCTAAGAAGTTTAATCAGGGCTGTATTGTCTCTCATCCCAGTCACTATTGCAGTCGGTGCAGTTTCACTAATTGCGTATGCATTAAATCTGAAGCTTTCTCCGATGACTTCAATTGCTGGTCCATTAGTAGTTGCGGTTTGCACCGAGTTCACATCGCTAATTCTTCTAAGATTTGTCGAAGAAAGAGCAAGAGGACTTGAGCCGCGTGAGGCCATGGATGTAACGGCAGCGAGGACCGGAAGGGCCTTTATGGTTTCTGCTATGACTGCCATTGCAGGAATTGGAGTAATGGCATTTTCTTCGATGCCGCTTCTGAGAGGGTTTGGAATAATTGTCGCTATGAACGTAGCAGTTGCACTGCTTTGCGCGCTTGTAATACTTCCTCCTGTTTTAGTTTTGGCTGACAAGCGCAACTGGGTATCTGGCGGGCTTATAAGGGATCCCGAGCCACCTCGCTCAGTCCAAGTCACTTCCGAAGAGCCCGAAATTGACACTGCCGGAGTTTTCGCTTAGTCCAAAGTGTCGTACCACGCTGCAATAGTTTGAGGTAGTTTCATTTGCACTTTGTTTTCACAAATAAGGTGATTTAATAGAGATCCCTTGTATTTGGGCAAAAGTACGATTGTTGTCGCCGACAACCTTATGGAATAAACGAGGAGGTTGTCAATGCGTATTTTTGGGTCAAAAGCAGAACTGTTAAATGAATTGGATCAAGGAATAGTAAGTCTTGTATCTACAGACAAATGGCAAGACTATTTGCGAGCGATGGGTAAATTCCGCCAGTATTCGCCTACAAATATTAATCTCATCATGGCACAAAAACCCGGGGCCTCCAGAGTGGCCGGATACAAAACGTGGTTGGAGTTTGAGAGAAACGTAAAAAAAGGAGAATCAGCCATTTGGATATTGGCTCCCATTTTCAAAAAAAGTCTTCAGGCTAAAGAAAACCTATATGGCGCCTTTGAAGGCCAATCGAATGAAGATTGCCTTATTGGATTTAGAAGTGTTCCTGTATTTGATATTTCACAAACCGAGGGCAAGGAACTGCCAGAAGTTTGCAGGCGGCTCGAACAAGAAGGATTCGAGCATGACCTTCAACTTTTTAAAGAAGCGGCATCTTCGATAGGCTTTTATGTTGAAGAAACATCAATTGGAGATGGTTCTAACGGTGACTGCACTCATGCATTAAGAAGGATAAGAATCGAGGAAAGCAACTCTTCGGCCCAGAAATGTAAAACCATGGCCCATGAACTAACTCACGCCATCTTACATGAAAACTTCCACGATCGGGCATTGGCGGAACTTGAGGCAGAGTCAACTGCCTTTTTAATTTGCAGCGAGATCGGGATTGATTCATCTTCGTATACCTTTGGATACTTAGCAACTTGGGCAGGGGGACATGAGAATGCATCGATACTCATCAAGAATTCGGCAAACAGAATAAGAGATGCGGCAACTAAGATTTTAGAGATTATGAATCTGGGTTCAAGAGATATGTTGAACGAGTCATTGAGTGGGTGTCGGGAAGTTTGTTTAAAAGCGGCCTAGAAAGGTCCAGGCAGATTCTATCCAAAGGCTTCGCTTAAAGTAGCCTACACCTAATATGAGCAAATTCAACATGAACAGTCACTTTTGTTGACCACGCTAACCTTTCAAATCCAACTTATGCGTTGATTTGAAATCCATGCTGCCTCAATAAGTGTACTGACTTGCTGGGCCAGTCGGACTTGTCCCTGAGGAACTTGTCACAGTGACGTAAACAGTTCCGGAACCGGTGGGTGCAAATGCAGTGATAAGCGTAGATGAATTGATCGTTGTATTTGCAGGTACGCCTCCAAAGTAGACCACCGATCCTGTAATGAAATTTGTACCTGAGACAAAGACGCAAGTTCCTGTAGGTCCAGTAGCTGGACTTAAACCGGTGACTGTTGGCGGGGGAGGATAGGTGAACTGACTCGCCGTGCCTGTCGCACTTGTCCCTGCACTAGTCGTGACGGTGACATAGACCGTGCCTGAGCCAGAAGGAGCAGAAGTTGTGATCTGGGTTGATGAATTGACTGTTGCAGTTGCTGCTACTCCGCCAAATGAAACTGTTGAGCCCGAAGTGAAATTCGTGCCGGTAATTATGACACTTGTAAGCGTTGATCCACTGTTCGGACTTAAACTCGTCACGGTCGGCGGCAGATAAGTGAACTGACTCGCCGTGCCGGTTGCACTGGTCCCTGAACCGGTTGTGACGGTGACATAGACCGTGCCTGAGCCAGAAGGAGCAGTAGCAGTGATCTGGGTCGGCGAATTGACAGTTGCAGTAGCTGCTACTCCGCCAAA
>JAJYDO010000068.1 GCA_021777355.1 Actinomycetes bacterium | reverse complement strand
TTCCGATCTCAAAAAAATATTGAAAGTCAAGATGAATGATTTAGTGAGTTGTTTTCTGATATTTTAGTATAAGATGATTTTCGATTTTCCAGAGAAATTTTTCTCCAAATGTTTAGCAGCAGGAGCTATGTTATTAATCTTGTCTTCCTGTGGCTCTTCATCTGCAAGCCCTCAAATTGGTTTCAATAAAACCAAACTGGGTCAACTTGGACCTCAAACACCCGTCCAGAAAGAAATTGCCAGTTTTTTGATCCCTACAAGCTATTTTAAAAGTAGAGGATTTGCACCGCTATATGGTAACTACTCATTTGGCGTAACCGCAAAGATGAGGAGCCAACTTGAAAGTTGTATTGGATCGAAATTTACTGGTTTCGTTGACCAATTTAGCGAACCATACTATTTTGTAAATAAGTATCCTCCAAGTTTAAAGAGTGGGCCTAATCCAGTCAGAGACGCTGTGTCGTCAGAGGCTTGGATTTTTGACACGCCTAGTGATGCATCTCAATCGATGAACTATTTTTTGACCAGCAAAGGTGCGACCTGCATGGCCCAGGAAGTACTTATTTATGACCAAATAAATGTAGGATGGGACTGGCGAGTAAGTCGTGACTCGGCTACTCCCGAACCTACTTTGGGGAGTGGTGGAGTTTTCATTGCGGTTGATGGAATTGTGTACGCGGGAGATAGTCCGTGGGTTGCTATTGATTATGAGTTGCACATTTTTGTTTATGACCGAGCAATAATGATGATCTGGGCAGTTGGCGGTAATGATGTCCAAAAGTATCTTCCGCTACTGACGTATGCCAAGCTACTACTTAGTAATTATCAGGCCTCGAATTTACCATCTAGCACAAGTACGACAGTTCAATCTGGCTCAACACTTAGTTCGTCTAGCTGAGTAATTCGACCTGACGTTCGTTTGCCTCAGAAGAGATTCGCATCAAGATTGCGAGAAGTATGTAGTTTGTCACTAAAGAAGATCCTCCATAGGATACCCAGGGAAGGGTAATGCCCGTTAACGGAAGTACACGCTCTACCCCTGCCAAAATGAAAAAAGTTTGGAAACCGATGAGTACGGTTAAGCCGGCTGCTACTAATTTTGCAAATTCGGATCTGGCAGAAATTGCTATTCTTAAGCCAGATCCAATTATCAACATGTATGCGACAAGAATGGCAGATGTTCCAAACAAACCCAGTTCTTCGCCAAATGCGGAAAATATAAAGTCTGACTGAGGGACTGCAACATATAATCCAGTTGCTCCTTGACCGAGTCCACTTCCGCCCAGCCCACCTGTGGCCAATGCAATAATTCCTTGAATCGGCTGCATGCCGTTGCCAAATGGATCTTTCCAAGGATCAACCCATATGGCGAGACGTTCATTTACTTGGTAAAGGAGGTGTGACCCAATGTAAGTGCCGATTAGAAAAATCACGGCGCCAACCAAGACGTAACGAAGTCGACCGGTAGCCAGCCAAAGCATGGACATGAATAGAACGAATAATAGAAGGGCAAAACCAACGTCGTGTTCAATTCCCATAGCAACCAGTGACAAACCCGCAGCTAGAAGTAGCGGCCCAAAGGGTCTGGGGTCAGTCACTAGTCGATTCCCTACCCGAATTGTTCCCAGGGTCATTAGCTCACGTTTTTCAATGAAGTATGAAGCAAAAAAAATGACTAGGGCCAGTTTGGCAATCTCTACGGGTTGGAAAGTCACCCCACCAATATGAATCCACAGGCTTGAACCATATATAGTTTCTCCGACAAAAGGCATTAAAGGCAAAATAAGTAAAATACCCGCTGCAAATGCCAGTAGATAGCGGTATCTATCCAGGTCACGAGATCTTTTTACGACAAGAAGGGTGACAATGTAGAGGCCTACTCCTATCATCGACCAAAGCGCCTGATTTGGTCCGTAAGGGTGTTTTGCATACACGTCAAGTCGAGCAATCATGACATATCCCAATCCGTTTAAAAGGATAACAAGGGAAAGCAAGACGCTGTCAGCCTCAGGGGCTAGCCACCTGGTAGCCATGTGGGCAGCAATAGCAAGTCCGATTATGACTCCAAGGAATACCTCCAGGTCAGTAGGGAGTTTTGCCTTTAGCGAGAGGTTGACCAAAATATAGGCCCCGGTGGTGAGCCCACTTGCCATGAGAATCATTCCAAGCTCAGTCCGCCGACGCCATCTGCGCTTTTTTCGAGTTCTTGTCGGGAGAGGTGTGCCTACGGTTACCATTACTCTTTTAGAGGCTAGCGCATCATAGGGTAAAAAAGTGACTATTTTGGCATTGTGAGCATTTCTAATCCCGACGGTCTTCCAAATTACATAAACCGGGAGCTATCTTGGTTATCTTTTGGTCAAAGACTCTTGGATTTGGTTGAGAGTGACAGGTTCCCGCTTTTAGAGCGAATCAAGTTTATGGCGATATTTGCCACAGGTTTGGATGAATTTTTCCAGGTCAGGGTAGCAGGTTTGAAAGATCAAGTAGCGGCTGATATTCGCACGAGATCGATAGACGGCATGCGGCCAGCCGAGCAACTCGACGCCATTAGGAAAAATGTGAGGGATCTTTTGGACAGACAAGAGAAATTATTTTTAGAGAATCTGGTGCCGAGCTTATCGAAGTCCGGAATAATACTTTCCGACTGGTCTTCCCTGGACGACGATGACAGAGAGTACCTTGTGGGAGTCTTTGAAAATACCATTTTCCCGGTCCTTACTCCGCTAGCTGTTGATCCCAGCCACCCGTTTCCCTATATTTCAAATCTGTCGCTCAATTTGGCTGTATTGGTAGGGGATCCAAAAACCGGGGAACAGCGTTTTGCAAGAGTAAAAGTTCCTCCGTTGCTAGACCGTTTTGTGGTTATGCCAGACCAAGAACGCTTTGTCCCCATTGAGCAAGTTATTGCATTTCACTTGGGAGTGTTGTTTCCCGATATGGCAGTTTTGGAACACAACGCTTTTAGGGTAACTAGAAATGCTGACCTGACTCTGGAAGAAGACGAAGCTGACGATTTATTGGAAGCAGTTGAAATGGAGCTACGGCGGAGGAGGTTTGGACGTGCCGTGAGACTTGAAATTCAAGCCGGTACTTCAAGTGAAGTTGCCTCGCTTCTGCTGCGCGAGCTTGAGGTGGAGCAAGTTGACGTTTACGCTTCTCGTGCGCCTCTGGATCTGGGTGGCCTTTGGGCCGTTCACAACTTAGACCGTCCCGACCTTCATTTACCCTATTTCAAATCAGTACCAGCTCCGCGGCTAGCCAAAGTGGACCCCCACTCGCAAGACATCTTTGACGCAATAAGGGAAAGAGATATTGTTATTCATCACCCCTACGAGTCTTTCACAACTTCAGTGGAAGCATTTATCACAAGAGCCGCCTCTGATCCCAACGTGCTTGCCATTAAGCAAACTCTTTACCGAACCTCAGGTGACTCTCCGATAGTCATGGCTTTGATAGCTGCAGCTGAGTCGGGAAAGCAAGTGGCAGTTTTGATTGAATTAAAGGCACGATTCGACGAACAGGCAAATATAGGTTGGGCCAGGAAGTTGGAGCGTGCCGGTGTTCATGTAGTTTATGGGTTGGTTGGTCTTAAAACCCACTGCAAATGTGTTCTGGTAGTCAGGCAGGAAAGTGATGGGATCAAGCGCTACTGCCACATAGGCACCGGAAACTACAATTCTAAAACAGCCAGGCAGTATGAGGATATTGGAATTCTCTCGGCCGACGAGGACTTAGGGGCCGACCTAACCGACCTGTTTAACTTTTTGACAGGATACAGCAACCAACACTCTTTTAGAAAACTAATTGTTGCCCCGACTGGCCTGCGCCGATACATTGTTGAATCTATTCAAGCGGAAGCTAGCGCCGGAGAGAGCGGTCGAATAATTTTAAAGGTTAACGGACTTACTGATCCAACCGTCATAGAGGCTCTTTACCGGGCATCAAATGCAGGAGTGAAGATTGATCTCATTGTGAGAAGCATTTGCAGTTTGGTTCCAGGAGTAGAGGGACTGTCTGAAAACATCAGAGTTAGATCCTTGGTGGGAAGGTTCTTGGAACATTCGAGAATCTTTCGTTTTGGAGGAATAGGTCCGCGGTCGGCCAGTTACCTGATCGGATCTGCAGATCTTATGGAAAGGAATCTTGATCGAAGAGTGGAAGCTATCGTCCCTGTTACAGATTCCATTATCAAAGGTCGTCTCGAAGAGATTTTGGATTTAGATCTTAAAGACGATCAAAACGCTTGGGAACTAAAAAGTGACGGCTCATGGCATAAGCCGCCTGTTATTAGCGGGTTGGATGAGCAACAAGTGCTTTCTGATTTGGTTAAGGATAGGCTTGAAATTGGTGCGAAGAGCGCTTAGACAATTTTGAGCATTCGTTCCAGTGCAATTTTGGCCGACTGGGCAATATCTGGATCCACGACTATTTGATTTCTTATCTTTCCTTCTACTAGCCCTTCTAGGATCCAGGCCAAATGCCTGGCGTCGATTCTGAACATAGTTGCGCAAGGACATACCAGTGGATCAAGCGATTCGATGGTCATATCGGGATGTTCTTTGGAAAGGCGGTGGACAAGGTGGATTTCGGTACCGATTCCAAATACTGACCCAGAGGGAGCGGAAGATACGGCTTTTATGATGGCATCAGTAGAACCGATTTGATCTGCCAATTCAACCACCTCGTGGGCACATTCTGGGTGGACAATTACAGTTCCCAAAGGATATTTCATTCGAAAGTCTTCAACATGGCGGGGTTCAAACCTTTGATGGACGGAGCAATGGCCTTTCCAAAGCAGAAAAGTAGAGGATTTAACCTTTTCTTCGCCATTGCCTCCGAAAGCCATTCTTGGATCCCAAACCAACATGTCCTGTGCAGTGTAACCGAGCTGAAATGCCGTATTTCGTCCCAAATGTTGATCTGGGAAGAAAAGTACCTGATCCCCCCGATCGAGCGCCCACAAGAGAATAGCTTTGGCGTTAGACGATGTACAAACAGCACCACCATGATTGCCGACAAATGCTTTTAGGGCAGCGGATGAGTTCATATAGGTAATCGGGACCACTCTGGAAGTGTCAATAATCATCGATAGTTCCTCCCAGGCATCTTCCACAGTGTCTAAATCTGCCATGTCTGCCATTGAACAACCTGCATTTAAGTCCGGCAGTATCACATTCTGATTTTTGGAAGTAAGAATATCTGCGGCTTCGGCCATGAAGTGAACACCGCAAAAGACTATGTATTCTGCCTCTGTTTGTTCACCTGCCAGTCTCGATAATGCCAGTGAATCACCCCTGGCATCGGCAAAATCCATAACCTCGTCTTGTTGGTAGTGGTGGCCTAGGATAAAAACCTTTTCTCCAAGCCTTGACTTGGCTTCACTTATTCTGGACGCGAGCTCTTGCGGGCTAGCTTGCCTATAGCTCTCAGGTAGCGGAGCTTGTAATCGGAACATTTTCACTTTCCTTTATTTAGCTAAGATTTCGGTTGACCGGCAGGATAGCCTGGATATTCCTGCGGGGATGGCGGTCCCGAAACCGATGTTGCTTTATGACCCAGGTCAGCATATTACATTTTAATTGAATGAAAGAACGCCCGTTACACATCCCAGATGCGCCTGGTTCCTACCAGTTCTTTAACCAAGATTCCCAGGCAATTTACGTGGGAAAAGCCCGATCCCTCAAGAACCGGGTATCTTCATACTTCGCCAATCCTGAGAGACTTCACGAACGCACCAGGCAGATGATGGAAAATGCGGTCCGAGTTGAGTGGATCCAAGTTAATACTGAGCTCGACGCTCTCCTGTTGGAACACAGCCTCATAAAAGCTCATAAGCCAAAATACAATGTGCTGCTCAAAGACGACAAAACATATCCTTATATCGCACTTTCTTTCGCACAAGAGTGGCCGAGGGCTTATTTGACAAGAGCCGGCAAATCTAAAGGAGTCATGTTATTTGGACCCTTCGTCCAGCCGCGGGCTGTTCGTGAAAGTTTGGAACTACTCCAAAAGACTTTTCCACTTAGAAGCTGCAGCGACAAGAAATTGGAACGCCATACTAAAGAAGGGAGACCGTGCCTTTTATTTCATATCGCGAGATGCTGCGGTCCATGTATTGGTGCTGTCGATAGGCCCGACTATGAAAACTATGTAGAAGATACGATTGCAGTGCTTTCCGGGAACACCAAAGAGGTTGCAAATCGGGCTAAGGCCGAAATGGCTCTAGCTTCTAAAAGGCTCGATTTTGAAAGGGCAGCTATTTGGCGAGACCGGATTGAAGACCTCAAGGTGCTAGCTGAAAAGCAACAGATGGTTGGGGATCAAAGTGAAGAATTTGACGCCGTTGGCATCTTTGACAGGGAGTTGGTAGCTACAGTTCAGATAATCCAAGTTCGATCCGGAACAATAGTGGGACAGATACCTTATACAGTTGAAAAAGTTGAGGCATTAAATTATTCCCAGCTTGTGGCCAAAGTTCTTGAGTGGGCCTACGATGATCAAGCAAAGACTCCTCCAAAAGAAATACTCGTTCCGACCAAGCCGGAAAATATGGAAGTTCTTGGCGAATGGCTTCAAAAAATTAAAGGGTCAAAGGTTAGCATCAAGGTTCCAATGAAAGGAAAGAAAAAGTCGCTCATCGATTTAGCTTGCAAAAATGCCGAGGATGAATCGAATAGGCAAAATTTGCGGAGAAGTAGTGATCATGTAGCGCGCGCAAGAGCCATCGAAGAACTGGCTGACGTTTTAAAGCTCCCAAAATTACCTTATCGAATAGAGTGCTACGACTGCTCTCATCTGCAAGGTACAAATTATGTAGGTTCAATGGTGGTATTTGAAGACGGTTTGCCAAAGAGGTCACTCTACAGGCGATTTAAAATAAATACCGGGCATAATGACGACTATCTCGCCATGAGAGAGATGCTTGCAAGGCGGCTTAAAAGGATTAAGGAAGCAACTGAATTTGGAAAGACTCCTGACTTGATTGTTTTAGACGGCGGCAAGGGCCAACTCGGAGTAGGAGTTGAACTGTTAAAAGAAATGAATCTGGAGAAACTTATCCCGATAGTTTCACTCGCCAAAAAATTTGAAGAAGTTTTTGTTCCGGGGCAAAAAGAAGGCATCTTGATTCCCAGGGACAGGGAGTCCTTGTATCTTCTGGAACGATTAAGGGATGAAGCTCACCGTTTTGCCATTACATTTCACAGAGAGCTAAGGCAAAAGAACTTCAAAACCTCGGTACTTGACGGAATTCCCGGTTTAGGAGACAAACGGAAAGCAAAACTGCTGAAAGAAATGGGTGGGATTGGAAAAGTTAAGGAAGCCGATTTAAACGATCTAAAGAAACTAACCTGGCTCCCCAGTGCAACTTCGGAAGCAATTTACAGCAAAATACATAACAGAAATCAGGAATAAAGGCAATACATTGCTAAGTGGCAAATATTTTGGCAGAATCATTAAGTGGAGACTCTCGAAATAGCGGAAAATTGCATTGACTGAATTCCTTGTGATTTCGGGGATGTCTGGGGCGGGTAGGTCAAGCGCGGCCGACGTATTTGACGATATGGGGTGGCTGGTAATAGATAATCTGCCGGCTTCATTGATTGTGACTGTTGGAAATTTGGCCGCACACTCTGAAAAGCCAAGCGACAAAGTGGCATTGGTTGTCGGGAGAAATTTAGAAGAAGATATTGAAAACGTTCTTAGCGGGATACAAGGACTTAAAGAAGTTGCCGATAGTTTGAGAGTAATTTATCTGGATGCATCCGACGACACTTTGGCAAGACGGTTCGAAGGAACAAGGCGTCCACACCCAATCGGGGCCGGATCTATTACAGAAGCAATTTCAAAAGAACGCAAGTTGCTGACACCTCTTCGAGGAATTGCTGATTTTGTTATAGATACTGGGAATCTGAATGTACATCAACTCAGGCAACGGCTTCAGGAGATGTTTTCTCTAGATGCAAAACAAGGAATTGAAGCTCGTGTGGTGTCTTTTGGGTATGCCCATGGAGTACCTACCGATATCGACCTTTTATTTGATGTTCGATTTCTTGAGAATCCTCATTGGGATGTAAACCTGCGGCCCAAAACAGGACAGGATCAAGAGGTCAGCGATTTTGTCTTAAACCAAAGCGATGCCAAGGCATTCATAAGAGATCTAGACCAACTTTTTGGCACGGTGCTGCCCGGTTTTATCCGTGAAGGTAAAAGCTACCTGACCGTTGCCATAGGGTGCACAGGAGGAAAACACCGATCGGTGGCAATAGCTAATGCCGTTGGCGAGTTGCTTCAAACCAGGGGCTTAGCTGCCAGAGTGGTTCACAGAGATCTGGAAAAGTAGGAATAGCATTTTGTCGCCTAGATATGCTGGACTTTTCTTGTTTAGGTTGTCATTTTATGTTCCTGGGCAAAATAAACAAGAGGCGGCCTCCTGTGGTGCTATCGTTTAAAACGATAGTGGTTCGCCAAAATGATTCGCTATTAGATCGCAACTAGGCTTTGTCTGGTCATTGGAATTTGATCACTGAACGATAGGGAGAAGAAAATGAGCGTGAGGGTGGCAATTAACGGCTTTGGCCGAATTGGTCGTAATTTCATCAGAGCTCTTAGAGAAGCTGACACCGATTTGGATCTTGTGGCCATAAATGACCTTGTCGACATTGAAACAAATGCCACACTTCTCAGATCCGACAGCACCCAAGGTCGATTTAAGGGAAGCGTCGATATAGGCAACGACGGCCTGGTTATTGATGGAAAGCCGGTCAAGATATATGCCGAGAGGGATCCCAAGAATTTGCCCTGGAAAGAACTTGATATCGATGTAGTTGTCGAATCAACTGGACGTTTCACCAATAGGGACGATGCTTATTTACATGTCGCGGCAGGAGCAAAGAGGGTAGTTGTTTCTGCTCCTTCCAAAGGAGCCGATGCAACAATAGTCATGGGAGTAAACGAAGAAACATTTGATCCTAACGTCCATATGGTGATTTCCAATGCGTCTTGCACCACTAACTGTTTTGTCCCAATGGTCAAGGTAATAGATGACGCTTTCACTCTGCGAACGGCACTTATGACGACTGTGCACGCAATGACAAATGATCAAAATCTGCTTGATTTGGCTCACAGCGATCTCAGGAGGGCGCGGGCAGCAAGCATAAATATTGTCCCGACCTCCACGGGAGCTGCAAGGGCTACGGGTCTTGTGATGCAAGCAATGGCGGGGAAACTAGACGGCACCTCTCTAAGAGTGCCCGTGATCGATGGATCTATAACTGACATGACCGGCATTGTGGAGAAGAAAGTTTCGGTTGAAGAAATCAATGAAGCGTTCCACAAAGCCGCAACCGAGTCTCGACTGTCGAGGGTTTTGTCTTATTCAACTGATCCGTTAGTCTCATCGGACATTATTGGAAATCCATCTTCTTGCATTTTTGACTCTCCACTGACTATGGCTCAAGATGCAGGTGGCGGAGCGACTTTGATCAAAATTTTTGGTTGGTATGACAATGAATGGGGATACTCAAATCGATTGGTTGATCTTGTTGACTACGTAGGCAAGAAAGCCTGACCAAATCAAATGACTCGCTTAGATTGGACCAAGCTGCCAGTCCTGGAAGATCTTCCTGATTTAAAAGGTGCAAGAGTGCTGGTAAGGGCCGATCTCAATGTGCCCTTAGTGAAAAATCCCTCCGCAAAAGCCGGAGAATCGCTTTGGAGCGTAGGTGACGACTTTAGAATTCGATCTTGTGTTCCGACACTGTTTTGGTTAGCCAACAATGGAGCAAAAATCACCGTATGTTCTCACCTGGGCCGGCCCCATGGGGAACCGGATCCGAAGTGGGAAATGGCACCGGTTGCCAAAAGACTCGCAGAAATAGGTCCTCCTGTGACTGTGCTTGAGAACCTGCGCTTTAATGCAGGAGAAGAAGCAAATGATGCGGACTTTGTGAAAGCACTTATTGAGAATCAAGATTATTTTGTAAATGATGCTTTCGGCGTCTCTCACCGTTCGCACGCATCTGTAGTAGGTCCGCCGCAGCATCTGCCAAGCGCGGCAGGCAGATTGCTCGAACGCGAGGTTCAGGTGCTCACCTCTTTACTTGAAAGTCCCTCAAAACCATTTGTTGCAGTTGTCGGAGGGGCCAAAGTTAGCGAGAAACTTGGAGTGTTAACTTCACTTTCTAAAGTTGCCGACAAAATTTTGGTTGGCGGGGCCATGGCTTTCACTTTCTTAAGGGCGATGGGGCTTTCGATTGGGGATTCTTTGGTTGAGCCGGACAGAGTTGATGAATGTCGTAAGTTGCTGGAATCTTGCGCCACAGTTATTGTGCCGACAGATACAGTTTGCCTTTCTCCTGGCGGGAAATTTGGAGCAGACGGCCAAGGCGGTGAAACAAAAATTATTGAAGGAGATATTCCCGAACACTGGAGAGGCTTGGATATTGGTCCCGTGACCACAAAAAAGTATGCTCAAGAGGTGGAAATGGCCCAAACTGTATTTTGGAACGGCCCTATGGGTGTTTGTGAAGATTCCCGATTCAAAGAAGGCACTCGAGGAGTTGCCCAAGCGGTTGCCAAATGTCCCGGGTTTACGGTTGTTGGCGGAGGGGACAGTGCAAAGGCAATCGGTGATTTAGGTTTAACCGGCGCTGCCGACTATGTATCTACCGGCGGCGGCGCTTCTCTTGAACTGATTGAGTGCGGTGACTTGCCCGGTCTCAAAGCGCTACGAGATTCGGTGAAATCTAGTGACTGACGAGCCTTTGACTCCTATACCTCCCGCTATCAGGAGGAGGCTTATCTGTGGAAATTGGAAGATGAACCACACCCACTTTGAAGCCGTCCAGATGATTCATCATTTCTCTGCAAGTATTACCGAAGAAGATTTAGCTGCAGTTGAAGTATCGATACACCCGCCTTTTACGGATCTGCGGTCGGTTCAAACAGTACTTGAATCTGAAAAGATTTCAGTTGTTTTGGGAGCCCAGCACTGTTATTTTGAACCCAAAGGTGCCTTTACCGGCGAAATTTCGCCAAATATGCTTGCAAAACTCCATGTTGGCTATGTGATTGTGGGCCACAGCGAACGAAGATTGATTCTCGGCCAAAGCGATGAAGTTGTGGCTAAAACTCTTAGGGCGGTTTTGGCAGCGGGTATGAGTCCAATTTTATGCGTCGGAGAGTCAAAAGATGTTAGAGACTCAGGCGGAGCCCAAAGCCATGTAATGGCCCAGCTTCGCTCTGCACTTCAAGGGCTTTCCCCGGCCTTGGTCCAGAGATGCGTGGTTGCATATGAGCCAATATGGGCCATTGGGACCGGAGTTAACGCTTCGACAATGGATGCGCAGGAAATGTGTCAGGTAATTCGCGAGGAGATCGAAACAATTGTCGGACCCGGAGTGGGATCAGGCGTCAGAATTCTCTACGGAGGTTCAGTCACGCCTGATAATGCCAGGTCACTGTGTAGACAGAAGGACGTTGACGGGCTGTTAGTGGGAGGCGCTAGCCTAGATGGAGACTCCTTTGCTAAGGTGGTAAAGGCCGCTGGCCGATAGATGGAGAAAAATCCCATCTATTATTGTGTTTGAATGATGCAATTGGAGAATAGGTGTTAACTGACGCGATTGTTACAATAAATGTAATCTCATCCTTAGGATTGATACTTTTGGTTCTGCTTCACTCAGGAAAGGGAGGCGGACTTTCTAGCCTATTTGGCGGTGGCGTATCTTCCATTGCTTCAGGTTCTTCTGTGGTTGAGAAAAATCTCGACAGAATGACCATAATTTGTTTGGCGCTATTTGCTTTCACCACAATTATTGTGGGGCTGCGCTGGACTTGAAAGTCGCAGGTTTTAGTCGTACACTGATAGCTGTTGCTGGGATAGCGGTAGCACTTTCAAGTTGCGGTAACTCTAACAAAGTAGTTACGCCAATTGTAAAAAAGGCGATTATTACAATCGGTGTCCCATTTTTGCCGACAAATTTCAATCCAAACACACCTGACGGCGACAATTTTGTTACACAACAGGTTATGGATCAAGTTTGGCCTCAGATATTTATAAATGGGGGAGATGATCAACCACATCTTGATACCGCAGTAGTCACTCAAGCTGAATTGATAAGCATTAATCCCCAGGTAGTTACATATCAGATCAATCCGGATGCTAAATGGGCGGACGGAGTTCCTATACGTGCAGATGACTTTGTCTACAACTGGCATGCTCACATTGGAGTTGGGCTCGATGCGAGCCTTAATCCCTATGTAGCAGTTGACCAGCCGGGATGGTCAGACATTAATTCAATAGTTGGGTCCAATGATGACACCTTGGTCACCGTAACATTCGGACATCCCTTTGCAGATTGGGAATCTCTTTTCTCAAATTTGGTTCCGGCTCATGTTGGCCAGCAATTGGGATGGAACCAAGGTTTCGAGAAGCCCAGTTCCTCAGTGGAGGTGTCAGGTGGTCCTTATAAAATCTCCAGTGAGGTGCCAAATAGTTCATTGGTATTGGTTCCCAACCCTAACTTCTCAGGCCCAAAACCATATACTTCTAAATTGATTTTTAAAGTAATTCAGTCGAGCAATCAAATGGTTCAGGCATTGGAAAGTGGCAAAGTTAATTTTATTATGGGTCAGAGTTATCCATCTGTAATAGCGGGGCTTTCAAACGACACATATATAAAAAAGCAGGTAAATGCAAGTAATACCTCTCTAACTTTGGCATTTAATCCACTTGCATCTAATTTGACTTCACCGATTGAAAGAAGAGCAATAGCTTCTATTATTGACCGACAGCAGTTGGCAAACGATACAACCGGGTTTGAAATTCCAAGCATCGGAACTTTGGATAACCATTTTGCAGTCCCTGGACTTCCCGGTTACAGAGGTGATGCCGGAATATTTGGATCTCCAAGTATCGATCAGAGTCAGAGATTAATTACTCAAGCTGGATTTAATATATCGCTATACGGTGTAGTTTCAGACGGAAGCGGAACTCCACTGGAATTTAATCTTATTTATGACAGCACTGACCAATTTCAGGTTCAAACCGCCCAACTTCTACAGGCTCAATGGCGAGATGCCGGAATTCAAATTAACCTAAGCGCTCTAAATGGGCCTCAGGCCGAGGTGCAGGCAATTAATTCAGGATCATTCCAGATTGCTCTTTATTCTGAGAGGTCATCGGATTTTGAATCTCGCACAAGTGCGACTTTAACTGAAGGTTTAAGTAAGGCTGCTTTGGGTTTGGGTGGAAATTGGCCAACCCCCAGCGGTATATTGATAGATCCTTCATTGGGCCTCGATCCAACAGCCGCCTCATTGGCAGTTTTAGCGTCCAGTACTCTTGATACCTTGAAAGGCCGAGACTACTACCAACAGTCGGATTTGGATCTTTGGAACGATGCAATAACGATCCCGCTCTTTCAAGAACCGGAGTTATTCGCGTGGAGTGCCAACATAGCCAACGTTATGCCTAACAGATCCATTTTTGGACCGCTTTGGAATGCAAACAGTTGGGTAGAGTTGCCGCTTTCCAGCCTTAATTCGCCGACGACAACTCCAGGCGGCTAGGTTAAGGCTGTATCGAAACTTGCCAAATCTCTATTTGTGTTTTGCCTGCAAATAAGGTTAGTTCTAAAAAAGTCCTGGAAGATCTTTAATTTCTCTTTATTTTCAAATATATGGATAAAATTGAGGCTAAAGTTAATTCGCTCGATTAGTTTCGGGTCCACGTCGGAGTGGCGGAATAGGCAGACGCGCCAGCTTGAGGGGCTGGTGCCCGCTAGGGCGTGGGGGTTCAAGTCCCCCCTCCGACACCAATTGAACCGAATCTCAATAGAGAGACTGCATCTGAATAATTGGTAATTTCAGATGGAAGTTTTTCACTTTGGCAGCTAATTTGGTGATTGTCATGAACTCGTTTCAAAACTATATGCAAGGAGATTAGGTGGAACAAGATACTTTCTCCACAGTTGCCAGTGAAATAAAGGGCGAAGTGCTCGTGGTTTCAATTAACCGGCCCAACCAGAGGAACGCAATAGATGGTCCAACGGCCCAAGGGTTGGTAAAATCATTTGAAGAATTTGAGAAAAATAGTGCTTTAAGCGTGGCCATTCTTTTCGGCCAAGGGGGCAATTTTTGCGCAGGTGCCGATCTCAAGGCAATAGGTTCGGGTAATGGAAATAGGATCGAGGAGGATTTGAACAAACCCGGTCCACTTGGCGTGACGAGGATGAAGTTGTCAAAACCGGTGATAGCTGCGGTTGAAGGTTATGCAGTGGCCGGAGGACTGGAGCTGGCAATTTGGTGTGATTTAAGGGTCGCGACACCTTCTTCGACATTTGGGGTGTTTTGCAGAAGATGGGGAGTGCCTTTAGTGGACGGCGGAACTGTGAGATTACCCAGGCTTATTGGCCACAGCAGGGCAATGGATATGATTCTGACCGGCAGGGGAGTCGGGGGAGTCGAGGCATTTGAGTGGGGACTTGTAAATAGACTGGCGGATGAGAACGGTGCCCTTAAGGCCAGCATAGAACTTGCAGAAAAAATCTCAGCATTTCCACAGCTTTGCATGCGAAACGATCGATTGTCTTCATATCTGCAATGGGGATCTGATATTGACGAGGCTATGGCCAGTGAAGTCCGTCTGGGATTAGAAACAATTCGTTCCGGCGAGACACTTGAAGGGTCAAAGAGATTTCAAGAAGGCAGGGGAAGACATGGACAAGGAGTTTAAGACCAAATCTTTTCGCCTAATTTGGCAATTGATCTCGCCATTTTAATATCTGGCAATTCTGGACCTTTCCCATGCGGACCCGGCACTTCTAAGATTGCGTGGTGTGATGAGAACTTTTTATATCCGACCAAGTGAGCCAGCTGTAATTTGCCAATTTCTCCGGCTCCTAAGTTCGCGTGGCGGTCCCTATTAGATCCTATGGGAACAGCAGAATCATTTAGATGAAAACATTTGATAGCCGATAATCCAACAGTATTTTCAACCGATTGGACAAAGCTTTCAACATTTTCCTTGGATGAAAACGATACGCCTGAAGCGAAAAGATGTTGGGTGTCTATGCACACACCGGTTCTCTCTTTGTCGGAAATGTCGCCTAAAAGCATCGCAAGCTCCTCAAGCGATCTCCCGACAGTATCCCCGGCTCCGGCAGTATTTTCTAACAGTATCGGAACTTCACCTGGAACTAGGCCAAAGGCTGTCTTTAATGCCTTGGCAATTTGTTTTCGGGCTTTTTCCAAACCCGAGCCGCGATGTGATCCGACATGAACTATTAATCCGCTGGCCCCAAGAGCGTTGGCAACTTTAAGATTTTCTACCAAACACTTGACTGAGTTGTTATAGAGGTCTTTTTCAGGTGAGGCCAAGTTGATCAAATACGTCGCATGGCAATATAGTGCCAAAATTTGATTAGACTTAGACTGCGTGGCCATTTTGGAATGAAAGGCCTCAAGGTCTTGTCCATTTAGCTGACTGGGTTTCCAAGCCCTTGGACTTTGGGTAAAGACTTGGATAGAAGTTGCGCCTATGTCTTTTCCCCTAGTAAAAGCATTAGAGAAACCACCGGCGGCACTGACATGAGCGCCAAATAACATTAGACCCCTATTCTATTAATATGGAGAATACCAAGTGACATTTTATATCAGGACCTTTGGCTGTCAAATGAATGAGCATGATTCAGAGCATATGGCGGGACTTCTTGGTTCCAAGGGCTTCGTTGCGGTAGATTCACCTGAAAAAGCTGATGTCATAGTGGTTAACACATGTTGCATCCGTGAAAATGCCGACAACAAACTTTATGGGCATTTGGGGTATTTAAAGACAATCAAAGATGACAGGCCTTCTACCAAGATTGTAGTTTCAGGATGCTTAGCTCAAAAGGACGGGGAACACGTGAGGGAGCGGGCCCCATATGTGGATGTAGTGGTTGGAACGCATAACCTTCACAGAGTCCCTGAGCTGCTGGATGAATCCAGAGATAACGGGCCCATAACCGAGATCTGGACAGCTCCTGAGGCTGAATCTGTTCACTTTTCATCCGACCTGCCGGCAATGAACCAAGATGGAGCATCAGCTTGGATTACTATCCAGCAAGGGTGTAATAACTCGTGTGGATTTTGCATTGTGCCATCTGTCAGAGGTCCCGAAGTCTCCAGAGCATTCGAAGACATAATAGAAGAAATTGAAAGCTACGCGAAAAAAGGAGTGCGGGAAGTAACGCTTTTGGGTCAAAATGTTAATTCCTATGGAAGAGACCTAGCTCTAAAAGCCAGCAAGAATCAAGACCTTCCACGGGAGGAAAATTCTCTTAAACCGTGGTTCGCCAAGCTCCTAATTGCCACAGGCAATGTCGAGGGCATTGACCGAGTCAGATTCATAAGTCCTCATCCCAAAGATATTAAGCCTGAAACAATCGCTGCCATGGCAAATACCAAAGAAGTCTGTGAGTCACTTCACTTGCCGGTGCAAAGCGGAAGTGATGAGATACTTTCGGCTATGAGGAGAGGCTATACAACGCAAAGATATCTGGAAAAGGTTAATGCTGCCAAAGCGGCCATTGATGACCTGGCCCTGTCCACCGATATCATTATCGGCTATCCAGGAGAGAGTGAAGATGACTTTTCCAAGACCCTTGACCTGGTAAGTGAAGTTGAGTACGACAGCGTCTATACGTTCATATTTTCGCCG
>JAJYDO010000067.1 GCA_021777355.1 Actinomycetes bacterium | reverse complement strand
GATAAGACGCTCGCCGTTGACATGGCTGGGAAATATCGTCCCCCCTACCAGCTAGAATTGCTTCCGGCGGAAGGTAGATGTAGATGAGGCTGGGAAATATCGTCCCCCCTACCAGCTAGAATTGAGAAGTGAAGAACGGCGACGAAGCTACCGCTGGGAAATATCGTCCCCCCTACCAGCTAGAATTGCTATGGGATGCCACGCCACCCCTATTCTGCTGGGAAATATCGTCCCCCCTACCAGCTAGAATTGAACGGCAAGGCCGCTTCGCATCCAGCATGCTGGGAAATATCGTCCCCCCTACCAGCTAGAATTGAGATCCTAACGTGTTTGAGAATTACATCGCTGGGAAATATCGTCCCCCCTACCAGCTAGAATTGAGGTCGCTCGCATTTGTGTGTAAGCGACTTCAATTCTGCTTGCCTAGATGGTTTAAAGTAACCAGGTAGTGGCAGGTTTTTATTCTTCAACAGACTGCCGACGGAGGACTGAAAATCAACGAAAAGTGGACTCGGTTTTGTTTCCATGTATTGAAATTTAGTTCCGAAATAATATCTGCTTGTCATTTTTTTATTCGTCATCATCTTCTTTATTGCTGTGGAATAGCGCCAACTGATCCGGAATAGGTTCGGGAGACAATGTTTTTGCGCCAAAATACCGATAAGAAGAAGCCCATTGCTCGTCCGTAAGTTTGACTATTCTCACGTTTCCATTATCTGGAATCTGCTCTCTCATCCGGGGAATTAGATAACGCACCCCACTTGAATTTACAAGGTACTTTACATAAACGCTAAATTGAATCTGACCGAAGCCTGAGTCCAAAAGCATGTTCCGATATCGGGTTGCATCACGTCTTTGCTTTTTCGTCCCTACGGGAAAATCAAACATTAGAAGCATCCACATTGGATCAGCCATTGGGAATTACCCAATGGTTTACTTTAAGCTTTTCCATTTCGCCCTCAACGTACATCGCCGTGTGTCTAGCGAGCATCGAGATTTCACTGCTCGTCGTAAATCCTGAACTTCCAAATTCAATAGCAGCACAAGAAACCATCGCACGTTTGATTTCGGGATCCTCCAAAGTTGCATCTCTTGCAAGTGATTTCACCTTAAAATCAACTACCGGGCGGAATGGCTCAATTAAGTCGTCGGCAAGGGCAAAAACATTTGCTCTATTTCTGTGCCACAACCCTAAGGTTGGCCATAAACCCGCTTCACAAATTGCTGCTACCACTAGACCTCTAACCACGGCATAGCCATAATTCAATAGAGCATTTCGACCGTCATTAGATTCCGACCTTCGAGAAAACTCCTCACCTGAAAAATACTGCGACCAATACGTCCTTGCAGCTCGTGCTTCAAGATTTTGGGGATCACCGGATAATACCGAAGAAGCAATCTCCCTAAGTTCCGCTGATGCCTTTTCGGACACTACAGAAAGATTGGAGGCCTGTCCACGTATTTTTCCTTTAACAAGTTGCATCCAGGCATTTTTCATTCTCGGCTTTGATAGATTTGCCTGTGCCAAATGTCTAGCTGCAACTCGGCTATTTTCGCTCCATCCGAAGGTACAGGCAACCGGAACGCATTTCCAATCAACTGTTAATATTGGAATTTCTCTCGAAGCTGCAATTGTCGTCAAAGCTCCCGAGTAAGACGTTCTAACACCAACTAGAATGACCGCCACATCGTCGAGGTAAGTCTTCTCACCGTCAACTACAATGCAGCCGCGATCGGTTTTTACAACCTGATTCCAACTGGAAAGATCGACTATCCTCCATCTCGCAGTCACCGAAAGGCAGCCTCAGCAGCTTCCATCGGCACCCAACTGCAAAGCATAGAATCAGAATTCCACCTAGGACGACCCAATACTGTACGGCGTATTATTCTCGACCCAGAGTTTCCAAGGACGACATTTACTGCCATTGGAATTCTATTGCTTTTAAGTACTGACGCGACTATCTCGGGAGTGTTTTCGTCAACTCCTTCATATGCCAGTAAACTCGGAGCTATGCTTATTCTTCCTTGATCAAACAATCCAGTGACAATCCAATTTGTTTCCGGCATATATTTTAAAAATATGTTCAATTTTGTGTCACCAAGCTCTGTCGCCAAGTTGCCGGGATCAATCTCAATTTCATCATTTAGCGCCAAGACACCAATAAACTTTGCCTCTCCATTGCTGATTCTTTTTACTAAAGCAGGATTGGCTGAACGAAGTGAGATGCTATGAGAAGGAAGTTCTTGTTTTAAGACATCCACTCCCTCTTTTAGAAAACCAATTTGGGCAAACTCTCCGGCAAAAACCCTAATCATGCCAATGCTGTAGCCGGCACCACTTTTCCACGCATACAGTCGCGCATGATGGGAAGTATCACCTATCGCAGCTGCACCATCGCGCACTCTAATATAGGCGGCATTGGATGGGAAAAGCGGTATTTTTGAGATTTCACGTCCTCCAATTATTCTTGAGTATTCTGATACTGCAAGTCCCTCGGTCGGATCACTTGCCTCAGAAAGTGCCACGAACAATTTCGGATCAGCAACTCTTAAAAGATCACTTTGGCTAAGCGGAAGGGTAGCATTGCGATATTCAAGTGGCACCACTGTTTCCATATGAACTCGGCCTACACTTGGAGTAAGTCTTAACTGCCTTACTACTCGAATATGATCTTTATCAGCGGCATCGCATAAAAGATTCGCTAAAGCATTTATAGATGCTTTCCACTTTTCAAACAATTGTTTCGCAGCAAAATCGTATCCCGTGAATTTCTTCCACTCTCCACTATTCCCTACGATCCTGTCCGTATTCTGCAAGGATTTTCTATGAGCCAAAGTGTCGGCAATACTATTTGAAAGAGTGGTAATTACAGCGGCATCGACAGCGTGATGTCTCCTATCAAATCGAGTTTTGACATCCGATCCTCTTAGTCTTAATAATTTATCGACACCGCCAGCCTTCCGGGCCTCGCTTGTGATTTCACCTCTAAAAACAAACACCTTAGGCGGAGGAACACCGTCTTTTCCCGCTAGTCTAGTTAACGTTGTTTCGACTCGATCTCTGATTAGTCGGGCCGAATACGCCGTTGATTCCAATGATCTGTCCCCCTCAGGCGGCTCAGGAGTGGTTTGCTTTAGACGACTGGCCACGTCTCTCTTTAACGAGTTAAAGCGCTTAGAGGTCAATTGGCCTCGTGTCCACTGCTGGATTCTCTCAAGTGATTCCTCCAGAGAAATTCCAGATCTTTTTGAATTTTGTGCGAACTGAGGAAATGGTTGGTTTCGCTTTTCCGAGTTGCAAGGCCTGCAAACTGCAACTAAATTCTCTTGACGATTCGAGCCACCCATGGATTGAGGAACAATGTGATCGAGTTCGCTGGTTGTCAATGTGATTGTAGTTCCACAGTATAGGCACACGCAGTTCTGCCGCATAATGCATTCATTTCTTCTTATGTCAGCATCTTTCGGATCTGTAATACCTTGTGCAATAAGTTGATTCCTGATTTCCTGCTTAGTTCTTTGTCTCGAGGCGATTTCTTTTTCGTAATCCAGTCTGGCTGCCGGACCTAAAAGAGCGCTTCGTACGTGTTCGATAACAACTTTCTCTGGAACTCCCCATTCACCGTAACTTGCGAGTATTAATTTTCTTACTATTGAATTCACTCGCTGCACTGTCGGATGATCAATCCGATCGTCAAGTGATTCTCGCGGAGGTTTCCAATCATCAGGAACTCCAAACTCTGCTTTGCGAGCATCATGCAAGTCCAAATGCTCATCTTTCATTCGCTGGTTTAATCGGATTAAAGACTCCTTGGAATAAGATGCTCGGCCTGATTGAAATTCAATACTTTGAAGTTTTACTAAAGACTCTTCATCTAAGTTTGCGAGCAACTCCAATATCTCATCTTTTTCAAGTTCTTCTGTATCTAAGGTGTTTTCAACCAAGTACCAAACAAGTTTGGCTCGATCATCACGACTTGCATTTCTCCACCAAGCACCCAAATCAGACTTTTTATTGAATTTCGCTTCGATTTTCCTGCTCGTATCATCTAAAGGCGGAAAAGAAATTGAGTCTTGACTTTCATTTACAAGGCTCCTTGCTTCAAAGCCAAGTAATGCCTCAATGTCTCTCCAGGATGGGCGATCAATATCACGATTTGCTAACAGAGCTTCCAATACCTGGTCTTGTTGATCAAAAGTTAAGCGCTCACCGCCTTCGTTCTTGGTTTTAATGGATCTAAATCTTAAATTGGCGACTGTCGCACGTATTCTGTGCTCCTGGAATTCCAGACATGCAATAGGCGCCCGGTGGAATTCACCCATTCCAGGCAGTTCGTCAAATCCAACAAGTTCAGATCTAATTCTCGGCTTTTCTTGTTTGAATACGGCAATCTCTATTTTTTTAGCATCTTCGGGTGCAATCTTTTGTGTCTGAAAGATTAATTTGAGTTCGTATAAAATATCTTCTTGTCGGGTCTGAGCGAAAAGTATTTCCTCTCCTGCAGTTACCTTCTGACCTACTTCAACTGTCCTTCTCGGACGAAAAATAACTCCTGGTCTGACGGCCAGACTGCCTACTTGGCCTTGGGTAATCGGGCGTTCACTGGTTGGAATTCCAAACTTCTCCACGACATTATCAATCACTTTTGTAAGATTTTCAGTTGGAGTTAATGCATTGGATAGTTGTTCAAAACTCCACCACGGACTTCTCCAGCCCCGATGTCTTGCGATGTGACGAACTGCCATGACTATTAGTCTTTTCCGCTCAGATTCGTCATCAATAAATTCTTCTACCAATCGAGCTCTAGCAATCCAGGCATCATTAGTCTGAGGAATATCTCCAACTGGAACATCAAAGCCTAGATCCTCGAGAACGTTATCCAAATACTTCAATCTGCGCTTCTTATTTCGAAGCATTCGGCGGGACCGACGAGCAAGGCCGGAAACTGCAGTTCGGCTGCTTGGCGACTGACCGGAGGAAGGATCCCTCCCGCCATCGTGAATGTGACTTACCGAAGCCAATACTTTAGTTGGAATATCCTTGTCGTCATACTCAATGGCTGAGAATCCGACTGAGAAATCACCTACGTCTATACCGATTCGATACTTTTTGGAGCTTGTTGTTTGAGTTTTCATACTTGCACCATATTGTAGAGCTATGACACGTTGTGTGCTTAAAGTATGAACCCCGACGCTATTAGTGCCGGGGCTTACAGATCCACACAGCTAAAATGCTGTGCTTACTAGGAATATCGTCCTCATTTATTATATCGATGTCTCAGACAATTGCAAGTGCTCCGCTAAATTGTACCCGTTACCAGGTATTTTATAGAATCCCTCTTCTAATATTGCTAATTTTGTTAAGTAACTGAAAATGTTTTAAAAATTAAGCCATATCCTTGGCAAGTTCAGCTAAAACTTCTTCTGAAAGCTCTATTTGATGCTTGTAGGTTTCTATGTTGCATCGAAGAATTACAGGACCCTTTAAAAACTCTGCTTGGCCAGGTTCTGGTATTTCAAAGTGAATGTAGTGAACCGAAGCTGTCACGTCGTCTCTCGAAAGCATCTGTTCGTGCATTTTCTCCGGAATCGAAGGGACGGAAATTTGTGAGGCGCCAATAACTAGCTCAAGGGATCTCTCAATGCCAACAAGTTTTGGCAGCCATTCAATCAACTCTTCTTTTGAAGTAAGTTCAATAAATAAAGTGGCGCTTAGTTGTCCCATCTCTGGGATCAAAGGATTGTAAGCGTCTAATTCTTCCTGGATACCCTTGTCGCTCATTATTTTTTCAGCTCGAGCCATTTCTTGAATTTGAAAAAGAATTGTCTCTCGATTCTCAAAAAGTAAAGTTACAATTGGGCCAAGCGAAATCCGGCGAATTTTCTTTAGCGCAATAATCTTGTTTCGATACTCTTCTCTGCTTCTCTCATAGTCTCTGAGATCTTTTATGTCATTTAACGCTAGTTTTTCCACATTGAAACCAATCTTTTCACTACCACTGCTAGATCAAGTGCTATCTACTCTTCATCCAAACCATAGGCACGGGCAAGTATTTGCATTGGATGCAGTGGCATTGAACCTGTAGATTCCAAAATCGCCGTATTGGCCAAATGGCACTCTCCCACCACGGTATTAACTCCTGCATCTTGTCCTTTTTTAACTGCACTCATTAGTTTCTTTGACACCTGAACTGACTCTTCTTGATTCTCAACCCTATAGCCCCAAGTCCCGTCTATCCCAGAGCATTCCGTCACAATATTTACCTTTACCCCGGCACCTTTTAAGAGATCCCTGGTTTTGAATCCGATATTTTGAGCCCTTAGATGGCAAGGTGCATGATAAGTGACTTCCTTAGGATATTCACCATTGAAATCGGACTTTAGAGTGCGATCCTGAGATTTGTTTATGGAAACCAGATACTCTGAAGTATCAAATGTTTGACTTGCCACCAATTTGGCTTCATCTGATTTTAGATATTTGGGGTAGTCTTCTTTGATGATGTAGGAACACGTTGGTTCAGGCACCACAATTGCTCTCCCCTGGGCCGCTTCGATGCTCAGCCTGGCCACGTTTTGCTCGGCAACTTTTTTAAACATGTCGACATTGCCGCTATGAAGCCAAGGTGCCCCGCAGCATTTGACACCGCTTGGCACAGTGCAGGATATCTCATTGTGCTCCAACACCCCTACTAAGTCTTTCCCCACTTCAGGAGCCATATATTCCACAAAACAGGTTTGGAATATCGCCACTCTTTCCTGCTCGTTTTCAATCTTTTTCGCTCCCCTTTTTTTCCACCAAGTTGAAAATCTCACTTTTGTATATGGAGGCAAAAGTCGTTTCGAAGAAATTCCTGCAAGTGGCTCCATTGCTTTTCTGACAATTCCTCCGGGCTTTGTCACTATTGGATTTACCACTCCCGAAAATACAGTGGAAACAGCACCTGCGAGATCGGTGCGGCTAAGAGCCTGATCCGCCATTCGCTCCTTTATGGAACCAGTTTTCTTTTTTTGCTTTAGGGCATTTGCCCTCATCATTAATCTTGGGAAATCCAACTCCCATTCATGGGGCGGCACATACGGGCACTTGATGTAGCAAAGCTTGCACTGGTAACACTGATCTACCACAATATCTTGTTCTTTATGGGTTAGGGAAGCTACTTCGCCATCGTATTTGTCAATGGCATTGAATAGGGTCGGGAAAGACGGACACAGGTTGAAACACAATCGACATCCGTGGCAAAGATCATAGACCCTAGTTAATTCTTGGCGAAGATCATCTTCGTTGTAGTAATTAAGATGATCCGGATCGTAGGTTACAGTCATATGCGCTCTCTCACTGAAAAATACTAGTAGTTAAACGACCACCAAAATTACCTTGAATTAACTAAGGTCTATTTTCTAATTTAAGTTAGGAAATATTAGAAAGTCCGGCGTTGAATCTGCCTGCGTGGCTTTTCTCGGCTTTTGCGAGGGTCTCCATCCATTCGGCAATTGAGTCAAAGCCTTCTTCGCGAGCGACTTTGGCAAAACCTGGATACATTTCTGTGTACTCATAAGTCTCGCCTTCAATGGCTGATTTAAGGTTGTCCTCGGTTGGGCCGACTGGGACGCCCGTTACCGGGTCTCCAACTTCAGCCAAAAAATCAAAATGGCCGAATGCATGTCCGGTCTCACCCTCGGCGACTGACCTGAATAACGCTGCTACGTCGGGGTAACCCTCTACATCGGCTTTCTGTGCGAAATATAAATACCGCCTATTTGCCTGGCTTTCTCCAGCGAAAGCCTCTTTTAGATTTTTTTCTGTATTAGAACCTTTTAGTTCCGGCACTGTATAATCCTTTCTTCAAATTAAAGATTAAATAGTGTTTGTGAAATGTGCTGCAAATGTCACTAATTATGACTCAGGAAACAAGAGCCTTCGGTCTTATCGATCCATTTAGGCCTGTACTTGACTTACACTCGGCGCAAGTCCCTCTAAAAACAATTTCGGCACTTCCCACCTGAAAACCGTCAAGTCCTGTCTTTGGCGCTTCAACCGATGGGAAGTCCGCATAAAGGTCGCGAACTTTCCCGCACGCGGTGCATACCAAGTGGTGATGTGCTGCATCTACGTTCGGGTCAAATCTTGAAGCCCCAGTCCCGAGATCCAGTGACATACACTCGCCAAGTTCTTCGAGTTCACGAAGTACCTGGTAGACAGTGCGAAGAGAGATTGTCTCCAACTCTCGCCTTGCCTCTTCAAAAAGAACCTCGGCAGAGGGATGCGAAGTGTTGCCCTCTAGGAGCCTCCACACACACAGCCTCTGAGCGGTTACTTTTCTTCCAGTGTTTCTAAATAATTGAGTTAATTCAACAGCAGTTTTCACAATACTACTCTATATCTTTACTTTTTTTATTAGTTAACAATTATTGTTAAAAGCTAACTAAAGTTATTATACTACCAGCCGTCACCAAAATGAACGTCTGGTGCCATTTTTTCGGAAATTACGGGTCTTGACTAGTGGCATTAGTCCTATTTTCTATCAATTGATAATTATTTCGCACCGCTCCAAGAGATTTTGGCCCCCGGCGACACCTTAAAAATTGGTGAAATAAACTAACTAATGGCCAATCATGGTCAAATAGCTCAAATTCAGAAAGATCATCACTTTGGAAACCTCACAACTAAATACAAATCGAAGCCATATTCTCGACAAACTGGCCGCTGTGGAGTTCGATTTAGTTGTTATTGGGGGAGGAATTACGGGATGCGGAGTGGCTCTGGATGCCGCCAGCAGGGGTTTGAAAGTGGCATTGGTTGAAAAAGGCGACATTGCATCGGGTACCTCGTCAAAGTCTTCAAAGCTGGTGCATGGCGGCCTCCGCTATCTCCAGCAACAAGAAGTAGCCCTTGTATATGAGTCCTTAGCCGAGCGCCAGAGGCTCCTTAAAAATGCGCCGCACTTGGTTGAACCGTTGCCCTTTTTGATACCCCTTTTTGGAAAAGACGGAAAGCCTAATAAAACCGCCGCCCGTTTTTACTCAGCCGCTCTTTGGGCCTATGACGTGACAGGGGGCTTAAAGATAGGAAAACGTCATAAAAGAATTGGCAAAAAAGAGGCACTTTCACATATGCCTACTTTAAAAACGGCGAATTTGGTCGCCGGTTTCATTTACTACGACGCCAAAGCCGATGACGCGCGACTTGCCTTAAGTGTGGCTAAGACCGCCAGCAACTATTACGGCGCAGTTGTGGCAACATATTGCGAGCTAACCAAGATGCACCATAATGATGCCGGGAAAATTGATTCGGTATTGGTTAGAGCCAGTGATGGAGTTTCAGGCAATTTCAAAGAGATAACCATCAAAGCAAAGTGCTTCGTTAATGCGACGGGTGTCTGGTCCGACGATCTGCGATCGCTCGATGAGCCCACTCACCCCCACGGGATAACTCCGGCAAGAGGAGTTCACATCACACTTAGTCGAGAAAAGCTTCCCTGTGACATTGCCGCAGTAATCCCGGTTAGAAAAGACAAGCGCTCTATCTTTGTCATCCCTTGGGGTGATCAGACTTACATTGGAACAACCGACACTGCATATAGCGGTCCAATAGATAATCCAGAGGTTGCAAAAGAAGAAGTTGAATACCTTTTAAAAGCCGTCAATGATGCCACGACTGCCAATCTGACTGAAGCCGACATCAAATCAAGCTGGGCAGGACTTCGGCCGTTGTTGGCTCCGACTGAGAACTCAAGCGTCGCGCACGCTGAACCCATTTTGCACAAACTCGGAGCCAAAATAGCCGACTTGGTAGGTATTGCAGTTGAGGGACCCTCAAGCGGAGAAAGAACCGCTGATCTTTCGAGAAATCACCAAGTGATTGTTTCACGTTCAGGACTTATAACTGTTACGGGCGGAAAACTCACAACTTATAGAAAAATGGCGGAAGATACAGTAGACAAAGTAGTTGAATCCGTCGGCAAGGGCTCATTAAAATCTTTAACTAAAAAACTCCCATTAATTGGATGCCCTTCAGAAATCTCTAAATTCCGATTCGGAGTATCCGACACTTCAAAATACTTGCCCGAAAACGTCGATGCCATTGCCTGGAAACATCTGTTTAATCGTTACGGAACTAATTCAAAGTCCATATTCCAACTTTTTGAGGATGACCCAAATAACAAGAAGCCTCTTGTAAAAGGCCTCCCTTATTTCAGAGCCGAAGCAATCTATGCAGTCACAAACGAATGGGCACTTTCCTTGGAGGACATTCTCTCTAGGCGCACCAGGGCTCTCCTTCACGATGCAATGGCCACGAGCGAGGCAGCTAGAGAAGTAGCCGAGTTAGTCGCACCGTTACTCGGCTGGGACAATGACCGAATTGATGTCGAAGTGTCAAAAGTTAAAACTCTTGCAGCAAGTGCACTCCCTGACATTCCAGATTCTGAACGGAATCAAGACGACGTCTCGAAACTGGCCTCAGTGGCTAATCTGGGATCTGCTCGCAAGACAACCTCATCAACTACGCTAAAGAATACTAAAACAAATGCTCGTAAGACCATCAAAGACGAAAGCAACGACAATTGACTACAAAACCCACTCCCCCAATCGATTTTTCACTTCCCTATGAAGATGTGAAACCCCGCTTTCACTCAAGTGAACCTGTGACAATTTCAAGAGAGGTTATGGATCAGCTGTTGTTAAGCGGAGTTGAAGCCATCACCGATAAAGCAGCTCTCTGTGAAGCCGGACGAGATTGGTGGCCAATTAGTCTCCAATGGGCAATAAATGGCATGACAACTGCATCTCCTCACGTGATCCTAAAGCCAACGGAAACAAAGCAAGTGTCATCAGTGTTAAAAATATGTAATGACAATGCCATCCCGGTAACTCCCGTTGCGGGAAGATCAGGAGTGGTAGGGGGATCAGTCCCGCTTCTTGGCGGCGTGTCTTTAGACTTAACCGCTATGACTGGCATTGAAGACGTTGATGAAACCTCCCTCATTGTTAGAGTGAAAGCCGGCACATTCGGTCCGGATCTTGAATCCGAACTTCGTGAGAATTACCACCTCACTTTGGGCCATTTTCCCCAGTCAATGGATCTTTCAACTGTCGGGGGATGGGTGGCGTGTAGAGGTGCCGGCCAGTATTCAACACGATACGGAAAGATAGAAGATATGGTTGTCGGTCTTGAGGTGGTTCTGGCAAACGGCGAAATCATTACTACCGGAGGACTTGCCCCAAGGAGTGCGGTTGGACCAGATCTCACTGCGCTTTTCGTGGGATCTGAAGGAACACTTGGAATAATCACGTCTGTGGTTTTAAAGGTGCATCCTCTTCCTACTTACGAGAAAAGGGCAGCCTATGGGTTCCCGACATTTCAAGCGGGTCTTGAAAGCTGCAGAAAGATTCTCCAGAGAGGGGCCACACCGGCGGTACTGCGACTATATGACGCTGCCGAATCCAACCGCCATTTTGGTTCTGGCGAGACGAATGCTCTAATTGTGCTCGACGAAGGTGATCCAAAATTAGTAGACGCCACTATGGAAATAGTTGAATCCGAGTGCCGCGACGCTCTTGATCTTGGATTGGAGCCCGTTGCCAAATGGGTCGAGTCAAAAAACGACGTGAAAGCATTAGCATCTCTGACCAAAATTGGAATTACTCTGGACACAATTGAAATTGCAGGAAGGTGGAGTGCCCTTCCTCGAATTTACCAAGATGCCCTTGAGGAAATCCTGGCAATCCCAGGAGCTCTAGTAGCCTCAGCCCACCAGAGCCACGCATATCTGGATGGAGCCTGCATCTATTTTACCTTCGTTGGGAAAATCAACCCGAGTGACCATGGAGTAGAGGAGAACTCAGAGGAAGCGCTGAAGCTAAATGAAGCTTTCTACAGGCAGGCCTGGGACAGCGTGATGAGCGTCATCAACCGCCATGGAGCATCAATAAGCCATCACCATGGAATCGGCATAAACAGAGCACGCTACGTAAAAGAGAACTTAGGAGCCGCTTTTGGAGTACTGGAGGATCTTAAAAACACTTTGGACCCCGTAGGAATTCTTAACCCGTTAAAATTAGGCTTTTCCTCGAAACTAGGTTCGGTTGATTTTTCATGAATGAAATTCTCGTAATCGATGTGGGCACTTCTAGCGTGAGGGCGGGCGCTTTGAATCAAGAAGGTGTTCTCCACAGCGTCGTTTCAGTTCCGACACTTCCTTCAACCCCTAATCCGGGCATAGTCGAAGTCGACGGGGACTTAATAGCAAAAAATGCCTTAGAGCTCTCCCGTCAGGTGATTGAATCTGTCGGGAGCGTGAGTGGAGTTGCAATTACAAACCAGCGCGCAACCACACTTGTCTGGGATAGAAATACGGGGGAGCTTGTTTGTCCGGGAATTGGTTGGCAAGATTTGAGAACTGTAATTACCTGCATAGTGTTACAAGAACAAGGTTTGAGGCTCTCCCCTTCTCATTCGGGTCCCAAACTTCAGTCAATACTGGATGCCTGCGACAAAGACAGAACAAAAGAGTTATGCTTTGGCACAATCGATACTTGGATAGCTTGGAAGCTAAACGGGCAAACAGGAGATAAAGCGCTTCACGTCACTGATGTGACTAATGCCTCTGCCACTGGAATGGCAACCAGTGATTTTTCCAAATGGGATAAAGATGTCTTGGCTGCTTTGAACATTGATTCATCAATGCTGCCTGAAATTAAGTCTTCGTCAGAATTTATGGGCGAGGCAAAAGTTTTGAAAGGATCTCCTCCAATCATTGCTATTGCAGGTGATCAACAGGCATCCTTGGTTGGCCAGGCATGCTACAAACCGGGTCTGGCCAAAGCTACCTTTGGAACAGGTGGCATGTTGGACCAGTTTGTAGGTCCAACTAGGCCCAAGTTTATGGACCTCGGGCCAAATGGAACTACATCTTTTGCAGCCTTTAAAATAGAGAACTCGCCTACGGTTTTTGAAGTGGAAGCTCTCATGCTTTCGGCAGGATCGGCTATTGAGTGGCTCCGCGATGATTTAGGAATAATTTCTTCCTCTGAAGAATCAGATGAACTTGCACGTCAAAGTGCCGATAACTCAGATGTATGGTTTGTTCCGGCACTTTTAGGACTCGGCACCCCCGTTTGGGATTTTGGAGCACGAGGAACCTTTGTAGGGATAACTCGGGGAACCGGCAGGGCTGAGATGGTAAGAGCTGTTTTGGAAGGAATTGCCCAAAGAGGAGCCGATATGGTTGAAGCTGCAGAGGGTGACTCCCAGTTGAGTATCCCCAGCCTTAGAATAGATGGTGGAATGTCGGCTAATAAAACTTTTGTCCAGGCCCTGGCTAATGCCTGCCAGCGGCCTATCGAAGTCTCTAAGGAACTTGAGGCCACCACCATCGGTGCAGCTTTCTTGGGAGCTGTCTATCTTAGTTGGTACAAAGGGATGGATGACATTTCATCCAACTGGTCACCCAAAGAGGTTGTTGAACCCAACGGTCCTTCGAGGCGTGAGAGGTGGCTGGAAGCAAGAGCGAGATCACTGAAAACTATTCCTGAACTCTCGGCAATTAATTTCTAGGAACTTCATATGACTCTAAAAGACAACCTAGGCACAGACGAGCAAGAGTTTAATTTGGAGAAAATTAACCCGGAATTACTTTTGGAAAATACTACGCTGGGATTTGAGTCGGCATTTAAATTTGCCGTGGATTTGTTAGAAAACTTCAGACAAGTTTTGTATGGATCGCCATATGCTCTTATGGTTGCCACAGTTTCGGTTCTAACCGGCGAGCATTTATTGCTCGAGGATGCTCCGGGAGTTGGAAAGACAATTTTAGCCAAAGCTATCGCCAAAAGCCTAGGTGTCCAAGCCTCAAGAATTCAAGGCCAGCCTGATCTGCTGCCTTCCGACGTGACGGGATTTTCAATTTTTAATCCTGACACTACTGAGTGGACTTTCCGACCCGGTCCGGTCTTTTCACAGATTGTGCTCTGTGACGAGTTAAATAGGACTCCTCCAAGAACTCAGGCCGCGCTTTTGGAATGCATGGAAGAAGCTCAGGTGACAATAGATGGGACTACACACCTGCTCCCAAATCCGCATTTAGTCATTGCCACCCAGAATCCTCTCTCACAACAGGGAACTTTTCCTTTAGTTGAGAGTCAGACCGATCGATTCGGACTTTCTTGCTCCATTGGATACCCGCAAATCGAAGACGAAATAAAGTTAGCTATTAATCATGGAACTGCCGAGCAAGTATCAAAGATAAAAGAGATAGGGGATCAGGATCTCTGGCTCTCAGTGATTAAGGCTTCCGGTCTGGTCCATGTATCTGAAGCAGTTGCGAGATATGCAGTTGAAATTTGTAGAACCACTCGGGAGCAGCCTTTTGTTTCTCTTGGCGCCAGTCCACGGGCTGCAATTTCCCTAATTAATTCCGCCAGAGGCGTAGCTATGATTAATCGAAGAGATTATGTCATCCCAAATGATGTTCAGGTTATTGCCACCGCCTCAGTGGCGCACCGCCTCGCAGTGGATCCTCCCCATAGACCACAGGAGATAATTAGCAATATTTTGCGCTCAGTTGCTCAGCCAAAGCCGTGAAATCCTTAAGCTTGGCAAAACCGCGTCGTTTCGTAGTTCCAGTTTTTGGGACAGTTCCTCTGATGCTTGTTTTAATTGCCGTGGCAAGGGCAAGCGGTTCGGGCTGGGTGCAGATTGTTGGGGCATTAATCAGCGGAGTAATGCTTGCGGGAGTTTTTGCTCCATACTTTATTTTGAGAAAAATCAGAATTCAAATAACGGAGCTGCCACCTAGAGCCCAAGCAAAATCACCTTACAAGTTCAAGATCAACTCAAACCGTGTTTGCCGGGTGGTCGCTTTATTGCCGTCGGGTCATCATCAATTTAAACGAACCAGGCATATTCAATACCATCCTGGTGAGTCTTGCATAGTTTCTAAAACTTCAGATGACTATTTAGAGTTTACGCCCGATTATCTAGGCATAATTGAAAGTCTTTCCTTCGAAGTTCTCACAGCTGCACCATTTGGAATTGTTTGGTGGATCAAGAAATGGGAAGTTGTACTTCCGTCTCCAATTTTAGTTACACCTCATATCTCTCTTGATTCAAAGTTCCAATTTGGAACAGTATCTAAAATTGGCGACACGACTATTTCTTCGAATCGAACCGCGACCACAGGAAGTTTGCGCGGTGTACGTTCATTTCAAAACGGCGACACCATGCGCCAGATACATTGGCCTGCAAGTGCACATTCTTCCGCTTTGATGGTAAAAGAACTTGAGGCGCAGGTAAACCATGAAATTTATATAGACCTCCGATTGCCAAGCGAGGCTGTCTTGGCCGAGGAAATTGCAGGACTTGCAATGGGGGCCATATCAACTTTTTTGGCCCAATCTGGAAACAAAGTTATTTTACGTACCTATTCAAAGGGCGCCGCCAGCGACGTCAAGATCTCAAATCTCATGGCAGCTGGGCGATGCATGGCAATGGCTTACGCTAAGGCGTGAATTATGAGCATTCCCAATTATCCATATGCAAACTCTTATAAACCTTATGGGAACGCTAACGCTCCGACAGAAGAGCCTAAAGGGGAAAAAGTCGGATTCATTGAATTTATTCGACGAGCAAACAAGCCGGGAAAGTACGAAAGATCCATTTCGCTAAGGATTACGAGCGCAGCTTCTGTGGTGATTGGGATTTTAGCTGCGGGAGTTGTAGGTGAGCTATCACCTGAAGCCGTCGGGATCACGACAATCAGCACTATTGCAGGAAGCATTTATTCGGCATTCTCTTACAAAAGACCAAGACTTTGGTTCAAATTAGTGTTGGCACTTTTTGGAATTGGGATATTTTCACAGTTTTTGTTGCGCATAGTCCAAGCGGCTGACTCCGGACAGCTCACTTCAGTGCTTGGGCCCCTTGCCACTTTGTTCGCATCGGTTCAAGCACTGCACGCATTTGATGTTCCGGCAAGGAGAGATCTTGGGTTTTCTCTTGCAGGTTCGGCAACTTTGGTGGCAATTGGAGCCGCTTCTGCTTTAAATACCAACTTCATATTCATAATTGCGCTTTGGTTCATTGTCGTGGTGTGGGGAATGATTTCAATGTGGGGATCAATGGCAGAGGGAAAAGTTTCCACCGGCCGATCTATAAAACAAGCTGGTATTGCTACATTGGCAGTTCTGGCAGTAGCTTTCGCCATAGTTGCCTCGCTACCCGCCCCAACGCCACTCCAAACTATTCAGCTGCCGTCATCGGTTGCAAACCAAGTACAACTGTCAAACGGGGGCGGTTTGGTAAATCCGGGAACTAAAAACATAGAACCCGCTCAGCCGGGTAAACCTGGCGGCAAAATTGAGGTCGGAGGTTACGTGGGATTTGCAGGTCCACTAAACACGGGTCTGAGAGGACAGTTGAGCAATCAAATAGTGCTCCGCGTAAGGGCTCCCCATCCCAGCTACTGGCTGGGTGAAACTTTTAACAACTGGGATGGACAGAGCTGGACCGAGAAGGGCGGCAATACAAGAGTAATTTCTGGTCCGTCGCCGTTTTACCTTCCATTAACAGGTCCAAATGTCCAGCCCTCAGGAGTAATTTCACCAAGTCGTGATATACAGACTTTTTACGTTGCTACTAATTTGCCAAATCTTCTCTTTGCCGCAGATACTCCAGAAGAAGTCTTTTATCCCGGATCACAAGTTTTTTTGGGCCCCGGAAGGTCCATCAGGAGTGGCTTGGCCATGGACTCAGGTTTGATATACACAGTGATTTCACAGGACACAAGAGCAACCGCCGACCAATTGGCTCAAGCAATGCCAAAAGGCGCAAGCCCTACAACCGATCTGCCCGGCCCAGAGATCTCAACCGATCTGGAACTGCCCAATTCTTACAGCCGCGTGCATGAACTGGCTCTTTCCATAGTTGCCAAAGCACACGCGAACTCAACTTATGAGATTGTCACCGC
>JAJYDO010000066.1 GCA_021777355.1 Actinomycetes bacterium | reverse complement strand
CGTTGATTCTCGGTGAGCTGCGTGTAATTTTTCAAAGTGTTTCCTTTATTTGTTGGTTCGCTGAAAAGATATCCAGCTCACCAAGCCTAACAATTAAGGTTGCACTTCGAATTAGAATCCAAGTGAAAAAATATTTCAAAAATATTCAATATCAATCAACAGCTACTGATTGCGCCTGCAGCCAGCAGCGCAATTGAATTATTTTAGATTCGTATTATCAGGTCAGATTGATTTATTATCTAGACGAAGATCTTGCATAAGATCTGCCTCTAGGTTGAATCCGGCGACTGCGTCCACGATTCTGTGGCTCTCTGTCATAGTCTTGACGCGGCTCGTAAGTTGACATTTCAGGCATTCCGTCTTTGAAATCAGGCTTCGTGAAACTGAACTCGATTCCAAGAGGCTGCACCAACTTTTTAACCTTGCGAATCTGGTCATCTCCAACTAAAGAAATAACCACTCCGCTTTGACCCGCACGTCCAGTTCTTCCCGAACGGTGGACGTAGTCTTTGGAATCCTCAGGTGGATCGTAATGAACTACTCCGCTAACATTTTCCACATCGATTCCACGTGCGCAAACATCCGTAGCTACAAGGGCTGAAACTTTTTTATCGATAAATTTCTCAAGTGCCCGACTTCGCTGAGCTTGACTTTTTCCTCCGTGAATCGATTCGGCCCTAATCCCGTATTTTCTAAGGCCCGTCATAATTGACTCCGCCCCATGCCTCGTCCTTGAAAATATAATGGCCGAATCAAAGCTCGCAATGGCACCAGCCATGTATTGCATTTTCTTGTCTCTCTTAACTGCCCAGAACTCATGCCGCACATTGGAGATCTCTTCATCACTAGCCTCCACCTCGACGGTGAATGGTTCGTGTTGGTATCGCTTGGTTAATTTAGCAACATCACTATCAAGGGTCGCCGAAAACAAAACAATTTGGCGGCCCGGTGTAGTCAGATCAACAATTCTCTTTACATCAGGCATAAATCCCATGTCAGCCATTCTGTCAGCTTCGTCAATAACCAAAGTTTCTATGCTGTCCAAATAAATAGAACCTTGCTCAATAAGATCGAGAAGTCGTCCGGGGCAGGCAACAACGATGTCGACTCCCATATCGAGTTTCTTCCTCTGTGGCAAGTAGCTGACTCCACCGTAGATAGCTGCAAGTCGCTTGTTTTTGACTTTGGCGAACGGCTCGAGCGCTCCAACTATTTGCGAGGCTAACTCCCTAGTAGGGGTGAGAACCAGACTAACGGGGCGACGTCTTGAGGGCTTGGTTTTTATCTCTAAAAGTGGAAGGCCAAAAGCAAAAGTTTTTCCTGAACCTGTAGGTGCACGACCTAAAATATCACGCCCTTCCAGGATTTTTTCAATAGATTGGAGCTGAATTGGAAAAGGCTGATCAAAACCTGACCGCTCTAGCTCTGTGCATAGTGCGCCAGAAAGACCTAGATCTCTAAATGTATCTTGCATTATTTACTACTTTCTTATAAAGGTGTCCCCACATCGAGACCTAATAAGAAGGAACGTAGTGAAAACGAAGAACGAAGCTTAGTGAACTTCGTGCGCCAAGTGTGACGCTAATTACTCTATGGCATACATGTTAACACAGTTTTAAAGGTGCTGGCAACAGATCACCTATTACCACCAGTCCCGGGTAATCACAGCTACTCCCTTTGGATGTTATTCGAAGCCCAGCTATAAGCTTCCTAAGAACTCTCCCTATTTATGAGATCAAGCAAACAATATGTGCTCTGCGGTTGCAATTTCCAATGGGCCACTCAACCAACTGTCTAATTCACTTGGAGTTTCACGTCTGGCTTAAGCAACCATTTTGCATCGGATGCAGCAGATTCAAGTTACGGAGCCCAAAACTTACTTGTTTCAAAGGGCAGTTGATTGGCTTCTCAACATTTTCCCGCCTCGTTCGTATCTGAAAACTCTCCCAGCTTTCTCTCAAGTTAAAATGCCCTTAGTTGAGTCATTAGCTACAGACAATTAAGCATCAGCACATCGACTTTTTAAATCCATGAACTGCCTGCCTTGGCTCCCAAATTGAAATTACAGATAGAAATGGCTAAAGAAGCAACCTTTGACATTTCAATGGCAGCCTCTCATTGCTAGTTAACGAGACTGTTAAGTGTGATTCTCTCGGCCCAGGGAGGTGGTTTCCCCAAGATGAAATACCCGGGAAGATATTTCCGCACAGGAACTCACACTTTTTAACGCTAAAGCAAGACCAAATATCTTTTCCGAAATTCATGCAGCTAAATTGTCCTTCAAGTAAAGTAATTTTCAGTGACCATAAATGATTCAAGTGATGATGCAAGCCTGGATGCAAAAAGTCTTCTGCTTCAAAAAACTGTAGCGTCTGCAAGATCTATCCGATCGCTTTCGATACTTGTAATCGTCCTGCTCGCTCTGTTCAATATTAAATATCCCCTCGACGGGGCTCTTTTAAGAAAATATCACTCATATGATTCGACAGGCTTTGCAATAACTTATGTATGGGCTTTATTTTTCACTTTTGTTATAGCTCAATTAGTTGTATTTCCAATTGTAGTTAAAATGACAAAAAACCCAATAGTTGCAGGACGCTTGCAGCTGCCGCAGTTTCGGAATTACTTCGTAAGTTCATTGGCATATAGCTTGGGCTTCTTATCTTTAGCCTTATTTTCTTACTTTAGAACTCCGAATTATGAAGCTTTTATTTTCTATTTCATAGAACCTGGTTTTGTGCTTTTAGCATTAGCTTTAGGACTTCTGCAGCGAAAGAAAAAGAGTCCCCCTGTTGTTGATCCTCTTTTTAAGCTAGAAGCAAACGAGGCAAAGCGGCTATCGGCATTGCTTGGTATTGAACTTTCAAAAGTAGTCAAACCTCCAGCGAGTAGAAACCCCAACTCTCTTAGATTCGGAGGAGTCTCCGGAATATTGAGAGCTAAACTGTTTATAGATTTACACAGCCAAAATCTGGATTTGATTGATTCCGTGATCCTGCATGAATACGGCCACTTTCTGCGCAGGGATCCCGCACGGCGATTACTTGCTTGGATACTTTTTCTCAACCTGGCTAATTTCATGATGGCATTACTTATGAAAGATGGCGCAATCGCCTATCTTTCTGGTTCGATAATGTGGGCCTCGGCCAAAGGTATCCCGATAGTTCTTTTATTTGTATATATAGGCATTGCAGTGATGCATGTCATTTACAAGATAATCACCCGAGGCCACGAATTTGCTGCTGATGATTTCAGTGCGGAAATCATGGGCTCTGAGGTTGGACTAACTGCCTTTCTCAAAGAATACGGAGAGAAGGGCATTGGGCCCTATAGAACCGAGAACAAAATATTTAAACTTTTTTTTCAAACTCATCCGCCTGTAGCGAAAAGAGTCGAGAACTTAAAAAGAAAGAAACTCGGCCAGATCGCAAATAGTGATCTTTACATATTTCCAGCTTCAGATCGCATATCAAAAAGTGTTAAAACAATTAGAAGTCGCGGAACTTTCAGAGCAGCGATAATGTTATTGGCTGCGATTGCTTTGTTGGTGGGAGCCAACCTGATCAATAGATCGGTTAGTTCGCTTAACTTGACTAGTGCCAAGGAGTCGCTTTCAAACGAAGGTTACTTAGATATTGCCGTCAATAGCGAAAATTCTGGTTTTGATCTTAAAAGCTACAGTGCAATTGGCTCAAGGTATGGCAACTACTCTATACATATTAGTGGAGATGATTTCGCTGTCAACGACTCTACGGGATTAGTAGTGACTTTGAACTCGCGAGAAGTCAGTTCGTGTATGGCCGACCAAACTAGAGGAAGCATCGCTTATTATAATCCCGCGAAGCCAAAAATGCGGAAATGGAATTTGTATGGCGACCTCGGAGATCCAAGCATATCTCCAGATGGCGCTAATATTCTTTTTGATCGCATTCTTGTGGCAAATCCATGTCAGATGGAAGTCTCCCGCATGAATGTAAGTAGCGGCAACATAGAGCAGCTAACTGATTGTTCTGCAATTGCTAATTGTGTAGGAGACATGGGACCAGCTATGTCACCAAATGGAAGGTACTTGGCATTTTATCGAGTAATACGAACGATGGCGAGTCCAAACTACCTACTTGGGAAGGAATACTTAATTGTTGAAGACTTGACAACTGGGAAAACAATAAATATAGACTCTTGTGATTTAGGAAACAATTGTTGGACAAATTTGACAACTCAATGGTCCAATGATGGAAAAAGTTTGCTGTACGTCATGCATAACCAGCTGAATGATTGGAATTTGGCAACAAGTGCTGCCACCAATTTATTCAATTGTGACAATGTCCGTGGTTGCAGCTACATTCAAAATGCAGTATGGTCGCCAGACGGGCTTTGGATAGCATTCAGTATTGAACAATTTGAAGGCAACGGCATCTCCACCGTCTATGCAATCAAGACAGATGGCACGGCAATTTGCCAACTTCTTTCTGCGCCATATTTCGTGAACGTCGTAGGATGGTCAAGTACTCTAAGCAAGATTTTTTCGAAGTAGAGCATTGGGGAGAATTGCAATACCGATCTATCGAATGAAATCCTAAATCAACAGGGCATGAAACAGCCAGACCTTTGTACTTATCTCTACTTGTGTGGCCTACACCCACACAATTCAAGCTCAGTTATAGGTAGAAATCATGAACTTAGCTGTGAGCACCAATAAAAACAAACTTGGAACCCTATGGGGGTAACATTGAATTTTATGGCAGGGCATGGCACCGAAACCACTTTAACCCCCGAAACTGAAGATAGCCATATGAGATTGGCCAAAGTAGGGCGAAGTGGAAGATTATTTTCTTTCGCGATAGGCAGTATTTCGCTCGTTCTTATCGGCATCTCTACTGCTGGCTTAATTCGGCTTAGAAGCGCACTTACCTATCCGGAATACTCATACGGACTTTCTTCCCGCGCTAGTTCATTCATCAACAGGTCGCTGCTTGCATCGAGTCTATTCGGGTTGATCGCCTGGGGATTGAGTGGATGGATCCGAAAACGTGAACGAAGGACTGCTCAATCTAAATTCTTGCCTAAGGCCACTCTCGCCACCATTCTTTCTTGCGTCACACTAGCTTCAGGAATTGTCGTGATTAATATTTGGCCTGAATATCGTGGATTGCCAAAGGCAACTGGAGTCGCTCCAAATATGGGATTCGGTGGATATAGAGTCTTTGAGAATGTAAATAGCATTAGCGCTCGATGGAAGGTTCCAGAGATTTCCTCAGGATCACCCAATAGTTTTGCTTCAACCTGGATAGGTGCGCAGAGTAAGAATAGCCCAGTCCAATTCATACAAATTGGCACAATTGAAAATATCGATTCCTCAGGAGCAATATATTACGAGGCGTTCTGGGCCGATACGGCCACTTCTTACCACCCTGTAAATATTATGATGATCGAAGCAGGCGACAGCATTTTTGTGCGAATGGTTCGGTTCAATTCTGGTTGGATGCTCACTTTCCAAAATTTTACTACAGGCATATCGGTACCCATCCAAGTTCCATTCGGGGTCGGCTCCGATTTCAGTCAAGGCGAATGGATACAAGAAGACCCTCCACCTTCAACTTCATCGCCAACTGATGAACCGTACCCAGTTATGGTGCCACCAACTTTCCAACAACTATCCATCAACGGATCACCTCCAAGACTTAACCTACAAAACGCACAGGTGCTAGAAGCTTATGGTGGCCAATTCTTCGTCCCGACGAGCATACACAATGACGCCTTCGGGTTCATACTCCCAACTGGAGCTGTCCTCGAATACCTTAGATTGTCATGGACATTCAATTCAGCTCAAGCTAGATATCTGTATGAGACACAATCTTGGAACTCACTTTCTTTCAGTACCAGGTCGCGCGAAGTGAATATTCTCAAAGATGCTTATCTTCAGTTTGCTTCAGGCCTCATGAAAGGCGTCTGGCCAAAAGCTACCGAACAACACATTGCGCCTACCGCCCAGCGGTCTATCACAATTTCAAAAGACTTGACAGCTTGGGAAAAATCCGGATTTCCCACTTCTGGATCTATCTATTTAAAACTAAAATCCGACCAAGACAATAATTTTGTCACAATTGAACTCAGAGCGACACTTGATCTCCCACCACCAAACTAAACGCCGTCTAAACAAACAATACGGTGAACACTTTCAAATAAAAGCCAATGGAGTGCAATTTATCGAGTTAAAAAGCATGCCGATTCTTAAGACAAGCACATTAGTCACACTGAATTCGCCATATCTATGATCATAGAATCGAGCCTGAGAATTAGCAGTTCTATTTTTCCCAAACCATGAAGCCAGAGACCGCATCCGCACTCCCTTACTTAGTGGTTCCCTTATAAATCCTACCAAAGCACTTGAACTATTCGCAATCAATACAAATTGGGGTACAGATTGAATGCGTCATATATGCATCAGACGCCGCTTTTCACCTTTATCTCCGCAAATAGTTAATTTTTCTGAAATGCCAAGAATCAAAAGTGTCTAGAAAATTAGCCAGCGGCCTTGGACCCAAGAGAGCTACCGACATCGCTGCCAATCCACCTTTACCTCTATAGACGCCACAGCGTATCGCGAAATAACTAATTAATCTAAAACATCCACTCCCGTTATTCACTATAGTCAGCAGATAAGTTTGAATTCGTCATTATTTACAAGCTGAAATAACTTGACCTCATTGGCCCTAGTTTGGAGTCATGGCCAATGCCAGCTAAATCAACCTCATGTTCTCGGGCTCTTTTCACGTGTGCTCTAACTCAGACCTGGAATTTTGAGGGTAACCTCGAACCATTTGAGATATCAGTGAATTAACTGCCGTCGAGAAACAAACTTTTTCCGGGGACTTCAATTTTTTGGTGAATTAGTGATAAAAGCTAAGCTTGCCAAAGGAATTGACCTGGATCACTATTACTAGTTGCTCTGGGAGACGAGTAATAAGAATCAGCAATTCGCTACCTAGCATAGGCAAAGTATCTAATATCTCCAACGCAAGTCTTTCGGGATCGAATTCAATACTTTCCCTCTATGCCGATTCACCAAGGCTATGAAAAGTAGCGGTTCGCAACTAGGAAATTTCACTCATTCAGCTCCCTCGGGTCCTAAAAAAGAAGTGCGCGAAGTTCTCAAAACAGTTGTCGATCACCTTATTGTTAATTCGAGAAATACAGAAATTTGCCAGGGCCAAGGCATTCATCGACCTTAAACAGAAATACTCCTTCCGAAGGCCACTTTAGTGACAATCAATGAGCGGACAACACGTTGGACCGGTGGCACGCACTTTAATTTGGCAACTTGTTGATGGTGCACCTGCATCTGATGCGTAGATAGTTCAAGTTGCATTTTAAACAGACAATTTATAGCCAGCTACTCAACCACCATCAGCGAAGCTTCAGTCATCGATCCCAAGTAACTTTAAACCTTTTGATGGCTAAGCAGAGTCGTACTCTTAGGTCTTCGTGCCTAATTTAACCCAGCTAATCGGTTAGCTGCATTTTACGGCGCCTTGGTAGCTGGAATTGACGTGGTAGGTGCCTCGGTGTTGCTTGGAACACTTGAAGAAGGCACTGGCGAGGTTGATGTTGGATTAGTTGGCGCTACACTGCTGGGAACAACACTTGATGAAGGATTATCTGGTGTATCACTGCTTGGCTCATTACCTATGCCATTTACCTCACTTTTCCCTTTCGAATGCGAGGCCCCATTTGATGATCCTTCGTTTCCTGAGGGAGCCTTTACCGATGCACAGTACTGAGCAACGCTCTCATTTGCTGCTTTTGCGGCAGCTTCGAGATTGATAAATGCCCTTGAGTGGGTCAGTGCCGGTGAAGTTGTAACTGTTGCCCCTGGAGTGGTGCTTGTGGAATCGCCGTTTGCTATAGATGCGTAAGCAGTACATAAGCCGAATGCATTTGCCGAAGTAATCACTGGACCTGTGGAGTGATTGGCGCCTTTATGCGCATTAGAACTTGGGTTTGGAATTGATACTCCAACATCGGAAAGAACGCTTGCTACTTTCGTCTGGGCAGGTGCCGGGAGACTTCCAGTGGCAGCCGCTACAGCAGTTCCTCCAAATAGTACTGCTAAAGCAGCACCTGCGGCCTTTGCAGTTAGTATCTTGCTTATCATTTTAGATCTCCTTTTAGGTTCTAGCTCTACTACTTGCGGGCTAAAAGCAGCCCTAAAGTGAGAGATGATCGTCTGCTCTTGATTTAAGGAGCCAGTCAGTGGGACTTTCTTAGCAACTTGAATTAACTCGGCAATGTTCCGGAGTTCGACCGGGGCATTTGCCGGATCCAAGTCACCAGTTAATAAAGAATCACCAAAGTTCCTAATAATCTCTTGCATCTTGATATCTACATCGCTCTGGCTAGTCAAATCGTTACGCCTATCTGAGATTTACTTAATTTTTCTATTGCACGGTGCTGGAGAACCCTGACAGAACCCACACTTTTCCCCATGATCTTGGCCACTTTTTGGGTGCTAAGTCCACCTATTACCCGTAATAATACGACTTCTGCCTGGTCAAGGGTAAGGTTGCCCACGAGCTTGGATATGGCCTCCTGTGATGTAATTTCATCCACCATGTCTTCGGTACTAAAGCTGTTGCCAGGTATATCTATACTTTCATTGATGCCGGTGATTTTAGGTCTCCTAGACTCGCGGCGGTAGTAATCCACCACCCTTTTATGGGCAATATCGAAAAGTAGGGCCTTGAAATCGTCTCCCTTGCCCCTAAAGTTGCGCAGCGTCCCAATTGCTGAAATCCAGGTCTCTTGTGATACATCTTCGCAATTCGAACCGGTTCTATTTCTTAGGTAAGCAATTAACAAAGGCTGGAGATTTCGGTACAACAAAGTAATGCCCGCCTCTTCGCCTGACTTTGCCAAATCAAGTGCACTATCTAATTCAGAATCATCCATATTCGTATACCGAGACAGGGCCCTCCTTGCCAAAAAGGGATGTTGCCTATACTTACCAATCGATTTAGCAAGACTTTTTGTTACGAAAATCCCATAGTATAGATGTGAGCCATCCAGGAAAACTGTGTAGAACCAGAATTTAGAATCGATGAATTTGTTCGGCTTGGTATGGTTTTTGTTGCCTAAAGACTGATAGATGGCATGCAATTTGACGATCCAGAAGTAGCCTTGAGAAGTCGGAAATCCTGCTCATTTTCAAACACCTCGCCATTTTCATGCTAAATCTTTAAGTTCAAAGTACTGCAAAGATCGAAATATCTTTTTGCCCGCAATGGGTGAAGTATAGAAATGATAGTGAAATTTGCAAGTTGGAGAAATAGGAGTGTTGGTGATATCGCCGGATGTTTAAGCAAAGAAATCTCAGTAAATAGCTGAGCTCACTGAGATCAGGAATGCAGCTGAGGGATTTACCAACAATCTTCAAGCCATGAGAAATGTTGGTGTTCAGGGCTTAAAATAGAACAGAAGCCACCAAAAGATACGACCTAAAAAAGTCCATTTCTAATGGACAAGTAACTTAAAGTATTTCGGCAAAGCCAAAACTCATGACCAAAAGGACGATGGATGAAAAAATCTTTGAAACGCTTTTTGGCCATAATCAGACCCTCGCAAAAAACCCCAAAAAACGCTACTATCGAGAGCATCTCCGGCGGGAAACTCTCTATTAACAAGCCATGGAACGGTTCTCCTGGCGATAATCGCTAATTGAAGCAATGGAATTAGTTGCAGAAATGTTGTTGTGGATGTAAAATGGCGGGAGCTAACTGCAGTAGTTGTTTTTCTAAAGAGGGTGGTCAGATGGCTAGCGACACTACAATTGACATGGATCTCGAAGAGATTAAGCCTTCAATTGAACTATCGAAGTTTTCAATTGTTCCGTTGAAGGGAATTCCGATAGTCGCAGCAGTTCTAGTACTTTTAATTATATCCATAGCTTCGAATTCACTTTGGGCCATTGACTTTTTTCATGTTGTAGCGGGTGGCCTATGGACTGGCATTGACTTGTTTGTAGGATTTGTAATTGGTCCGATTTTAGGAAGGTTATCGATTCCTTCCAGAATGGAATTCTCTAAGAAGTTCATGCCAAAGATGCTTTTGTTGATGCCTACCCTAGTGGTCTGCACTTTGGCAGCAGGGTGGCAACTAGCTAGGCATCTTGGTTTTATTCTGACCTCATATCCTCACCACAATCTAATTGTGGCGTCATTCATAGTAGTTGGCGTCATGGCGGTAATTGCACTGGGAATTTTGGAGCCTGCGAATCTCACGGTACTCTTTGAATTAAAAAGACCGGAGCCACGCGGCGAGGTAATCGGCAAGCTAATGAAGAGATTCATTTATACTGCAGGTATCACAGGGGCCATGCAAGTAGCTACTTTGATTTTGATGACAAGGATAGCAACAACATGAAAGTGGAAAAAGCACCTTGTGACGTTCTGGCAACTATATCTTTAGCTATATCGATTATAGGAGGAATTTACTTAAGTGCCTACTTGCCTAAAATGGCTCCTTTGTTGCCGGCATATGTGATCCTCGGATTTAGCCTTGCAATTAGCTTGATGAACATAGTATTGCTCATTTCGTTGAAAGACATTTCGTGGAAAATATTCTTCCAAGTTGGCAGGTGGGCTATAGTCGCCGAACTTGTAATAGCTTCCATCTTGGAATTCGTCTTCATATATGATGGCACCAGAGGAGTAATGCTTATAATAATGAGTTTTCTGCTTTTCCTCTTTGCGCTAAATGTCGCCACAATACTCTCTTTTACCGTGGCAAAATACCAAAGCTAATTCACTTCAAATTTAATAGTGCGATTGAAGAAAATTTAGATTGCAGTTTTAGTTAGGTTCACAGTACTTCTTTGCATTTTGACTGCACAATGATTTCCCCTAATTATTTAAAATATGGATTAACACCAATTTCGTCATTGTAGAGACCGCTATTGGATAGAAGATACCAATGTTCATAGAGGCATAACTGATAGATGGTCTGGGAATGTTCCACCTTGAAGATCGAACGCACAAATTTCTTGAATTCAGGTGAAACCGGACAAGTTGCTTGAAGAGAATTGTAAAATGAAACTTGAGACACTGGGAGGATTATCATGACCAAGAAAGAATTGGCTGGCAAAGTTAAATGTCACTCTAGAGACTGTATGATTGGCCGCTTCCACGGGTTTAAGTACCTTATCTGCCTCGGTGCCGTTTCTCTTCTACTAGCGGCTTGCAGTTCGGGTGGCAATACGGGGTCGACTTCAGTGGGAAATACCCCGACTTCTGCCGGCTCAGGCGGGTCTAGTGTTGTAGTGAAGGTGGCAGCCATTCCGCCCTACGGCGAAATCTTGACTGACAGTAGCGGAATGCCGCTCTACACCTTCAGCGGTAGCTGCACAGGTAGTTGCTCTTCATTGTGGCCAGCCCTAACAGTTCCGGCCGGCACCAAGCCAGCCGGAGGTACCGGTGTGACGGGAACACTAAAAACTGTGAAACAAGCAGATGGAAAGTATCAAGTTACTTATAACGGTTTGCCCTTATACACTTTTGTGCAAGATACCAGCGACCACGTTACCGGACAGAATATTTCAGGGTTCACCGTCGTGAAAGTATCGTCTAGTTCAGAAAGTTCGACCACTACTACCACAAGTAGTAATGGTTATTGATTGAACAATGCCACCAAGAAAGAAACTTCATTTTGGAGCGGTTTGCGTCTAACCCGACTTCTCCCACATTTAACCAAATAAGCACGTAGAAACTTTTTTGTTTCGCCACATTTGTGGGACGAATTCAAAGTGCCTCCAAATTTCCTTTCATTTCAAGATCTTGAACTGCAATGCCCACTAATCTCGCAGCGAGTGACGGATCAGCCAAGTGGTGCTTTAGAGAAAAGGATATCCGCCTTAGTATCGAAAATGTAAGTCTCCAAGCTTCATAAGGAATTAGAAGAAACATTCGCTTTAATTCTTCTCGAAATATCGAAACCTTCTCGCACGCTGGCTTAATTCCTTCTCGTAGTGTGGCCGCATTGAGAATGGAGCGGTAACTGGCAGTCATAGCGGTTACAGATGCATACCCAGGCCACCAATTCTTAAGTGCAGCAGAATACCTAACTTTGATGTCGCATTTGCCCAATTCTCTGCCTAATCGGACCTCTGTCTAACAATATTTTCCGCTTTTTTAGTTTTCATCGAAGTGTATTAAAGGGCAACCACTCAATTGACAACTCAGCACCTGGCAGCCTTTATTATTTTTCATTAATCGCCCTCTTTAATTTCGTCCTAATTCAAGATCCTCAATAGGACAGGAATTTTGCATCCAAGTAGGAACTGCTCGTCCGATTTCTTCTGAAAACTCTCAAAACAATAGTTGGAGAAAAGCTCCATGCAACAAGGAATGACTGCGGTTTTAAGGGCAGATGTAGGTTAGGGACTAATGATAGTAATCAAGTATTCCTCTAAGTAGTGGGCTTGGTTTCGCCAAAATGCGGCAATATTCAGTGTCATATGTCGCAGCAAAACAAAAAGCAGCCCAAGCATACTAAAACCTGCCAATAGTGATCCAACACCTTTTACTTCAACCTTCGGTACTAGTAAAGTAATTAAAATCAAAATACATAGCAGGAAAAAGAAAGAAATAGCGCCGAAAAAAAGATAGCCCATTTCAACACCCCAGTCAAATCGCAATTTGCCGATAATAGCTGTGCCTCCTTCGCTAGAAATGACTCGTCCATTGAACGTCGGGTTAAATTGGAAGCCAGTTTTGACAGGTATTAATTCCATTTGGAGCCACTCGCCGTTAAAACTTCCCCGAGCAGTGTCAGCAGCACTGTTTCTAAAGACTCCCAATCCGGAGGTTCTGTTAATTTCACCTTGTTCCAAAGCTCTTGAAATTCTTCTTCTGGTTTCATCAAGTTCAAGTGCAGACCAAAGTTCTAAGTCCCGATAAAGCGGCTCGTCTCCATAAAGGAACTTGTGCACTAAGTGTCCAAGTTGTCTATATAAAGAAAGAAACTGGATCTTTCTGGACGACTTCGATTGAGAGGCCACAAGGCTTATTGTACCTGCTTTGGAAACGAAGAAGTTGAACGGAGTAGTTGAGCCTGCAAATTTGAAAACATCGAACAACTTACAGTGGTTGGATCAACTTCGCAAATTTCAAATGCGTTTAAGCTCAATATAAACCGACCATATTGAGTCATCAGGGCTATGTTGAAAAGCCAGAATATTCTGGCAATTAGTCGCTGTTATGGCTTACTCTACCTTAAGAAATCGAAGCCAATTACTAGACATTGGAAGCATAGAATTACTAACAGCATTACTCCGGTAATCAACAAAATCGATGACCAGTTCAAACTTCTCGAGCTTCGCGACATACTTTTACGGAACTGGAATCCGGTATATAGGAATACAGCCGAAGCGGCCAAAATCAGGACTCCAACTAAAATGTCAACTTCCTTCCCAAAAGTCGTCGTCTTGAAAATGCAAAAACAATTATGCTCAACCCGGTATCGTCGCAGATAACTTACTAAAGCTAACCACAAACCAAAAGCAGCTGCTATTTCCGCAAGTGCAAGAGTCGCAAAAGCAGCAATACTGCCTAGCGACCGCTTTTGAAGATTAACCTCAAGTTCGTCGTTCATCTGTTGGTCAACTATGCACATATTGTCCCATATTCTTTTAGGCTCATATGTACGGACTTGGAAGCACGTGCAATGCCGGAATGGTGCGTATATAATTCGTGGCATAATGCTTCGGTACTTACGATTTACTTGGTACTACCTTTTCTGGCCCCCGACATAATCTTATTGATGCTTGATATGACGCTAAAATAATTATTATCATTTTACCTAATTCAAAAACTCCAGTTTGCACATTTGAAGCGACAATAGAAGATCAACTTTGTACCTACGCGGATTTTGGCAAAGTAGAGATGAACTCGTTAAAGCTTCTTTTTTGATGGTACCGAATCGAGAATTTTAAAAATGGCAAATGGCTATTTAAAACCTTCAAGAGAATCGCGGAAACGATGGCGCCAAAAACAGATTGGACTTTTGGTCCCCGCTGTAGCATATTGTGCACTTCTAGTTGTTGAATTGGAAAGCGCAAGACGAATGCTGCTTATAACTTTAATTCTATCTATTTTCACGGCGATTGCAGTTATTTTAGCTATTTTTTGGACTGGACTCCGGAGCAGGCATAGTCAAGTTGACAATTTATGGACAGGCACTGGATGGCTTTATTTATCCGAGGTACAAGCTGCCAAGTTAGATGGGGACTTGTTAATAAAGGGGACTTGGCGCCTTGCATTTTGGACGCAAAGGAGATACACCGTAGGGGGACCTCTGAAGATTGACTCAAGTCATTGGCAATTGAAAATGGGTTATCTAGCAAGGTTGGCATGAGTAAAAGGCTCAATTACTATCAATAGAGTTGATATTCTGAAAAAAGAAGCAGGAAATACACCTGGGGCATTGCAGGGTGGGTTGGGAGGCAGGTTCACTTTGTATTTGAGGAATGGTTGTCGTCTTGATGGTGGATTCTTTGGTTCAAGAAGTCAATTTATTTCAGTCCTAAAAAGTGATAATTCAATGCCATAGTTGACTGGCATGAGTTGAAATTAAGCAGCTTCGGATACTAAACTATTTTCAAAATTAAGGGCCGCGATTACTTCCTATCTTCCCCATTTGGGCGACCATTCAGAGTATGGAGATGTCGGATCCTTGGTTTTTTATTCCTAAATCTTCCAATACTTCTCCGTACTCATATGAGTAATTCGGCGATATCAAGTAGGACTGGCTTTGGCTCCAAATTATTGTACTTGTCCATATTCTAAAGAATTGTATTGTCTCCTCTAGTATGATTCCGGCATGCCGCATTCTTATCCCGATTATTTTCATCAGTGTCAGGTTAATCTTGAAGAGAATAACATGGCCTTTAATCCGGATCGAAGTATTGTATTCAATATTCAAAGCAAATGCAATATTATTCGAAGTCATAGGGGGCGCTATGAGCCACCAGTTTGCAGAAGTGGTGAAAAAAGAAAATTAGCCGCGCATAGCGATAATGGATAAAATTCACCAAGTCTTTCTACTGGGGAAATTCAGTGAGCAACACTGGAGATTGTAGGCGAGCGCCATCAATCAAAGCACCAATCCCAGTCGTCAAATGGACCGGACAAAAACACTATGATTTTTTATTTTCAGATTTATACTATGCGGCTTTTTCTGCCAATAGGTGTTCACAAAGGTAACCCTTCTAGCTCAAAGTGTCTTCGAAGTGCATTGCAAGCAAGAAAATATTAGTTGAGTAAATTAGAAAAGCAAACAGGTTGGCAAATTCTGACTGCTGGTCCTGGGTCAAAAATAGACCGCTCTAACACTCAAGACAATTTGAGTTGACCATACTGCTTATTGGGACTAATTGAAACGTTTTGTGGCCCTGATGACGCTCCATAAAACCCGAGGCAATTTGCATCTGTTGAACAAGACAGGCCATATATTTGGTTCCCAGGAATTGAATATGCGACCGAGAGACTCGATGTATCAAGGTTAAAGCTGTAAATTGTTCCGCTTAGAGAAGAGGCATACCGACAAAATGACGCAGTACAAGAAAAATTAGAACCATTTAGCTCCTGTTGATCAAATGATGCAAAGGTTACTGTGACGATTGCCCAACTCACACCTCCATCGGTGGTTGTCCATATGATTCCTTCATTTGTATTTGCAGAAGTATCGCCCAACACTAAGCAATTAGTGCCAGTGTAACAATTCACATTAATATAGTAATTAGTTTCACCAATTGCTTTTGGCGTACTTATTGGCTTCCAATCCTCGCCACCATCAGAACTAGCCATCAAGAATGTAACACCGGGCGAGTTTGGCATATCTTCATGAGCAATAATTAGGCATGTTCCCGCATTCGAACAAGCCAGTTCCATTGGCCAACCATCGCCGTTATAAGGAGTGGAAATAGAATTAGCTAGTGAGAAGGTGCTTCCTCCGTCACTGGAAACCTCAACTTCAAGTGGTACTGGTACGCTTCCATTTGAAGATGGAGGATATCCGGAAACCACACATAGCCGGGTGTTGATAGGGCAAGACACTTGAAAAGAATACGGAGCGCTATTTCCATTACCTAACATTGTGCTGTTAGACCAGGTAGATCCACCATCCGTAGTGATCATAATTAAGCCTTCATTCACGGATGGGTACATGCCGACCGCCAAACATCTGTCAATGGAGGCACAGCTTATGGATTCTAAATCGATGCCGGTTGAAGGTAGGTTCAATTTGTTCCAGCTGGCGCCTTCATTTGTGGTTGAAATTAAGAAGAAGTTTCTTGGTGAATTGGTATTAATCTGGCTATAGCCAATCGCATAGCAATTCTCAATTGAAGGGCAAGAAATGCCATTAAAACCAACTAAATATCCACTTCCAAAGATGTTTGCAACTACTTGAGAATTCCAAGTCGGGTTTGGATCCAATGTGGTAGTAGTAAAAGGTTGTGTAGTTGAGACAGGTGATGAAGTAGTTGTAGTAACTCCAGAAGTTGTTCCTGGAGTTCCGCTATGTGACTTTGTAGTTACAGAAGTAGTGGATCTCCCATTGGGTAAAGTGGTCGAGCTTAAAGTGGTAGTAGTAACGACACTTGAATCACTCCTACTTGGGCTCCCTTGAGTTAAAACTAGGGAAGAGATTAGGCCGATTATAACGATTAATGAAATAATGGGTATAACCATAAGTACATGGGATCGCTTTTTGGCCTTATTACGCTCTATCAACGAATGGATGTCTGGAGTCACAGAGATGTCATTTGACTGTCTCTCCATCTCATCTTTTAAATAGCTCTTAATTTCCATCTCTTTTCACCTCCTTGTTTAATTGAGTTAGTGCTCTACTAATTAGACTTGGAATTGAATTTGGGTTACATCCAATTACCTCTGCAATCTCTTTGTCACTTAAATCTTGATAAAAACGCAGTGCGGTTGCAACTCTTTGTTTTAGGGGAAGTTTTAGCAAAAGTTCTCCCAACTCATTTCTCTCATCATTTGTTATCTCGCCTGGACCTTGAAATCTGGAACTATAGAGTCTTTCAAGCTTTCTTCGCCTAAAGTATGAGTTACAAGAATTAATCACTGCCTTCCTTAGAAAAGCTTCATGATTTTCAATCTTTGGCCATTTATTGGCTACTTTAATAAATGAATCTTGAACAATATCTTCTGAAACTTGCCTGGATTGGACAATCAAATTTGCAATTCTCACATACTTTGCGAGATTAGATTCGTAAAATCGGACAAAGTCTATTGGCCAGGGACAATTCTCCGGATTTAAACTCATTCCTTCACTTTTGCCCAATTCGTAATCCAGGTCTTTCCTTGGAGAATATAAGTTCAAAAATAGCACCACCTATATAGACGCACGTGTAAGCCAGAATCTGCCAGGATTTAATGGAAATCTCAAAAATACCGCAATTTATACAAAGAATTGGCTTTACGGGCTAGTCATTTAGCTCCTCCTGCTACTATATATAGGGGTGGATGACATAAAAGCCCCTCCCTTGACCGCTGGTCGTGACTACCCAACGCTC
>JAJYDO010000065.1 GCA_021777355.1 Actinomycetes bacterium | reverse complement strand
CCCCGTCGCAGGCAATTCAAGCTTATCGGGAAGATGTTGCACGCCAAGTAGAAGAAGATACAGCACAGCATTTGGCAATTAGCGAAAGTCAGCTCTTAAGTGATCTAAGCGATAGTGAATCCTCGCAAGGAGCAGAAGAATCAGAACAAGAGAACAGAGTTGTGATTTCCTCTGCAGGAATTGTCACCACCGGTTCTGTGCCTGTTGTTAAAGTTGCTCACCTGGTTTTGGGAGATCCCGTGGTCAACGGCGGGAAAGTTGGAAGCGGCGTACAAATTCAATCCGGAAGTGACTTGGTCATTCAATATCCCTTTGAAGTTGACGGCACATTTGAAGATGTTGTGGTCCAGCTTTCGCTTTATGACAGGCGAGGCGAACTTATTTATGGATGCTCAAGCCAAGATCTCGGACTCGATTTTAAAGAAATTACGGGAAGCGGCGTATTGAATTTTGAGTTTAAAGAAGTTCCCATTCTTGATAGCCAAGTGTCGATTTCAGTCGCCCTAAGGGAAAAAAACGGCGCGCCCTTGGCTTCACGTGACGGAATGGATGAATTCGGAGTAACAAGTTCTGGAAAAGAGAACGGACTGGTTGACCTTAGGGCAGAGATATCATTTGAAATGCCCGAAACAAAGTTAGACAATGAAAACACTTCTATTTTTGATCTTCACTCCTAGATTTGTCCACATGGAACTAGCTGGGAAATAGGATGATTTGTTTGAAAAAGAGATTACGGAAAATAACCATTTCATATCTGTTAATTTCAACCTTGCTTGTCACTCTTTCTATCCAAAATCAGGTAGTGCAACAATTTAGGGAAGTCGCCTTAAAACCTGTTTCCTCTGTTTCTCCTGCAGATTTTGTAATTGATGGTTTTGGAAATGGCCATGGACGCGGAATGGGCCAATGGGGAGCTTTGGGGATGGCAATTTTACAGTCAGATACTTGGTCTCAAATAGTGGACTATTACTACTCAAATACTACAACTGCAACAATTATTGAATCGTCCATTAGGGTTCTGTTGCAATCTACTGTGGGTGCTCCAATTGAAATTACTTCATCAAAGTCGTTTTCGGTTTCCGGTGCGAGTGAAAACCCGGGAGTAGTTATTCAACTGGAATATAATCCAAGTTCAAACAACTGGTCTTTTTCAACTTCAACTTCATGTACTTCGACCAATTGGTCTAGCCAAGGGACCTTAGCTACACCTCAAATATCATCTTCTTATGTATCAGGGGATCCAAACTCTGACCTATTGGAGGTATGTGAAAATGGATCATTGGTCCCTTATAGAGGAACCATATCTGCGGTAGTTAATTCAAGTAACCAGGGAGTAGCAGTAAATACACTTCCTATTTCGAGCTATCTCGACTCTGTTGTTCCCGGAGAAATGCCTGCTTACTGGGGAACACTAGGCGGGAATGGACCCAGTGGTGAACCGTGGGGATTTCAAGCATTAGAGGCCCAAGCCGTGGCGGCAAGATCTTATGCACTAGCTTCGCCTGGACGTTTTGGAATTGCTGACATCTGTGATTCAACTCAGTGCCAGCACTATGGAGGAGCCAACGAGGAGAACAACTTAACAAATCTGGCCGTAAGTGATACCAGCGGCCAAGTTCAAGAGTTCAGCGGAGGCGCCATTGCATCAACAGAGTTCTCAGCTTCAACAGGTGGTTACACTGCCGGAGGGACATTTCCAGCCGTTCCTGATCCGGGAGACTCGATTTGCATCCAAGGCGCTTGTAACCCGCTTCATTCTTGGTCAATTACTGTTAGTTCAACCGAGCTAGAAAATGCTTACCCAAGTATCGGAGTACCAAGTGCGATCGTGGTTACTCAGAGGAATGGATTCGGAACTTTTGGGGGCAGGGTATTGCAAGTTGTGGTTTCAGGATCTACGGGGGAAGTCACAACAACCGGGAATGGACTGGCGGCCTCCCTCGGTCTTTACTCAAATTGGTTTGGCGTTCAGGAGGTGTCTGGAAATACGAATGGATACGTTATAGCTAGCTCGCAGGGCTCCATCTACAATTTCGACAGCTCGGGGATGGTGGAAAATCAAGGACAGGGCATGAATGTTGTGTGTTTGGTTACTACTTTCGACGGCGGGGGATACTGGGTTGTTTACTCAAACGGATTGGCCCAAGGCTTCGGCGATGCGCCAACCTACTTGGCTCCGGCTCCTCATGCTCTAGACGGCGCCCAAATTGTGGCCGGTGCCACAGGAGGATTCGGACTCTGGCTCATTTCTTCTGTCGGCCAGGTCATCGCTGATGGAGGAGCGCCACCCCTTGTGTCTTATGGCTACACCAGGCTATCTTCAGCCCCGGTGGCATTTGTAGCAAACGGCCCAGTCGGAGCCTGGGTGGTTATGGCTAACGGACAGATTTTTAATCTCGGAGTTTCCCCGATACTGCAAGGTCTTTCGACTTCTCAACTCGCCGGCGATACCGTTGTGGCCGGAGTGAAGCCCGAATCGATGAATGGCCTTTGGATTGTAACTAAATCCGGAAAGGTATTCTCTTTGGGCGGGGCTCAAAGCTTTGGATCACTCTCTAGTCTTGGTATTTCCGGCACTGTTGTCGCAATGGCATCAAGTGGCGACGGGGGCGGATATGAGCTAGTTCTTTCCACCGGGGCAATTATTCCATTTGGAGACGCCCCTTTTTTCGGCGATTTGGTTGCACTTGGAATCTCTCAACCTGGGAGTATTGTCGCTATTGCCACATTATTAGTGAATTCCCCGGCAATTGCAACTCTTCCTTCCCCTGGCAAATGTGGAATGAAGTGGGGTATCATAACTAACAGGTTTAATATTTGCCTGCCTTGGTTAGAGGCCATCCCATCCAGTACTGCTTCTGGGCGATTGGTCAACTGGGGTATAAGTGGCATAGGATTTACCAGAGCGCGGTTTATTAAATAAGGAGGTTCCGTGGAAATAAGAGACAAGCTATATATTGATGGCAGTTGGGTCCCTGCAAGCACCACCGAGATGCTGGATGTAATTCATTCCGGTACCGAGGAAGTATTTGCCCAGGTGTCAAGGGGAAACAGCAACGATGCCGACAAAGCCGTAAAAGCGGCTCGTGCGGCATTTGACTCATGGTCTAGGACCTCCATTGATGAGAGATCTAAGTATCTGTCGAGGATTAATGAAGGACTTTCTGCTCGTATGGCAGACATCGCAACTGTTGTGGCCAAGGAAGTCGGAACTCCTTTTATGCTTTCCCAGATGATCCAGGCAGGTCTTCCAATCATGACATTTTCTTCCATGGCTCAATTGGCCACAGAATTTGAATGGGAAGACCACATTGGAAACTCGCTAATTCTTAAAGAACCGGTCGGAGTAGTAGCTGCCATCACTCCTTGGAACTACCCGCTGCATCAAATTGCTGCAAAAGTTGCACCTGCATTACTGGCCGGGTGCACAGTGGTTCTAAAGCCTGCAGAGCTAGCACCTGTGAATGCATACATACTGGCCGATGTTATTGACGAGGCAGGACTTCCACCTGGCGTCTTTAACTTAATATCTGGACCCGGAAGCGAGATTGGAGAAGCCCTTGTAGCTCACCGTGAAGTTGACATGATCTCATTTACCGGCTCGACAGAAGTAGGAAAGAGAATTGGGGCAATCGCTGCTCAAGACATAAAGAGGGTTGCACTCGAACTCGGTGGAAAATCTGCAACTTTGATACTTGAAGATGCAGACCTTGGTGCCGCAATTTCTGGTGGACTTTTCATGTGCTATTTGAACAGTGGACAGACTTGTATTGCTCAGACCAGAATGCTTGTGCCAAGGTCTAAACTTGCCGAAGTTGAAGAAAGAGTAGCTGCAGAAACCGCCACTTACACCGTTGGTGATCCTTTTGCCGATTCTACGAGAGTAGGACCACTTGTCTCTGCCAAGCAAAGAGATCGGGTAATGGATTACATCAAGATAGGTGAATCAGAAGGCGCCAGAATCGTAACTGGTGGCGCTGAGGCGCCGGAGGGCTTAGACAAAGGCTTTTATGTTCAACCGACCGTATTTACAGGAGTTGAGAATTCTATGCGAATTGCCCAGGAAGAGATATTTGGACCGGTGCTTTCAATTATTGCTTACGACACTGAAAAGCAGGCCATCGAAATTGCCAATGACTCAATATATGGACTTTCAGGAGCTGTATGGGGAGCCGACAAAGATCATGCTATTGAAGTAGCAAAGCAGATTCGAACCGGCCAAGTCGAAGTAAACGGTGGAGCGTTTAATCCACTGGCTCCATTTGGAGGTTACAAGAAGTCAGGTCACGGTCGTGAACTTGGAAAATATGGGCTAGAAGACTTTTTAGAGATTAAATCTCTCCAGCTTTAAGCCGAAAAAAAAGTCGCCCAGGTCGAAAGCCCGGGCGACTTTTATTGTCGCATAATTAGCAGCTCAAAAGTAATTAAACATACTAAAAATCACCCTAAATTCAAGAGATCTTCCAAAGAATCAATTGACTAGGCGTGAAGCTCAAAAGCTTGAGGCACAAGAAATATGCATATTTCAAAATGAAGCTTAATTAGAAACTCTATGAAATTCCTGTTGATGGCCCCGTAAAGTAATCGGGACTTGAGTTGCAAGTTGATAAATTGGGCACGCCGGAAGCTATAGCCTGCATCCATTGCGCAATGGGTTGTGCTTCTTCGGTAACCACAGTGGCGTGCGTAGCACCAGGAACGTGAACATAATCTATGGAATCTTTTATTGCGCAGGCGGTTTTAATGTAAGTATCAGTTAACATTGGCAGAACGAGAGTATCTGCGGTTCCCTGCACCACAAGCATAGGGGCAAGTGTAATCGAGTTTCCTGGATTATTCTCTTGAGCAATCTTAATTACAGTTTGATTTTTCGACACAGTAGATTTAAAGATGACATCGGCAGGATACTTTAATAGAATTCCCCCTAAAGCTCCAACGCAGACGCTTGTTACATATTTGGATGCCACTTTAATACCTGTCGGAGTAAATGCCACAGATGGATTCAAATTAGTGTATGTTTTGGACCAGGCCCAAGCAGCAGAAACTGCTTCGCTTTCTATTCCATTGTCAGTGGCAAGTATATCTACGAGTAGAGGCAAGCCCGTCGCCGGGGCGGCAGCGACTACTCCCAATATCTTGAGCGAAGGAGCGTAACTTTTTGCAAGTTGCCCAGCAAATAGAGCTGCATGCCCTCCCTGTGAGTGTCCATAAATAAAGACTTTATTACTAACGGAGACATTCGGGATCTGCCGGACCGCTTTTGCTGCATCCAAAACTCCCTGACCTTCAGACTGCCCGACAAGATACGGGTGAATTGTCACGGAAGTTCCTAAGCCTTCGTAATCCGTAGCTGCAATTAAGAAATTGTCAGCCAAAAAATTACTTAATCCGGGCATTAATGGCCCGCCAAATAAGGACGGGGCACAAATCTGAGCGACACCAGTCGTTCCGTGCGCCCAGCTTAATACTGTATAGCCCCCGGCTGGAGCCTTAGTGGTAGGTATTATGGCATAACCGGATTCAGGTATTTCTTTGTTGTAGATAGTTCTAGAAATAAACATAATTCTATAAGCCGTTGCCCCAGCGGGAACTTGAGGCACTCCGGTTACTTTTTGATACCTAATAAGAGTTCCTGCCGGTTCATTCGGCAGATTTGATGGGGGTGTATAAAATCCTGAAATACCAGTTGAGCTAGGAGAATAGCTAACCGTCCCGTAATTAAGTTCGTTTTTAACTTGACTATTAGAACTGCAACCGCTTAAAAGTCCAATAGACAAAGCGAATATAACTACGATTCTAAATAATGTTCTAATATGCACTGCATTTACTCCTCAAATCCGCAAACATAACTTATGCTAATTTTTGCTCCACAAGATCTGCAAGATGTTCTTCAAATCTTGCCGTTGAGGTTTTCCCAAAAGATAAATGAATCCTTTCAGTGTTGTACCAGTTGATCCATAATTAAAATTGTGGCTCTGGCATCTTCTTATGTTTCAAGGTTGTCTTAGCCGCCGATCTCTTTTTGCATTCCGAATGGATGTCCTTAGATAAGCTCCTCTAACGCCTAGTTCCATCATTAACCGTACTGCCTTTTTCTTGGTTAATTGGTTCGTTGAATTTCTTAGAGCGGCAATTAGCTTTAAAGCACCATGGTAATACTTTAATTTCACAAAGTGGTTGAAGACTTTTTGTTTTAGAGCGGCTTATTCTTCTTTTTTCTCTAAAAAGCCATTTTTTCTCTTTATCCAATCGTAATAATTCTTGTTAGCAGCGGAGTAGAACTGACCTGCTTCTGCAGTCTAAAACTGACTCACCCTCCAATAAATTAAGGTTGCCTGGCTGCAGCTAATTTCATAGTGGCTCGGAGGTGCGAAATTTCACAATTTAGTAAATAACTGTTTGACCACGGCTTTACTAGTTCAACCTCCTAAAAACTTCCTTTAGTTTGGTGTATCAAAATAGATTAGAGATAATTAGAAGTTTCTCATTATTGGAGAGCTTTGTAGATTGGTTTAGAAATTTACGCCTGCCTGATGTCCCTTTCAAAAGTGTCTAGTGCATAATTGGCACATGAGCATTTCATTTGATGCTAAAAGTGCACCCAGAAAGCAAGCGAGGGCCGGAGCAGCTTTAACTAGGACTTCAAGAAATAATCCTCCAAGATGGATAGGCGATCTAGTAGCGGCAGTTGCCGGAGTGGGTTTTGGAGTAGTATGTGCAACTACTTTCGTCACAGTGACTTACTCGCAAATTAAAGCTCCGGGTGGACTCGCGATGTTTGTCGGCAATTTAACCGCAATGCTGGGAACTTATTTGGCGATGCTGATGATATTGCTGGTAAGCAGGCTTTGGATAGTAGAAAAGAATATTGGACAAGATAGGCTTGTCTCATGGCATAGAAAATTAGGTCCATGGCCTATCAGCCTTTTGGTAGCTCACGCAGTGTTTACTACCATCGGATACGCTCAGGCTCAAAAAACTGGATTATGGCATGAGTTTTCAAACTTAGTTACCACTTTCCCAAACATGCTTAGCGCCACAATTGCTCTAGGTATCATGGTGTTAGTCGGTATAGCTACAATTAAAGCTATTCGGGATAAGTTAAAACGGGAAACTTGGTGGACGGTACACTTATTCATGTATCTGGCGCTCGCACTTTCCTTTGCCCACGAAATAGGACTTGGTCCAGCTTTTGTGGGTCATCCACTGACAACATTCTTTTGGGTTGTTGCATGGCTTTTAACTGCTGGTGTCATAATTGTGTTTCGAGTGGCCATTCCAATTTACCGGAGCTGCTCGCTAAAACTTAAGGTAGTAGAAGTAAAAGAAGAAAACGACAGTGTCGTATCGATAATATGTCGGGGTCATGACGTTAATCGTTTAAGAATGGATGGGGGCCAATTCTTTTGCTGGAGGTTCTTAACCAAAGGACTTTGGTATCAATCTCATCCATTTTCACTATCAGCACTTCCCCGAGGTGATTTTATTAGACTTACTGTAAAAGACGCAGGTGATTTCTCGGCGGCTTTGAGGAATTTGAAGGTTGGCACTCGAGTTGCTGTTGAAGGACCATATGGAAATTTTACAAAACATTTTCAAATCCACAAGAAGGCAGTTTTCATTGCCGGAGGAATTGGGGTTACTGCCCTGAGATCATTGACAGAAGACTTGCCAGCGCGATCGAATCCAATTGTAGTTGTAAGGGCTTCACGGCAAGAGGATCTTATTTTTCACGATGAGCTTACAGATTTAGTTAAGTTACGGCATGGCGAACTGCATGAATTAGTGGGGAGTAGGAAAGAAGTGGAGATTAGCCCGAAGTCTTTATTAAAGATATCACCAGATATTGCTAAACGAGATGTATTCATTTGCGGTTCATCTGACTTCGTAGATCAGGTAGTCTCGGTTGCGCATCGACTTGGAGTAAATAGTAACGCTATTCATTATGAAGCATTTGCCCTTTAAAAAAGAGAGAATATTAAATTGAAAAAGTTTGTCATAATTTCAAGTAGCGCAATAGTGGGATTTCTAGGCATCCTAGGAATTCACTCGCAAAATGGTGCATCTGCACTTGGTTCAAATAAGTCGAGTGCTTCTCCGGCGGCATCAAGTTCTCAAAACAGTGGTAATTCAGGCGGCAACTCTGGAATTTCTCCAACTGGACAGAGCGGGAACCCAAGCTCTCTTGCAACCGGCAACTCCGGACTCTCCTCAACAACAAGTACTTCCGCCGCTCCAAATCCGACTAGTAACGGAGCAACTAAAACGGCAACTGGTCCGATTGAACAGTATGGTTATGGCGAGCTAGCCGTCAAGGTAACTATTAAGGGAAACCGGATTTCTGACGTAAGTATCGTAGGGTTGCAGGTCGCCGAGTCATATTCGGCAAGCATTGCCAGCCAAGTTGGCCCAATGCTTAAGGCCCAAGTTATCTCTGCCCAAAGCGCACAGATTAACGGAGTATCCGGTGCAACTTATACCGCGGAAGCTTATGTCACTTCTCTCCAAGCTGCCCTTGCAAAGCTTCAATTTAAGTAGTTCTTAATTTTTTATGCCGCCGATTGTTTTTAAGAAGGAAGAACCGAAAAAGAGCAGCATAGTAAGGATTAAAAAGAAATGTTCGCCCGTTTTCAACTTGAGATTGAAGGCGCTAAATCGAGATTGTAGATTAAAAAATGGATTCAGTCGATAAGCCATTCCTGGTTCATGAAGAACCGGTAATGGGTACTGTTGCAATATTCAGCTTATTTCAAACCTATAAAGTGGCTGAAACTATTAATGGTAAAGACCAGCTGCCAGACTCGGTGGTTGCCAAGCAGGAATGTAGGAAGCAGACGTTGGAGACTGAGAGGATGAAAAAGGCAGTAAAAGAAGCGTGCCAGCTCCTTCATTACTATGACGAGATATTTTCAACATATAAAGAAGATAGTCCAATGAATCGGAATCGGCGAGGAGAGTTAGCTCTAGTTGATGCTCCTCAAGAAGTTGCGGAAGTTTTAGATATGTGCAATGAATTGAAAAATTCTACATTGGGCTGGTTTGATCCATGGGCGATGCCTGGGGGCGTTGATCCGACCGGGATGGTTAAAGGATGGGCAGAGGATAGAGCCATGAGTATTTTGGCCGATGCCGGAGTAATGGCAGCGACACTTAATATTGGTGGAGATATTGCAGTTTTAGGCAGGATAAAGCAATTTCAAAAATGGAGGTTCGGGATAAGGCATCCACTTTACAGTGATGCGCTGGTCCGTATCATTGAAACATATGAAAACATAGCAACATCTGCCAATTACGAGCGACCCGGTGAGTTAATTGACCCATTCTTAAAGATGCCAGTAGACAAAGTTGCTTCCGTTAGCGTGTTGGGGCCACAACTTGCCGTTGCGGATGCTTTTGCAACCGCTGCTGCCGTGGCGGGTGCGCAGCATCTTGATTGGATCAAAGAGCAAGATGAATACAGCTTTTACGTTCTGTTATACGATGGAACAGAAATTGTGGTTGGCAACGTTGGAATTGAATAGTTAAAGACCGTGAAAAGCGTAATGTTATTCTTCGCAAGGTAGAGGTGGGACTTAAACTTTATGAGAAGCTAATTGACTCACGGAGTTGTCGTGCAATTTTGATGGTGCCACCGAAGTATTGTTCAACTCCTGAAAACGGAGTCGATTTGTTAAGAAATGTGGGGAATGCACTTATTCTCTAATCAAAGATTTCGCCACGGTTGCCCATTTCTTTAATGGTGACTTAGAAACTGGAGAAGTGAAACTGTCAAGTAGAAAATGTTGGTGCAAACTATTAAGTCAGAGTGGAATTAGGAAGTAGCTGAGTTTATTAGATAGTTGTTTTATTTATATAATCACGTACTTTATTGCTTTAATGTGACTTGGAATATGTGTCGAGCAATTCTATAAATTGGAGTTGTCGGTTTTAGCTGCCAACTCTCTAGCCCAACCGTAATCAGCTTTTCCGGCAGGGCTTCTAAGCACTTTCTCTACCTCAATAATCTGTTTAGGTAGTTTAAATCTTGCCAGCCTGGTGGCTAAATATTCGTTAAGTTTCTGAAAGTCGAGTTCAAAATCCGGATTGATTTCAACTATAGCTACTATCTCTTGACCCCATTTCTCATTTGATCTTCCAACAACGACTGCATCTTTTATTGATGAGTGCGATACAAGAGCCGCCTCGACTTCTTCGGCAAAAACTTTCTCTCCTCCGGTATTTATAGTGACAGAATCTCTTCCTAATAGTTCAATTCTGCCATCGGCTAATAATCTTGCCCTATCTCCAAGAATTGTCATTCTTTCTCCTTCAATGGTAGGAAAAGTTCTATTCGTTTTCTCAGAATCGTGCAGATAGCCTAGAGGAATGGGATGTGTTTTGGTTAACCAGCCAATTGATTCATCGCCTGGTTTTAAAATGTGGCTCTGGGTTTCATCGACTACGAATGTACCAGGCAGAGGGTAAAAGGTGCCTGTAGTTGCCACGCTTCCTTTTCTGGAGATATTGCTCAAAATTGCACCTGATTCTGAGGATCCTCCGATGTCTGCAATTATTACTCCAGGCAGAAGGTCAAGGATTTTTTCTTTCATTCCCTGAGATGTCGCTGCGCCTCCGGTCGCCAAGAAAATCAGTGAAGAAGCGTTGTAATTACCTTTTTCCAATTCTTCGAAAAGTGGACGTGCAAAAGCGTCGCCTACTATTACCATTGATTCGACGCCGAACTTTTCAACGCACTCCCAGACATCTTTTGGATTTAGCCTGTCGACTTGAGTAGGAAGAGCAATGGTAAAGCCTGCCAGTAATGTTCCCAATGCTGTCCACTGGCTTGCTCCGTGCATGAAAGGAGGGAGAGGGAGCGAGACTGCGGTGTCGACTTTTCGGGCCGTTTCACCGATTAGATCAATGCTCGTAGGAGCTATACCAAGCCTTGCAGAAAATACTTGCATAGATGCAGAATATATGTCGCCTTGTCTCCAGATAGTGCCTTTTGGCATCCCTGTAGTTCCACCTGTATAAAGAATGTATGCATCTTCTGCAAGCGGCTCCCCGGTAATTTCTGCAAGTTCATCGGTGGATTTTGGTTCCGAATCGTTCATCACCGATTCGTAATCCAAAGCACCTGGTATCAGATCATTTCCCGATGAATCTGCTACCTGGAGAAGAATTGGCTCTACTTTCAGAGATTTCAAGATTCTGGCTAGCACAGGGGCAAAAGCTTCCTGATAAACAATTACTTTGGGTCCTGCGTCGTTGAAAAGGTAAAGGAGTTCTTCTTCAACGTATCTGTAGTTGACATTAAAGGGCACTGCTCTTGCAGCGTTTGCTCCAAACGTTGTTTCTAGGTACTCGCGGCCGTTATATAAATATATGGCTATATGGTCTTGGCCTGTCTCCCAATTTTCCAATTCAGATCTTGGTATAGGCGGCAATATGCCATTTTCCAAGAAAAATGTTGCCAGTTTCTTAGACCTAAGGTGTAACTCCGAGTACGAAATCTCTAACTTTCCTTGAAAGATGGCAGGTCTCGATGGAACGGCACGGGCAACTCTGTCAAATAGGACCCAGTGATTAAATGACATTAAAAAATATTATATGGATTTGATTTTATTGTCTAATTTCACTTAATGTGTCAGGTAATCATAAGTCGAAAGGCAAATTCAGGACTTATCTCAAAAGTTGATCTGTGGAATTATTTGCTTTGGAAATTGGAGAAATTAAATGACAACTAGGACCTTTGTAGTAGGTGTTGGAATGACAAAATTCGAAAAGCCGGGATCTAAGAGTTGGGACTACCCGGATATGGGGAGGGAAGCAGGCACAAAGGCGCTGGTGGATGCCCAATTATCATATCCCGACATTGAAGCGGCTTTTATAGGATACTGCTACGGCGACTCTACAGCCGGACAAAGAGCGTTATATGAACTTGGCCTTACAGGAATACCCGCTGTAAATGTAAATAACAACTGTTCGACTGGGTCAAGTGCGTTGTTCCTCGCACGTAAATTTGTCCAAGGCGGATTGGCTGATTGTGTTTTGGCAATGGGATTTGAAAAGATGGAAAAGGGCTCCTTGGGACTTAAATATACTGATCGGACTCCGCCGATGGACAAGCATTTCATGGATATGAAAGATCGTCGGGGAATTGAACACGCGCCGCCGGCAGCTCAGATGTTTGGTAATGCCGGGCGTGAGTACATGGAAAAATATGGGGTTAAAAAAGAGTCTTTTGCAAGGATAGGGGAGAAGAATCATCGCCACTCCGTAAATAACCCATACTCACAATTTCAAGATGAGTACTCGCTTCAAGACATTTTAGATGCTCCAACGATATATGATCCTTTAACGAGACTTCAGTGCTGTCCCACGTCAGACGGGGGAGCGGCGGCAATCATTGTGTCGGAGCGTTTTGTTAAAGAACACAAACTTGAAACTCAAGCCGTTGAAATAGTAGCTCAGGCAATGACTACAGATTTCGAATCAACTTTTTCGGGTAGCGACATGAGTCTTGTGGGATTTGACATGACACGAGCTGCAGCACAAAAAGTATATTCCGAATCCGGCTATGGACCCGAAGACGTCGATGTGATAGAACTACACGACTGTTTCAGCGCAAATGAACTGATTACCTATGAAGGCCTGGGATTGTGTGGTGAAGGGAAAGCAGGTGAGTTGATCGACTCCGGAGCCGTAACTTATGGCGGCCAAGTTGTGGTCAACCCCTCCGGAGGCCTGATTTCAAAAGGTCATCCCCTTGGAGCAACCGGACTTGCTCAATGCAGTGAACTGGTATGGCAGCTTCGAGGAAAGGCCGAGAAACGCCAAGTTGACGGAGCTGAAATTGGGCTCCAACACAACTTAGGCTTAGGCGGAGCGGCGGTTGTAACAATGTATAAGAAAGGAACTATCTAATATTATGATTAATTTAAAGGACAGGGTAATCATTGTAACCGGCGGGGGACGAGGAATTGGAAGGGAGCACTCGCTTTATCTTGCCAAAAATGGTGCACTTGTTGTAGTAAATGACTTAGGCGGTGCAAGCGACGGTTCGGGAAGTGACAAATCTGCTGCCGACACCGTGGTCGCTGAGATTATTTCCGAAGGAGGAACTGCTGTTGCTAATACCGATAGCGTCACTGATTTCAACGGAGCAAAAGCGATTATTGAAACTGCCATTGATGCATTTGGCGACTTACATGGAGTTATTAATAATGCAGGAATCCTGAGAGATCATATGCTGGTATCGATGAGTGAGGAGGATTTTGACTCGGTAATTGCAGTCCATCTCAAGGGGACGTTTGCCGTGACAAAATTTGCCGCCGAGTACTGGAGAGATCAGCACAAATCAGGCAAGAATGCCGAAAGGACTATTGTCAACACTTCCTCAGCTGCCGGGCTTCACGGAAATGTTGGCCAAACTAATTATTCGGCGGCTAAGGCCGGAATTGCAGCAATGACTATAGTTCATGCTCAAGAGCTAAAAAGATACCAAGTAAGTGCAAACTGCATTGCCCCGATTGCAAGAACCAGGCTGACGCTTCAAACTCCGGGACTTTCCGATGTTATGGAAAAGTCAGTATTTGACCCTGGCAATATTTCTCCTCTGGTCTCGTATTTAAGCGGCGAAGGTTGCCCATTTAACGGACAGGTATTTTCCGTTTACGGAGGCTCGGTTGGGATCTATCAAGGATGGTCCATTGCTGAGGAAATAGCAGTGCAAAATAGCTGGACTATCGAAGAATTTGCCCAAGCAATGGACAAATTGCCTAAGTCGGTTAAAGTGAATTCTCAAATGGATGCAATACTTAAAGCAGCCAGCGCGTCCAACTGAGAACTGTGGGATTCCAATTAGGTGGTTTTGTTTAGGCAAAACCACCTAATTGATAGTGCTTTAGAACCTCATTGGGTGAGGACCATTTAAATTACTTTTTGATGGGACTAATGAGGTCTACTAAGGTTTTGGAAAGTGATTTATGTTGTTTGTCTCTCGCAGATTTACCATTAAAGGCAAACACTGCTGCGAGTGCGAACTCTATGGTGCATTTAATCAGAAGGGAAATGTACTGGTATGATCAGGTTCCAGTGGCCCTTCGCACCTTCGACTGGTAGTTCATACTTCTAAGGAGAAGCACTCTAGCGTATCCTCAGTCCATGACCAATTGCTATGTCAATGAAAGCTTGTAATCAGAGTGCGAACAGCTTAATTGAGTGTTCTACACGAAAAGGGATCGGGCAGGGGATGTACTTTCCTGTTTGTCTTGATTAGCAAATTGAAAAGTTGGATCTGGTGCCAATCATTTAGCGCTTCGAGGAAGTATTCTTCTAAACCAACCTGTTCTAGTTCGTGGTGGCGATCCAATCTAGTTGACACACCCATACTGGAAAGAAGCACTTTGTGTAGGAAATCATAGGCCTGTCACATATCGGACAAGTTGGATTTGGGACATTTACTCGCGTCTCTTCGCAGGGATGCCACCATAAATAGCATGGGCGAGTGTGTTGGAGCAATGTGACAACATCGCGGCCTCGTCGGTTAAGCGGGCTCTCAATATTTTCTTCTTCGGTGATTGCGAAGGCCTCGTACTCCTGCGAATCGAGGTCGAGGTATTCAATTGCTCTTGCGATGGCCGCCCAATTGGCCAACGCCTGAGTTACTTCAGAGGAAAGGCCCAGAGTTTCTGGTTCCACCCATAGGTTGCAGTTCATGCAGTGAACCGGATTACTCGACAGTGCCGCCATCAACTTAATTGGCGGTTCATCTTCGCAGGAGCATACTTCATCCTCCGTGTCTGGCCAGTCTCTAAGCTGAAAATATGGATCTTCGCCTAGCCAGTAATCTAGGTCGGATCGATTAAACGGAGACCAGGGGAATTTGGCCATCTTTGAAATGTTACTACCACCATGAGTTCTTCTGTTGTACTCACTTTCGGTTCGTCTAAGATGTAGAACCATAACCCTATTTCTCCCAGAGACTGGGCCAATTGACATCGAGTATTCGACGCCAAGTCCACGGAATGTAATGATTCCCCATAAATCGTAAATTACGTTTTAGACTCGATAGAAGCAGCCAAAAAGCATCAAATCAACGAAATGATGCAGATCGATCAAGAAATGGACATATGTTCCCTCGCTGAAACCTTCACATTTGTCAATTATGCTGATAAATCCCAACCACAATTTAGATTGCTATTGTGCAGAATAAGTTGTGTTCAGATGTTGCAACTTGTGATATTTTGTCAAAACTCCTAACAAGGTGTTCCAGTTAAAACTGAAATTCCTCCTTTGCGGTGATCTCTTTTGAAGTCATTAGAGCCGCTATGATCACTAATTAGTGGTAAAAATTAAGAAAATAATTCTTTTTGCAAGAGGGGAGCTAGTCTCAACTTGCCTGATTTTAGTTGCAGCGCTACTTGTGATTCCATTTAGAAGCCAGGTCAGCATTGCGACAACTGCATTGATTCTGGTAGTCCCAGTAGTTATAGGAGTATCTATCGGAGGATCGAGATCTGGCATATATGCAGCAGTAATTGGGTTCTTAGTTTATGACTTCCTATTTATCCCTCCTTACTACACCTTTATCGTTGGAGCAGCTCAAAATTACGTAGCATTATTTGTTTATTTGATAGTAACTTTGGTAGTAGCCAGAGTGTTTTCTCGTGTGCGCACGGCAAGGTTAGAAGCAGATCAGAAGGCATTTGAACTAAGAAAGCTATTTGATATCTCCGAGATGCTTGTCAGAGATAGCTCGCCGGAGCAACTTTTAACAAACATAGTAGATGCGATACTTCTGGCATTTGATTTGGACTCGTCGGTACTTTATGTATTTGAAAATGACCAACTAGTAAAATTGGCTCAAGCTGGGAGTCCTTTAACCGACGAAGAGTCTGATCAGCTTTATTCTAGAACTAAAATCCCTTTAAGCACAACGTCAAACGTGATAGCTGATGGAAAACTCTACATCGTGCCTCTGATCTCATCCGATGGGCCGATCGGGATGTTAGCAATTAAAGGAAAGTTTCTGCAAGACCACCATAGAGACTTACTGCAAGCATTTCTCAATCATCTGGCGCTCGCTCTTGAGCGAAGCAGGCTAAAGAAGCACGAAGTAGAAGTTGAGTTGTATAAAGAGATGGATAACGTCCGCAATTCATTAATGGGTGCAGTTTCACATGATCTTAAGTCTCCCCTTACTACCATAAGTGTAGCCTCATCTGCCCTTATAGATCCAGAGTCTGATTTGACTAAAGAGGATGCTGAAAACCTGGCCCGCCTTATTGAATCACAGGCTCGTCGTCTCAATCGGTTGGTAACAAATCTAATTGATATGACCAGGATTCACTCTGGAGCACTTGCATTGAGGGAGGAAGATGTGGATTTATTAGGCCTAATAAGGTCTGTTATTGAGCGATTTAATGGACAATTGGATGGACATGAGATTATATTGAAATCAAGTTATAGCGGGCTAAAGGCGCGAATTGATAAAGTTCTTATTGCAGAAGTTTTGAGTAATTTAATTGATAACGCCATTAGATACGGTCCGGCATTGAGCGAAATCGGAATAGGCATCGATTTGCAGAGCAATGATAAAGTTGTGGTTTCAGTCATTGATTTGGGTCAAGGGATTCCTGCATCTGAAGCCAATAATCTCTTTCACATGTTCAATAAACGAGAGGCGGGCGGTCGTGGAGGTCTTGGATTAGCAATATGTAAGGCATTTATTGACGCACATAATGAGAGAATATGGATAGAGACAACGAGCACCTCAAATTCATTTAGATTTACTATTCCCATTTCCAAAGAAACGCATGTCAGATGGTTAAAATACTTGTAATTGATGACGATAGGTCACTGGTTAGAGCCCTGCAACTTGGCCTCACTTCCAAACATTATGTCGTCGAAGTGGCAGTTACGGGAAGTGAAGGGCTGGAGAAAGCATTTGAAGGCACGCCTGATTTGGCAATCGTGGACCTAGGGCTTCCTGATATTGACGGATTAGAGGTATGTGAAGCAATTCGAGGTTGGTCGGACATTCCAATAATAGTGTTGTCGGCGTCTGACATAGAGAATCGCAAGGTAGCTGCATTTGATCTTGGCGCTGATGATTATGTTACCAAGCCATTTGGAATGCAGGAGTTAGAGGCGAGAATTAGAAATGCGCTTCGCCATAAGGTTCAGCTATCTCATGATATTAAAGGAAATACTTTGTGGCATAGTTTGGAAGTTGATTTCATTCATAAGCAGGTAGCTATTTCAGGGAACCAACTAGAACTTACTAACAAGGAATTTGAACTTCTAGTTTTTCTAATTAAGCATGCTGGGAAAACCTGTACGCACCAGATGATACTTCAGAGTGTATGGGGCAATGGGTACAGCGATGAAGCAGAATATTTGAGAGTATACATCTATAGATTGAGGAAAAAACTTGGGGAGTTTGGCAATATATCAATCGACTCGATTCCTGGAATTGGATATTCAATTTCGTCCAAGTGAAAGCTCTTGGATTCCAATTCGAAGTGCAACTCTGTCTACGATTTAGTATAGCTTAGTTTCGTTTTGTAAAACACTTCATATGGGCTCTTGTATCCTAGAGATTTCCTCGGTCGG
>JAJYDO010000064.1 GCA_021777355.1 Actinomycetes bacterium | reverse complement strand
GCAAAAAATATGGGGACGACACCTCAACCGATGTGACGCTAGCCATAATGGCAGATCATGCTCGCGCTATGACGTTTCTAATCTCAGACGGAGTGTTTCCTTCCAATGAAGGGAGAGGCTATGTTTTGCGAAGATTGGTTCGCCGCCTAGTCAGAAGAGCATGGATGCTAGGCATTGACTATCCCGTCACCCCGATACTAGCCAAAAAAGCCATAGCGACGCTGTCTTCTGCATATCCGAGGCTGCTTAAAGATGAAGAGTTTATTAAAAAAGTACTCACTAAAGAAGAGAGTAGTTTTAGAGAAACTCTTAAGTCAGGAAGCGCAATTTTAGATGAGGCCATAGAGAGCGCCAAGACCAAAAAACTCAGCGGTGAAATAGCTTTTAAACTTCATGACACATTCGGATTTCCAATTGAGCTGACTCAAGAAATTGCCTCTGAAAAGGGACTGGAAGTTGACCTTGAAGGCTATGAGAAGGAAATGGATTCACAAAAACTGCGGGCCAGAAATGCCTCTAAGGGCCTTGCAAATGAGATTTCGGAACACGAGTTTGAGAGATTAAAGTCGATTTTCGATACATTTGGCAAAACTGAGTTCTTGGGATATGACGCCACAAAGTCAGATGCGAGAGTTCTAGATGTCATAGAAGGAGACAATTCCGTAACTGTTGTACTGGATCAGACGCCATTTTATGCAGAGGGCGGGGGCCAAGTGGGCGACCGAGGATATATTTATTCGACGGATTCAAGGTTAAAAGTTGTTGATTGCCAGACAAGTCCAATAGGTGTGACCAGACATATCTGTGAAATAATAAATGGCCGTCTCTTTCCAGGGGATCAAGTAGCGGCAGAAGTGGATTCTAAAAGAAGGGATGCTACAAAAAGAAACCACACGGGAACCCACCTTTTGCATTGGGCGTTGAGAAAAGTTCTTGGCGACCACGTTAGACAGCAAGGTTCATTGGTTACTCCAGACAGGCTGCGTTTTGATTTTTCCCATTTTGGACCTTTAACCAAAGAAGAAATTAATGCGGTGGAGACATTAATTGCCAATGAGGTGTTAAGTGACAAAGATGTAGCAACAACTGTAGAAGACCGTCATGCAGCTGAGGAAAAAGGTGCCATGGCGTTCTTTGGTGATCGCTACGGCGACTTAGTTAGGGTAGTTAAGGCCGGGAGCGAGTCTGTTGAACTTTGTGGAGGGACGCATGTGTCACGGTTAGGGATGATCGGCGACTTAGTAATTGTTGCAGAAAGTTCAATCGGATCCAACACGCGGAGAATCGAAGCTCTCACAGGTCTTTCTGCCAGAGATTTCCAAAGACGCCAAACCGAGCGGCTTCATGAAGTGGCTGGTAGATTGAAGTCTTCCCCTGAAGAGGTCGTCGATGCCCTTGAGAGACAGATTAATCATCAAAAACGCCTTGAAGACGAACTAAAGAAACTTGGAGACCAAAGAATCGCAGCTTTGGCCGCACAGTTCATAAACGACAGTCAAAACGGACTAGTAAAAGGGCGAGTCGACGGATTAGATCAAGACAGTTTGAGGAGCATGGCAAATCAAATCATGAATTCGCCCGGGATCAGAGCCGTTATTTTAGGGTCTTGTCCCGACGGAGTGAAAGCATCGTTGGTTGTTGCAACCACAGGTGAAATTGATGCAAGGGCAGTTGTGAAAAGTGTCGGTCCATTGATACAAGGGGGAGGGGGAGGCAGTGAAAAGATATGTCTCGCCGGAGGGAAAAGTGCACAACGCCTTGACGAGGCAATTAGCCAAGCTTTTTCAATGCTTGCCTGAGTTTAATGGTGCTTCCAATTAAAATTAAAGAAACGCAAAAATCCCTCAGGGTAATTTCTTTATTCACCTAATTTTTAATATTACGCCCGCTTCGCCTTCCAAAGTGCCTCCAAAGTGGCCTCCCGGTTGATTAGTAAAGGTGTCAAAGATTATCTCGCAGCCGTTAAATTGACTTATTTCAATATCGTGAGAGGAGAAATTTATCAAAACTGCCACTGATGAGTTTTCTCCAATGCGGCTATAGGCCAAGACTTTCTCATCTATTCCTTCGATTATTTCCATAGATCCCTCAAGAAGTGCGAGGTTCTGCTTTCTTAGTTCAATTAAGGATTTGTAAGTATGGGTTACTCCTTCTTGAATCAAGCTGTTAACCTCTACATTTTTCTCATCTGAATCAGGCGGCCAGGGGAGCCAGGGATCTCGATCGATTGGCCATCCGTGATTTGGACTTTTATCCCAAGGAATAGGTGCACGGCTTCCGTCTCTGTGACCTGGATCCACCTCTTGTTGGGGTTCTAGTTTCACATCGGTCAGGCCCAACTCTTCGCCTTGAAAGACAAAAGGTGTTCCTCGAAGCGATAAAAGCATAAGGGCTGCACATTTAGCCGTGTTTAGCGATCCGCGGAAGCGCGAAAGATGTCTTGGAAGATCGTGATTGGATAAAACCCAAGCAGGGTAAGCATTCTTTCCGTCGTAAATTGACTTAAGTTCCAAAATCAAAGATTTAAATTGAGCGGCATTCCAGCCGATAAAGACTGCAGGGAACGTAAATGCCAGGTCCAATTCATCAGAATTGCCGTAATAGTTCACAATCTGGCCCAATGTGAGAAGAAAAACTTCGCCAATGAGGACGGGGTTTTGTTTATAAGACTTTGCCAGTTCTCTCCAGTGGCTCAGTAGGCCGTGTGTAGATGGATCTTCATGGATTACCGACCTTGGAGCCCAGGATCTTGCTTCGTCGCTGTCGGCGAGTTCGTCATCTTTGCCAGTGCAGTGCACTACGTCGATTCGAAAGCCATCCACCCCGCGATCGAGCCAAAATCGGAGAACTTCGTCCATAGACTTAACCACCTCCGGGTTGTTCCAATTTAGATCGGGTTGTTCTTTGAGGAAAAAGTGTAAGTAGTACTGGCCGCTATTTTCATCAAATGTCCAGGCACTTTCGTTAGTCAAGCTAGCCTTCCAGTTGTTTGGAGGGCTGCCGTCGGGTTTTGGATCTCTCCAGATATACCAGTCGCGCTTGGCTGAGTTTTTAGAAGAGATGGAGTCCTGGAACCATGGGTGCAGCGAGCTTGTGTGGTTTGGGACCCAGTCAAGGATAACCCTGATTTGGCGGGCATGTGCATTTTTTATCAGATTATCCATATCCTCCAGGGAGCCAAATAGGGGATCAACATCGGTGTAAGACGAAATATCGTATCCGTAATCCGCCATTGGTGAAGGATAGATTGGGGATAACCAAATAGCATCGATTCCCAGCCACTTTAGGTAGTCAAGTTTGGCCGAGATGCCCTCAATATCGCCTACGATGTCGTCATTTGGATGCATTTTAGTCCGAAATGGGGGTGTATTTTGGAGCCGTGATGTTCTGGCTTTAGGATTTGCCAAGTAGAATGATCTGGGATATATCTGATATATGGTTGCCTTGGTCCACCAATTTGGGTCCGAGGTCATCCATTCGGGTTGTTCTAAACGATCGACAGTCACACAGGATACGATAGATCAGAAAATGCATTTGGGAGTGGCAATATGAAAAAAGGCCGTCATCGCAGGTTTGAAGAAGCGAGAAGTCTTAAAAGGTCCTTTGAAGGAAGCGACATCCTCATTGGTCAAAAAGCTCAGGGAGAAGAGTGTGCCGAGTGCGGAGCAATTGCTGGCAAACCCCACGCAGAGTGGTGCTTGGCGGAATCTGAGGAACTCGAATATGAAGACGACCTGAATCCCACAGGGGATATCAACTAGGTTTTTTAGCTGATTTTCTGACCTGGGGGTGTTTAAGATATTTTTTCTTCGAGATTCTCTCGTCAAGTGCATCTGAAAGTGCTTTGGCCAGCTCTTTTCCGCACAGCATTTCCAATTCTTTGCTCATTTCTTTGTAGGTAGGCTTAGTGCCGATAAAGGCCTCTGGAGACTCAGTGCACCACCAGTGAAAATCTTCGCCTCCGCCGCCCCAGTCACTCCTTTTCCACTGGCCTACAAAGGTTGATATTTCACCATCGTCATAAGTGACATCTTCTCTGTGCAACGGAAGCTGCCAGCATACCTCGGGTTTCCAAGTAGCTGGAACCTCTCCGTTTCTAAGGGCTCCCACGTGAAGGGCACATCCGGGTCCGCCTTTAAAGCCAGGTCTATTCAAAAAGATGCATGCATCATCAACAAGCCTTGTCGCCGTGGTTCCGTCTCGATTGGACTTAATGACGCCTCTTTTCTTGCCAACCGACATAAACTGCCAGTCCTCAGGCGTCAAGCGCTCAACAAATTTTAAGAGATTTGCTTCGTCTTCACTGTCACTAAAGTGCGCCCCGTATGAGCAGCATCCTTGAACCATATCCGTAGCGTCTTCAGTCAAAACTCCTTTACACCCTTTTCCGTAAATGCAGGTCCAATTGGACAATAGGAAGGTAACGTCAAAATGCCATGGGCGGCCGTCTTTGGGATTTACGATCTCAATCCACTCTCTGGAAACTGCCAGCTTGTCTTTAGGCGGTTTTTTGGGATTTTTTAAGTTTTTTATCTTTCCGACCTTTCTGTCTTGAAACTTATACGGTAGCCGATTTGAGCTGTATTGCGGTTGGCTCTGCACAACAAAACCACGATTCGCTTCTCCTTGGGTTATTATTTGAAATCACTCCCGAGGGAAAATCTATCAAAGTTGAATTAGAATAAGTCCCCAAATGTTCTTTAATAATCAGGTAAAGACCCTTTAGTGTCGCTAAGGAGTCCTCGCAGCTTTGGGAGTTCTCCATAAAACGAGCAAGGTATTGCTGGAGATGATCAAGTTCAGGGTGAATATAGTCATAGCAAAAGGTGAAGCGTTCTTCGTCATAGTCTCTAAAAATTGGAGCAAGCTTGGCATTGGCTAATAGCAAAGATCCTTTTGGGACCAGTAACTTAATTGTCCACTGGATCGGATCGCTTTCACTTAGAACATCGTATTGTATTGAAAAGTTTACGATGTCTGCAATGGATTGATAGGTAGTCCACGGTGAAAATGGGATCCAGCTCGGCCTAAGGGAAAGATCGATTGATTTCGCAAAGTCAATTGCTTTTTTAGCCTCGTCGGCATTATGACCTTTTTCCAACAAATCCAATACCTCATCATCCATAGTTTCAAATGCACTCTGGACTAAAATAAGGCCGCTTTCTTTAAATTGCCGCATTAGTTTCTTATATTTGACAATGTGCTCAATCTTGATTGTGGCATCAAAGGTCAAATCGGGATGTCGCTTCCGCATTGTTGAAACTACCAGCTCGGAATGTGCAGGAATATTTAAAAAGTCCGGATCATTAAAGGAAATATGCTCGGCGCCCATTTCAACAAGTTGATCAATATCGTCAATTAAAGTACTTAAATCAATTTTCCTTACTCGCTTGTTGTATACCTGGGGCACTGGGCAATGAAGGCATCCATGCGAGCATCCCCTAGTAGTTTCAATGGGACCCACGACAAGTGATTTATTGCCCCAAATAATGTGCGAGTACTCATCTAGAGGTTTTAATTTGGAACGCAGAGGGACCAAGTGGTTGACTTTCTCTAGTAGCTTCAAATTAACCTTTGCCGGAGATTCCCCTGATTCCAATTGATTTAGATAGCTGGAAAAAGCTGTTTCGCTCTCACCTGAAAATATGGCGTCGATCTGGCCTTGGCTGAATAGAAGTTCGCCTAAATGAGCGGACAGGCCAAAATAAATGATTTTTCCTTTAAATCCGGAGTCTCTGAGGTTGCCTACAAGGTTTAGAGCAATTTTTGCAGATGTATGCATTTGGATAGAGATTGCAACTGCATCAGCCCATGTTGTTGCTTCGATGTCAAAGTCTTCAATAGCTAAATCCAATGTTTTGATTTTGTGGCCACCGGCTGCCAAATGTGCAGCATGTCTTGCAATAGTAGTCGGCTGATTGCCAAGGTCATATGTGGATACTAGGAGAACATTCATCTTTAACTTTATTGACTATGTGGTTTTATCTGTGACTAGTCGATGTCAAATACTATTGTATCCACGGCCGCCCTCAGTGCGGTTGTGACGAGATCTTGACTTTGAGCCTTTGCGAAGGCAAATCCAATGTATTTGTCTCCATATGGCAGTGCTTTGACTTCCTCCCCGATAGAAACAGTTATGGTGACTCCGGTTATATCTGGAATTCTCTCGGCGTTTTTAACGCCACTTACACCGATCAAGACTCCGCTTTTGGAGATCGGAAGCATAGCTACTCCCCTCGGGTCATTCGAGGGAACCATTCCTTGAACTTCTATGCCTAGAGCAATTGAGATCAATGCCATTTCCAGCGTCAAATCTCCGTCAAATTCGACGATTGACGAGCAGTGGCCACCAATGGTTCTCGCCGCCAGATCGATCACATACGGCGTAAATCCATCTTTTGATCCAACCAGGCGAACTTCTACGTGGATGGCTCCATTTTTAAGTCCAAGAGCTTCTACTGCCCTTTTAACCTCCTTTACAATATGTGCCTGGGAGTCCTGGTCCAGCAAGGTCGGGGTGACGTAAAGCGTTTCTTCGAAGTATGGCCCCAAAAGCGGTTCGGGCTTGTCAAAAATTGCAACTACGTTCACTTCTCCATTTATCAACAGGGCCTCAAGCGCGATTTCTGATCCATCAAGATAACTCTCGGCTATAAAAGTGGGCGTCTTGTCACAAATTAAAGATTCAATAACCTCAACGGCTTGAATTAGCTGCTCGTTGCTTTCTGCTTTGATAACGCCGCGTGATCCTTGCATGTCGATTGGTTTGACCACTACTGGGTAACCTATGTCTTTTTGGATTATTTCTAAATAAGATTCACTTGCGCTAATGTGACTCCATTTGGGCTGGTTGCAGCCTTTCTTAGACAATAGTTCTCGTAATAATGCTTTGTCTCTGGTTGCTTTAATTCCTAAGCTTGGATTGGCAAATTTAAGACCCATCGACATGGCGACATTATTTGCAATTTCCACTCCTCTGTCATCTACTGCAAGCACGCCGACAGTTATCCCTAGTTCGTCTCGAATCCGAGAGAGTTTCTCTAGGAGTTTTGAAGTTGCCTCTTTAGAATCGCTAAAGTCAACCTTCAAGAATTTATCAGCGAGATCTCCCAAGGGGACTAGATCAACATCTGAAACTACCAGAGTTTGGACTTGGAGCTCTTTAGCTGCTTGAAGAAATGTGCTTGCCCTGTACGTGGATGCGGGCATTACTAGGGCAATTACGGGCAATGGGGGCAGATTCTTTGCCTCTGAGACAACTCTTTTCTTAATTTCCACTTAAAATCCTCTCGCAATGCCCCTTGCTGGCAGCGACTTTGAACTTCAGAGTTATCACCTGCAATATTGTAGTAATTAAATCAAAAGGCGCGAGTTTAGGGTCATTTTTCCGGCACACCTTCATCTGAATATGGCTAACATAGGAATGTGGACAATTCGAGCTTAGAAATATCAGAACGTGCCAAAAACTTTGTTATAGAAGCCCTTAAAAATGAAGCAGAGGAAAACCTGGGCTTATTTATCGAGGTCAGCGGCGAGAGCAACGGCCAGTACCAGTATGACTTGTACTTTCAAGATGTTAATGACAGAACAATTCAAGATTCTTTGCTTGAAATAGATGGGCTCAAAGTTGTAATTCCTTCGTCATCGATCAAGAAGCTCACGGGTGCGAAACTTGATATGTCTGACGAACAAGATAACTCACAACTATTTTTGATAAATCCAAATAGGCCGACTGTGAGAACATTTAGTGAGGAAATGGATATTCCCGGTGACTTAACCAGCATGGAGGCTTTAAAGATTGTTGAAATTCTGGATAAAGAAATTAATCCGGCAATAGCATCGCACGGTGGATATGCAGAGTTAGTTTCTGTTGACGGTTCAACTGCCTATGTGAGAATGATGGGAGGCTGTCAAGGTTGCGGAATGGCCGCCGTGACTTTGTCACAGGGGATAGAAGTTGCAATTAAAGACGGAGTTCCCGAGATTGAAGATGTTGTCGACGTCACAAATCATTCGGCCGGAACCAATCCTTTTTACGCTTCATCTAAAAAATAAAAGAATTAGTTTTTAGGAACTAGCTCAATAGCTAATTCCAGGGTAACCGTGTCGCTCACTACAGCGCTTCCCATTTCAATTAGTGCATTCCAAGTTAGACCAAAAGTCTTTCTACTTAGTTTGGAAGTGGCCAGTATCCTTATTAGACCGCCATCAAATTTGTCGAGCTCAGGAATGGTTGTTACATCCAGCTCAATAGGTGAGGTTATTCCCTTGACGGTCAGATCACCTGTGACAACAAGGCCAACTTGAGAGGGCCGAAATCCGGTCATTTGAAAATGAATTTCCGGAAACTTAGAGCAGCTAAAAACTTCATTTGAAGTCAAGTGGGAGTCCCGAACTTTGTCTCCTGTATCTATCGAATCAACTTTAATAGTGGCCTGTCCATTGATTGAATTATCAACTTCGACTGATCCTTCAAACTGACTAAACCGGCCCTTGACGCGAGACACCATCATATGTTTCACGGAAAAACATAGTTCAGTATTTTTCGGATCTACTTCCCAAACTCCAGCTGGCAAAGATTCCGGTAATGTCATAACTATCCTTTTAAAACTGCCGACACATTTGAAACCGAAGGCTCACTCAGACTAGCAGGACCTTTGGCGCAGGCCAACAATAGATTCTCGGTTGCCCTAATTAACACATTCGACGGACAAATTGTTGAATTAGTCGGGCAAGGAGCCGCAAGATTTCCTACCCAGCCATTGGTTCCGGAATCAAAAACTCCGCCTCCGTGTGCCGCTGTGTACCAGGTGGCATCGGCGTAATCAGATCTTCCCTGGCAGGTCACAGGTGAATTTGCAAGAATCTCAATATTTGTAGGACCCACCATATTCGGGATTACATGATCGTATTCCGATCCGACAATCCCGGGAAGGCTTGTGGGTTTAGAAAGGCTGGTATTTGCCCATATCCAAAGACTTGGATTCTCAATAACCATGGGAGCCGTTACCGGATTGCAAGAGTACTCATCACCGAGAATCTCGCTTGGCGGTCTTGGATCAGGAGGTTCATTCCAATTAACAGTGACATCTGGATTGTTTTTCCCGTAAAGCGGATCCAGAGTTGACTTATAACAAATTTCACGGCGGAATGGGCCAAGGGGTGATGAGTCAAATCTGATGTGGCGATATATAGCATTAGCTCCAAATGCTAAAAAATTCAGCCCGAAATTTATGCCTATCGCCACTGCATTTCTCTCTGCCAGCGACCAATATTCATCATGTCCCAATGAAAGGAGAGTCTTGTGCTGTGAAAGAATTGAGGGATTTTCGCTCAAATCAACATTTGTCGTATATGAAACATCCAGGCCCAGCTTCTCAACTAAAGCAACCATTGGAAGCTCATTGGCCACAAAATCAGCTGATCCATTTCCAAAACTCCAAATATATGGCCTGTCAAAAGAAACTTCGTATGATCTGGCATTATAAGATCGAACTCCATTTGAAAGTCCACTGTATAGGTCATAACCTCCATAAAGGTTGTAGGCCTGCCAAGTTGTAACTGAGTTTTGAACCAAGTAAGTGGAATGGCTTGCATCATCCCTAACGGTCAGGGGAACCCAAGACTGCTGGTTGCTACTTCCAATCAACTTGAAAAGGTAGTCACCTGGTGGCCAACCGGCCGTAATATTGATTGACAAAGACCGGTGCCAGTTGCATTCAACCATTCTCACTGGCTGAATCAATGGGCAAGTTGCTTGGATTCCGCCTTGGACGTTTTGACTTGTCCAGATGAGCCTGCCTCTTGTTCCTTGGTACCAACCCATCCTGAAGGCCTCGACGTAGAAAGAAGGTGCAGGCGTAGATACGTAAAGTCCGACTGTATCTCCGTCTTGGGCAGAAACCATATTTGTGTAGCCGTCAATCTCATTTGGGCCTTCTTTCCCATTTAGCTGCCATTGGTTGGTTCCGGGTTCATTGTTTTCGGCAATTACCCAGTTTGCCTGCATGCCGTATTTGCCCAACAGGGTTGCAGGCATAGTAGTGGTGGTTGTCGGATGGGTTGTCGTGGAGGTATTGTGGCGAAAACTCGCCGGACTTGCGCGATGAGATCCATTTGAACAAGCGCTCATAAATATGGGCATACATATTAAAACAGCCAATATGGAGCGCAGTCTTAAGGTATCTTTAGTGAAAATTGAGAAGTTCAAGGTATACACGTTGGGTGAATTATCTGATTATTGGAGCAATACTCGGATCATGGCACCACTTTGATTCTCAAAGTAGTAATTTTGTTTGTTAGGTATTGGATGCCCTTAATCACAATGTTAAAAATTCCTGTAGATCGAAAGTAGTATTAATACGGTGTTTCTATTTCTAAAACACGTTACTAGGTTTTATAGACCAATAAGCCGCGCTTTATTGGCTTTATCGGCGTTTTTTGGAGTAATGGCTTATGGAATAACTCCGTTTGTGCCAGCTTATGCCTCTACACCGAGTCCCTGGCACGTCGATTCTCATCAAGTTAATGTTGAGCTTCGCATAGCTTGTCCCTCCACAACTTACTGCGTGAGCGTCGGAATGGAGGGATTCGTAGAAATTACTTCAAATGGCGGAATTTCATGGACTAGCGTATCGAGTCTTCAACTAGGGGGGGCATCGCTTGGAATTGCATGCCCGTCAGTAACAGTGTGTTATTTGGCCGGAGAGATAAACGGGGGAGCCGGGGTAATAGAAAAATCTTCAAACGGAGGCCTTTCTTGGTCAAGTGTCACTATTCCAAGCGGAATTGAGTATTTGGCCTCCATTTCCTGTCCATCCCCGAATATTTGTTACGCTGCGGGTTCGACCGGGACTACCGGCGTGGTCGTGGGAACTAGCAACGGCACGACATGGACTACTCAACCCATAGCCAGCGGGGTTGGGCCACTGAGTGGCATATCATGTCTGAATATCTCAACTTGCGTGAGTGTGGGAGCGACTTCAGGTGGAGTTGGCGAAGCAATAGTGACTTCAAATGCCGGCGCCGGTTGGTCTTCCATATCAATTCCTCTTTCGACCCAGCTGTCCTCTGTCTACTGCATCTTCGCGGGCAGCTTTTGTCAAGCAGTTGGCTGGCACGGAGGTTCGGCATTTGCAATGGGCACCACAAACAGCGGTTTGTCCTGGAGTGCCGAAGTGGTTCCCGGGGGACCTGTGGCTCTAAATGATGTCAGCTGCGCCTCTTCGACTCAGTGTATGGCCGTTGATTCGAATGGTTTTGTCTTAACTACTTCCAACTCAGGATCTACTTGGTCGTCTGATCCCGTGTTGCCGCCTGGGGTGGCCGGGTATTTTGGAGTTTCGTGTCCGAGCTCTACTCAGTGTTTTACTCTAGGTGAGAGTCTCGTCGGAGTCGGTCAGGTAAATGAAACAACTAACTTTGGAAGTTCGTGGCAGACACTCGCGTTCCCCGGAGCACTTAGTTGGCTGGCAATTTCGTGTCCAAGTTCGTCCAACTGCGTGGCAGTGGGAACATCTGTGGCCGGTGGAGTAATTGAATATACTAACAACGGCGGGTCGAGTTGGACAACTGTCTATCCTTCGGGGGGAGTGGCTGACCTATATGGCGTAAGTTGTGCTTCAAATTTGGATTGCCAGGCAGTCGGTGACTTAACGGCAGGCGGGGCGGTTGCACTATCCACGTCGAGTGGAGGTGCCACTTGGACTCCGGATTCCATTCCATCTGCCTTGACTCAGTTAACGGGAGTTTCCTGTTTGGATTCTCAACACTGTTTTGCCTCAGATGCCTCCGGCCAAGTAGCTGTTACTTCTAATGGCACTTCTTGGACTATTCAGCCAACACCGCTTTCATATGCCGGCGTGTTGTACGCAATTTCATGTACCTCCACGTCGGTTTGCGTGGCAGTAGGGTCCGAGCAGTCTACAAGTGAAGGTGCAATTGAAGAGACACTGAACGGAGGTGCCACTTGGACGAACTCTCTCTTGACTTCAGGACCAAGCGGGGCAACCGGAGCCCTTTTCCTCTCTGTTTCATGCGTCTTAAACACCGGAACGACAAGCTGCCAAGCAGTGGGTTCGGTATCATCTGGTGCGATTGGTGAATCAACCTCTAACTTAAATTCGTCAACTACTTGGAATGCCGAGAATCTTCCAACTGGTCTTAACGGCTTAAACAGCGTTTCCTGCGTGTCTCCAAGTGCCTGTAGTGCAGTAGATGCAACAGGAGCTATTCTAGGAACAAGTGACGGCGGGATTACTTGGTCACAAGAGTCTGGACCGTTTTTCGCATCCAACTCACAAGCAGTATCCTGTGTCACCCCTAGTCAGTGTTGGGCGACTTCAGGGGGCGCAATATTGGCGACTATGGCCGATGTTTCAAGCGTTTCACCTTCTAGCGGACCACCGAGCGGGGGAAATAGCGTCACGATATCAGGATCTGGTTTTTCAGGTGCCACAGCCGTTAACTTCGGAGGAGCCAGTGCAACTTTTTCAGTGATTAACGACTCTACGATTCAAGCTACGGTCCCGAGTGGGACTTCCGGAATTGTAGATGTGACAGTGACCAATACAGTCGGCACAAGTGTACTTAATTCAAACGACACATATTTGTATGTAACACCCGGTGTTCTTTATTCAATGTCACCCGTTAGAGTTTGCGACACGAGACCAGGGGCGCTTGATCCACCCACATATGCCGGGAAGACCCTTCAGCCAGGAGTTGGACTCTCGGTAGTGGTAGTTGGAGCTAATGGAGACGGAGTGCCGGCCAATGCTTCTGCGATAGTTGCCAATATCACAGCAGTGGCTCCAAGCAATAACGGCTATCTCACAGTTTTTCCTTCGGGAACCACGGAGCCTTTGGCATCAAGTTTGAACTTCAGCGCCAATGAAATTGCAGTAGCGAATTTGGTGCAGATTCCAATTGGAACAAACGGTGCCATAACTGTGATTTCTCCGATCAGTGCAGTTGACGTAATAGTTGACGTTGAAGGTTATATTGCACCTGCGATCACAACAGCAGGTTTGTTTAATCCCGTCGCACCCACGAGAATTGTAGATACGAGAAACGGTGCCCCGTCTAATCTTCAAGACACCAACCATTTCGTGACTGCGAATTCCACTATCAATGTCCAGGCAACAGGTTTTGGGGGAGTTCCTTTAAGTGGCGTCGAAGCAGTTGCGGTCAATATTACGGTGACCGACACAATCGGGTCCGGCTTTTTGGTGGCATATCCTTCAAATTCGACCAGTTCGTCGTCCACCCTTAACTTCACGGCAGGCCAGAGTGTGCCAAATCGGGCAATAGTTAGTCTCTCGCCCACGGGAGGGTTCACTATTGAAGTCGCTCGAGCCGGAGCCGATGTAATAGTGGACGTCAATGGGTGGTACACCAACTCTCAATCAAGTACGGGTTATCAGTTCCACCCCGTATCGCCGGTGAGAATTGCCGATTCAAGGACCCCGACAAACCCACCTCTTCAACTGGCGGGTTCCACTTTTGCCGCCTTTACTTCCCAAAGCATCCAGGTAAGCGGATATGGGGGAGACGGCGTGCCAAGCGGAGCATACGCTCTTGATGCCAATGTCACGGTGACTGACACATACACTCCGGGTTTCGGAGCAATCTATCCGTCAAATGTCACCCTGCCAAGTTCAAGCGACCTGAACTGGTCAAGCGGGGAGACTGTGCCTAACTGCACGATTGTAGAACTGTCCCCAACAGGCGGGATCACAATATATGTCAACGCGCCCGCGGACGTGGTTGTTGATGTAAATGGTTGGTATGGCTGAGGAATCTCAAACTATTGTCTACACCGATGGCGCATGCTTAGGAAACCCAGGACCCGGAGGGTGGGCATTCGCGGTGAAAGATGGCCCGGAAGGCTTTGGTGCCGATCCAAATACTACTAATCAGAGGATGGAATTGACCGCGTGCCTGGAGGCAATTTCTGCCCTCTCCGGCCACAAAAATATTCTTGTGAGGAGTGATTCTACCTATGTCGTGAAGTGCTTTACCGACAGGTGGTGGGTCACATGGTTGAAAAAAGGGTGGAAAAATTCAGCTGGGAAAGACGTTGCCAACCGAGATATTTGGGAACCGCTTTTGGAATTAGTTGCAGGTCACGGGGCAATTAGTTTTGAATGGGTCAAAGGTCACGCAGGGGATTTAATGAATGAATATGTCGATCAGTTGGCGAACAGTGCTGCACGCAACATAGGCTAGAGGACTATGGAATTACAAAATACTGCAGCAATAGTTACTGGTGGCGCCTCGGGACTCGGAGAAGCTACCGTGAGAAGGTTGGCCAAAGCCGGCGTGAAGGTGACGATTTTCGACCTCAAGCCCGAGCAAGCCGAAAAGTTGGCCAAGGAACTAGGTGGTGGCACAAGATTCGCCGTCGGTGACGTAACAAGTCCAGATGACGTACAAAATGCTTTAGCCGCGGCCGCCGAGGAGGCGCCGTTGCGGATAGTGGTCAACTGTGCCGGAATCGGATGGGCTCAAAGAACTGTTGATCGAAACGGCAATCCGCACGACTTGGGAGCTTTTGAGACCATAATTCGCGTTAACCTGATGGGAACATTCAATATGTTGCGTCTCGGAGCGGCGATGATAGCAAAGACTGAGCCACTGGTTGATGGCGAGCGGGGAGTGGTAGTCAATACTGCTTCGGTTGCAGCATTTGACGGACAGATTGGCCAAATTGCTTACTCTGCCTCAAAAGGTGGAATTGTCGGACTGACCTTGCCTGCTGCCCGTGATCTCTCCCCTCTGGGTATTAGGGTTCTTACCATAGCTCCGGGACTTATGGACACTCCGCTTTTAGGACTCCTCCCAGAAGAGCAGAGACAAGCCTTGGGATCAGGAGTGCTATTTCCCAAGCGATTAGGAGAGCCAAGCGAATATGGAGAGCTTGTCCACTCAATGTGCATCAACAGCTACTTAAACGGAGAGACCATTCGCCTTGACGGCGGACTAAGGATGCCTCCGAAATAACCCGTTTAAAAAAGCTAGTAATCTGAGGAGATGCATTTAGAGGTATCTCATCTGGAAACACTTGAGGCTGAAGCAATCCATGTCATCAGAGAAGTAGTAGGCGAACTTGAACGACCTGCACTTTTATTCTCTGGAGGCAAGGATTCCGCGGTACTTTTGCACTTAGCTATAAAGGCGCTTCAGCCTCAAAAGCTTCCTTTTCCTGTTCTCCATATTGATACCGGCCAAAATTTTGACGAGGTCATTGAATTCAGGGACCAAACGGTTGAACGTTTGGGAGTTCGACTTGTAATCGGGAAAGTTCAGGATTCAATAGATCGAAAAACTGTCCCGGATGAAGGGGAATTTGCTCCAAGAAACAGGCATCAAAGCGTGACTTTGCTCGAGGCAATTGAAGAAAACAATTTTGATGCACTATTTGGCGGAGCGAGAAGGGATGAGGAAAAGGCTCGAGCCAAAGAGCGCTTTTTTTCCCATAGGGACTCTTTTGGCCAGTGGGATCCCAGAAGACAGCGGCCCGAGTTATGGCATCTCTTTAACTCCAGAAAGTCCCTCGGTGAGCACTTTAGAGTATTTCCGCTTTCAAACTGGACCGAGCTTGATATATGGAAATACATTGAACAAGAAGAGATTGCGCTTCCTTCGATCTACTTTGCCCACGAACGAGAAGTTGTGGAGAGAAACTCGATGCTGGTTGCCGTGACTAAATACACTCCGGCAAAAGAGGGCGAAGAGGTGAAAAAGGCATTGGTTAGATACCGAACGGTCGGTGACACTACCTGCACTGCAGCCGTTAGTTCAAGTGCGAATTCAATTTCAGAGATAATCGCAGAGACTGCAACCTCACGTATTAGCGAAAGAGGTGCAACAAGAGTTGATGACAAATTTTCAGAGGCTGCAATGGAAGATCGTAAAAAAGAAGGATACTTCTAATGGAGTTGCTGAGATTAGCTACCGCAGGTTCAGTTGATGATGGCAAGTCGACTTTGATTGGACGCCTCCTATATGATTCAAAATCAATATTTGAAGATCAGCTGGAAGCTATTGAAAGAACAAGTGAGTCCAGGGGAGACCAATATGTCAATCTTGCACTTTTGACAGATGGACTTAGAGCAGAGCGCGAACAGGGCATAACTATTGATGTTGCCTATCGCTACTTTGCCACGCCTAGGCGAACATTTATTATTGCAGATACACCCGGCCACATCCAGCACACCAGGAATATGGTTACAGGTGCTTCAACGGCAGATCTTGTACTGATCATTGTGGATGCCAGGCATGGAGTAGTTGAACAAACAAGGCGGCATGCACTCTTGGCATCACTTCTTCGCATCCCTCACTTGGTACTATGCGTCAACAAAATGGACTTGGTTGATTTCGAAGAAAAAGTATTTAATGAGATTAAGAGTGATTTTAGAGATTATGCCGCAAGACTTGAGATTCCCGATCTAACAATCATCCCAATAAGTGCTCTCAATGGAGACAATGTTGTAGATCGTTCCAAGGAAATGACCTGGTATGAGGGATCTCCTCTACTGAGGCATTTAGAAGAGGTACATATTGCTTCCGATCGCAACCTGATTGACGTGAGATTCCCGGTTCAACTCGTAATAAGGCCGATTAGTGACGACAGCCATCGAGATTATCGAGGCTATGGGGGACAGGTGGCTGGTGGGGTGATAGAGGTCGGAGACGAGGTAATAGTACTTCCAAGTGGGTTTAAGACTAAAGTCACGGGAATTGACGGTCCGGGCGGCCCAATTGAACACGCTATCCCGCCTCAATCGGTTGTTATCAGATTGGAAGATGATCTCGATATCTCAAGAGGAGATATGATTTGCAGGCCGCACAACCGGCCACATTCGGGACAAGATCTCTCTGCAATGCTGTGCTGGCTCGCAGAAGATGGGTTGCAGGTTGGAAAGAAATATGCTTTGAAACACACAACCAGACAAGCCAGAGCAATGGTGACTGCTCTTCAGTATCGACTGGATGTCAATACCTCGCACAGAGACCGAGAAGCAGAAACTCTTTCACTAAATGAGATAGGACGAGTGGATTTAAGATGCACTGTGCCTCTTTTTTACGATGAATATCGGCGTAATCGAACAACGGGTAGTTTCATACTTGTCGATGAAGCTACAAATATAACAGTGGCGGCCGGAATGGCTCTGTCTCCTCCGAATCTCTAGAAAAATGCCAGATCAGTCAAGTGAGAAGGCCAATGTCGAAGTAGTTTGGCACGAGTCACAAGTCACTCGCCAAATGAGGTGGGAGAAATTTAAAACTAAAGGCTTATCCGTCCTATTTACCGGACTTTCAGGGTCGGGGAAATCTACACTTGCTGCATTGGTGGAAGAAAGACTTGTTGAGTCTGGGATAAATGCTTACTTGCTCGACGGGGATAATTTAAGGCATGGAATCAATTCAGGATTGACATTTAGCCATAAAGACCGAGAAGAGAACATAAGGCGGGCAGGGGAAGTGGCGAAACTCTTCGCTGACTTAGGAGTAGTAGCACTATTAAGTCTTGTCAGCCCATTTTCTAAAGATAGAGACCAGATCAGATTGTCTCATAGCAACTCAGATCTAAAATTTATAGAAGTTTACGTTTCTACTCCAATCGAGATCTGTGAAG
>JAJYDO010000116.1 GCA_021777355.1 Actinomycetes bacterium | reverse complement strand
CCAATGCAAGAGGATTTCACGATGCTACAAGCTTCATCACAATGGTTATGTTAGATCGAGCAGGAATCGCTCCTGACTTACCTTGGAGTCAAGCAAAATGACCCCCGATAACGTCATAAGAGCCAAATTTACTCTGCATCCAAGAATGTCTTCAAGGTCTTAGGAGATTCGTCCACGCTTAAAAAGACTTGTTCTCGGAGGAAGGTTAGCGAGTAAGTCTAAGTCAGAATTCTATTAGTTTCGCCTCTAGCTACGGACCCAAAAACCATAATATTGGAAGCCTCATATTAGGAAAGCACGTTGAGTATCTCAGCACGATGATTTTTGAGACGCTCGGTTGGTGTCAAATGTCTTGACATTTAGGCTAACTCCATTTCATAATTCACTCCTTTTTGTTCAATTTATATTTCGATGTCACACAACCTCATCTTTGTACATTTTTGTGCGGACTTCGGGAGTTTTAGGCCGCCCCGGGATAAGGTACAATTCGGTGTCGACGTGAAGTAGAGGCATCGGTGAATCATCTTTAAATAGGCTATTGTCCAAGAAGATCTCGAAGGCCAGTCCCCATTTTGCCATTGGCAACGGACGCAATGTACTTCGTTTCATTTTGCGGGGTAATCTCGGCCGTCGTAAAGTGGAAAGTTCACTCTAGTTACTTCTCTCGAGCGTGGGTGACTACATGATGCGCGCAATTGCAGCAGGCCTGAACTGGGAGACGGAAAGAATATAGCATGAGACGATTGCAATTTAACAGAAAGAATTGCCACACTGAGGCTGTCACGGAATAAAAAAATAAGTCGATGCAAGAGGCAGGTTTCTCATCACTGGCGGATTTAGAACTTTGTAGAGGCCTTGCACTTCCTCGGGATGGCTAATTATTCATGTCGGACTTAATATGGTCATTGGAAGTTTTTGCAAGATTGATGGGTCGCACACCAATGGTGAGCCCAAGGGCTGCCACTCCCAAACTGGATTTCCGTTTGATGCTCTGACAGTTATACCTCCAGCCAATTCGCAAGTCCCGTATTCTGGTATTCCACAAGATTGGGTACTGCTGAAAGATGTTGTGAAAGTTATTGCAAGAGTTCCGGATGACTCTTCCTTAGCTACCGAAATTCTTGGAACCACTTGAGATGGATTACATAATTGCTCCATGGCAGAAGTGATACTTTGGCCACCTGTTGTCGAGGAAGGTCCTATGCCCTGGACTACCTGCAAACTCAAAGATGAAGTGGCGTGCAATGGAGTTGGACTTGGCAAGGCATTCGTCTTACAACTGGACAAACCGACCAAAACTAAAACAATAGCAAAGGATATGAGCTTTCTTTTCAAATTAAGCCTCTTTCACATTTAGCCAGATATTTAATCTTGGCCGCCAGATGGACAAATTGAGATCTGCCTGATAAGCATAATGAAGGCCATCAGCGTAAAGAGACTTAGAAATCAATTCAATAGTCAAAAGCTCGACTGACTTATTTCGTGATTATAGTTGGATCGTTCATAATCCAACTATAATCATCACTTTATTTGCGCTCCAAGGGACCAGTTATAATGCTCATGCGGATTGGAGACGACTGAGTTGGGCAGAAACGATTTCAAGTATTTCATTTGGAATTCCAGCCGTTTCATCGGCCGCTCTTTCCATCGCTGGCTTGATACTATCGAGTAGCTGGGTGACTATTTCTTTCACGTGTTTTCTTGACATTCCCCAAGAAGTCCCTTCGTTGACGATCCGCTCGACAGTTACCTTCTCAATTCGGCGAACATTATCGACATACATTGCTAGACGATCATCACCGTAGTAGAGAGTCGACATGATGTCATAAAGCGGTGCCATTTTAAGCGCGCCTGATGTTAGGTGGATCAGAGAGTAGTTTTTGCCATGGGCATCGCCATTGCCCACAAGTACGTGGAGAATGAGAGCGCATAGCAACCGATCCAATGAATCGGGATCTGTGGCCTGTAGAATTGCTGCAAACTTTCTAAGTGATGGGCCGCCATCCTCTTCATACTTTTTGGTCGGTGCCATTTTCATAGCTTGGCAAAGATCTTCTTGATGGATACGTTCGACATTTCCGTTGGAATCTAACCGGCGATCAAATCTTTCGATAACTATGAATTGGCCTCCAGCAATATTAAGTGTCTCAACATTTGCAACTGGCAAACCTAGGTGGCGTGCGAGTCGCATGCAGAATGCTTCGTTTTCAACTGATTTGGGATAACCCCGGATCTGGGGCTTTAGGATGTGAGTCGAAGGTGTCCCATCTACGGGTCGTCCCCACTTTCCATCAGGCATTAGTGTTAGCAAAAGTTTCTCTTGAACCCCGGCAAGTGAGATCCGAACATGCTGGTCTATTCCCAATGGAGTAGTACGCAATTTAGAGACAAGCGCTACAAGAGCATCGTCGGTGAGAGGATCTGCAGTAGTAGTGGTTGCATTTCGAGGAGGTTCAAGTTCTAAAGGCTGGATAACAAGTGCACCGGCACAGTCTCGACCAAGAGCTTTAATAAGCCCAAATGTGTCGTCAGCACGCAATCTGAAATCCTCGGCCAGAACTCTGCGTGAATCTCCTTCAGGAAGCAGGCCATCTAGAAACGGTCGGACGACACCATTTCCAAACTTTTCGGTTCGCACCGGAAGCGCCAATGAGAGAAGTGGAGTGCCACTTGGGAACTTCTCTATTGCAAGTGGCGTGTAAGTCAGGCTAAGCCGTTGACGCTCCTCGTCGACAAAGGCGACTTTCGTGTCGTGAAGCCAGATAGCAAGAGTGTTTGTCATTACCAATCCTCGTGCTGGAGAATAATTCGGATGCCAAGCTGCTTGAGAAGTGCAACTATTCGTCTGAACTGTTCAGTTTCTTGACCATTCTCTAGGCGGGAAAGATATGAAGTGGTTATCCCGATACGGTCAGCTAGCTCGCTTTGGGATAGTCCGGCTTGTTTTCTGAAGTGGCGAATTGCCGGGCCGATGGAAGCCGCGGTGTAGAGGTGGAATGGCTGTTCAGTACTCTGTCCTGAATTGTTCATATTCACAACTTATCACAGATCAGATGAATTTGAGAATAAACGCAAGTTCAACACTTACTGAATAAGTTGCTGATTTTGGCAACTTTAACAAAGCTTAGTGGTGGCGGCTACTCCAGCATATGGAAAGTGCCTGAAGAAAGGCGAGGCTTGCCTACGAATAAAATTCGAGTTGAAGCTTTAGACTGACGGCCATGCAGACAGATATGAGTGTTCAAAGTCGACCTCTTTTGCCAATTCCAAGCAAAGGTTTTCGGTTAAATTTTGCAGATGAATTTGATACTCGACTCAAAGACAAACTACTCTCCCAATATTGAACCAGGCTGCGTTTTGACAACCGGATCATCAAGGGGGACCGTTACCGAGGGATTTGAAAGGTGGTGTTGGTTGCTGACTAGCCTGACTGCAGTGCCCATTGCCAAGAACTCAATTATGTGGGACCCCTAAGTGTGAGAGCTCTCCTTTATGGTTGTTCCCACTACTCCGTCAGCTTTTAGCATCTCTGCATCTGCTTGCATCCTAGACATTGCTAACTCTCTGGCATCGTAAAGTGCGGCAGTGTAGATCTCAAG
>JAJYDO010000063.1:15267-18918 GCA_021777355.1 Actinomycetes bacterium | reverse complement strand
TTTGTGTGCCGAGAGATTGTCAGCAATGCAGTGGAGGTCTAGACCCTTAGGAGTTTGTCTGACTAGATCTGCGAGGAAATCTACAAAGTTATCTGATCGAGTTGAGTCCGCTACCCAAAGCGCAACTGATCCTTCATGCACATCGAGTGCTGCAAAGAGCACTGCTGTGCCATTCCTCTTGTATTCGAATTCACGTCGCACCGGCTTGCTGGGAACTGCCGGTTTAGTGGGGTTGATCCTTGATTTTGCCTGCATTCCTGATTTCTCGTCTATGCTCCACACAACGGCGTTGCAGGGAGGATTCAAGTAAAGACCGCACACATCGCTTGCCTTTTCCCAAAAATCGGGATCATGGCTCGTCATCCACGACTCGACCTGCCAGGGCTTAAGATCCAGCGCCTTGCAGATCCGCCAGCACTGCGAGGCCGAGATCGGCACACCATGGTCTGCCATTGCTTCTGCGAGCGTTTTCATTGACCACCTAGTAGAACTGTCGGGCGGAGGTTCGGTGACGAGCTTCACGAGCAACAAAATGTCATCGTGGCAATAGATTAGAGGCCGACCGCTCCTCTCGTCGTCATAGAGTCCAGCCAATCCGAGTTCTTTATAACGCTTGCGCCAAATACCGACCTGGTTATAGTGCAGATCTACAATTGAGCTGATTTCACGATTGGAATATCCTTCAGAGGCTAACACTATTATTCGGGCCCTCTTCGCGATCCTTGCCTCAATGGTGCCTGCACGTGTCCAGGACTCTAAGATCTTCCGATCGCCTCTTCTCAGTTTAAGTGGAGGTAAGTTCATTACTCCATTTAAGCACATCAGTACTACTTCCGCGATGATGCATTAGTACTCTCGGGCGTAAATCACCGTGATGTGGTGTGTGCCTTTCCTCGCCCGGAGGACCCCCCTCTTGCGCGTACCACGTCACGATACTTCGGGAATGGTCCACTAGTGGCATCCTCTCAGCCTTATATGTTCGAGGCTTCCAAGCCCGGTGGGACATATCATTAACCGGCTAATCTGGATCAAAACCGGTGGAATATTTAATCTTCCGAAAATTCAGTTGGACTTTCGATTTGGACGACGGATGCGTTCTAAATTACGAAGCTTTTCTTCCTGGTGTCGAACTCGCTCGGCTAATACTTCGACAGCTGTGCGCAGATGACCGACTTCTGAGATGAGACCGGTCATTGTTCGAGGGTCGTGGCTTTTCAACCGGTGCTCTTCGACAACGCTGCGGAGGGTCTGGTTCCGATAAAGACTTGTGCGGCTGATACCTGCTTTTTGAGCCACCGTCGTAAAAGTGACGGGTTCACCTCTTTGAAGCAGATCTGAACACGTTTGTTCGATTTTGGTCAAAGTTTCTGTAGATCTCATTCCCCCATATTTTCAGCTATCAGAGTGTCGAGGCGCATAATGAGCTTTTTGTGACGATCTGCCTCCTTTATCCAGCCGCGGGCTTCTGCGTCGGCGGCGAGTATCTCAGTGTCGACTCTTTGAGCTGAGAGTACTGAAATGCTTGCTTCGTTCGTGCGGAAATTAGAGCAGTTCTCACAGATGTTGGCATATGGACATGAGCCCTGAGTTGGAGCACGCAAGCAGTAGCCAGCACCAAGACGGGCCTTGATTGCTGGTGCGTCACGCCAGTCTTGGTCTCCAACTACTGGGATAGAAAGCCGTTTGGTCGGTAGAGGACCGATATTTGCCTTGGCAAGGTCGAGAGCACGCTCATACTCCTTCCTCACAGTTGTGTCAAAAAGTCGGCCGTAGCGAAGGCTCATAGCTGCAGAGAGGTGTCCAAGTAGAGCCATTAGCCCTTGAAGCGACACCCCGGCATTCACCATAGAGGTAGCAAACGTGTGTCTGAGTTGGTGAGGTGTCACGTGGCTAATGCCAGCTGTTTCTGAAGCTCGATTTAGTTCGGCACGTAGAGCATTTTGGGAGAGCCGTCGCCCGTGGTGGGTGAAGAGGAACTGGGCAGAACGTCCGTATCGAGGGTGTGGAAGAGGACAACCTTTGGAGCGAGTGGCAACGATCTGGTCAATCAGGGCAACAGTCTCCTCGTCGAGAGGAAGCATTCGTTCGGTGCCCATCTTGCCAAGGGGAACCTTGAGCCACGCCCCGTTGCCCGAAACCTCATGTACGCAGTCGAGTTCCAGATCGAGAAGTTCGCCGATGCGTAGTCCGCAAGCTCGTGCCAGGAGAAGTGCATTTGCGGCAAGGCGAAACTCGGATTGAATAAGCGCTTCGCTAAGTCGACGGTCAGCGTCGATGGGAAGATATCGCGGAAGATATTTTGGCAACCGTGGGTTATCAGAGCGAAAAATAAGACGTCGGCTAGGTCCATTCTCCCATCCCCAGTCGGTTATGTCGTTGAAGAAGCATGAAAGTGTCCAAATCCGTCGTGCCTGTTCGGCGGTCGTGATCTGTTCACCGTTTTTGGAATTGATGGCTTTGGTCACAGAGTTCAGGTAGGGCTCAATGTGACGCTGGCGGTCGAGTTCTCCAAGAGAGGTGAGCCCTGGATCGATTTTGGAAAGGAATCGACCGAAGTGAACCAAACGCGTCGCTATACCCGTTACAGTCTTTGGATTACACGTGCCCATCTTGCGCTCTAAGTAGGAAACGAATGTTGACTGGAGGGCTGGGTGCACGTCAACAACGCGATCGGCGAATGACTTCGGTTGTTGCCACGCAGGTGGTGGAGAGTCAAGGATTTCCAAATGAAACAAAACTCTGTGGGCGCCATTGAGAGCTGCCCGATAGTGACGCCATCCCTGTCCTGTCTGCATTCCGCGACTACGACAAGCTTGGGCAAGCTCATCGAAATCTTTAAGACCCAACTCCTCAAGACCCACGTTGCTCTCTATGAGCAATCGACCAATGGACTGCGATGCCATTCTAAGACTAGAAATCGAGGTAAATCCAATTGCTTCAGCTCCTTGTCGAAAGCGTTCCATGTCAGACGCTAGCGGGCTAGCAACGATCTCTCGCCAAAAACTCGAAAGCTTGCGATTAACAAGGTAGTCGTATCCTGGTTGAAGCCAACCATGGACCATCAAAAAGATCAGAAATGAATTTGTTTGTGATCCCTCGGCTAGTCGATTGGCGAGTGGTTGTGTGGCCCAGTCTTGCGGGTTTGGCCACTTGCGCAAGAAGGCTTTTGCCCCTTGTAATGTCGCAGAGTTGCCACGCCCTGTCAGTACTTGATGGCGCTTGTATTCACTCAGGAGGTCCTCAGGGGAACACTTAACCTTGGTGGCGTTGACGATTTCTTGCAGCATCAAACTCAGCTTTTACATAGACAGGGGCAAGATGGATATAACGGGCAGTGGTGTCGATGTGTTCATGACCTAGTAGCGCCTGCATAACTGCGATGTCGACACCAGCTTCGGCCAGGGCAGTGCCGAAGGTATGACGAAGCGCATGAGGGTGTCCGCCTAGAACTCCAGAAGTGATCCGGTGATAGCGAAAGATCGTTCGTAACCCCGCAGGCTTTAGAGGATGACCTCGAGTCGGGCCTTTAGCCACAACGAACAGTCGTGATGTTTCACTTTCGGGTCGCTCTGCTAACAAGTAAGTCTGAATTGCCCCCGCCACATCTATATCGAGCGGAACACGACGTTCCTTGGAACCTTTGCCAATCAC
>JAJYDO010000063.1:0-15257 GCA_021777355.1 Actinomycetes bacterium | reverse complement strand
GGCCCGTAATCCGCAAAAGACCATTAGTCCGGCGATCGCCCGGTCCCGCCACGTCCGGAGACTTCCTACTAATGCAACTACTTCACTGCGTCCCAACGCTCGCGGAAGACGCTGTGGTTCTCGAAGTCTTAATACCGAGCGTTGTTTCGGTCGATGTTCTATGTGCGAGAGTAAACCATTGCGCTCACCAGCGGACAGTCGTCTCGCTTCCTTGCCTCTAGGTACAGGATTCTTAGTCAAAGGATCACGCATGGAGCGAAACTCGTATAACCCAGAAATCGCCGCTAGCCGACTGTTTATTGTCGCAGGTGCATATCCATCGGCACGCCTGCCGTCCATGCGCACCACGTTAGGACCAGGTCGACCCGGGACTCTCGCAGTACGGCAAGTTGCCATGTAACTAAGCAAAACGTCGGTAGTCACATTATTGAGATCAATATCTACAATTCTTAACCATCGACAGAAAGCCAGCAGAGAAAAGCCATAGACGCGGACTGTCTGCGAAGAATAGTTGCGATCTACCAAGTAACTGAGGTAGTCATTCACCAACTCAAAACGGTCTGCACTAATGCCCGCTAGCATCCACTCGTCGGCCACGTGTTCCAAATTAAGCTCGACGTCGGTCATAGTTACATCTGTAACACAAATTGTCACAAAGAGCAAGGATTCAATAACGCTAACCAATACCTATAGCCAGGTGTTCTGAGTTAGCTATAAAGTATTAGCCGGTAAATAGGCAAACCTCTTCCAGGCAAGGTGTTTGACATTTCTCATCTTCAGCGATAATTCAACATTCGAAGTCTTGTGGAAGTCCTAATTTATAAAATACCTGTATATGGACTTGTAAGTTCTCAAAGTAGGTGTTCATTGTGAACACCTATTGCCCTGATATTTGTGCATATTGAAGTTTCGAAGTACAAAAACTCCTCTAGAGTGAGAATCGTTAAAGGGGAGAGGGTTGATGGTTGAGTAATCACGAAGTTAGTCAAGCACATCGGCATAACCAAAAATGACTCCGAACTTGAGATCCTAAAGAATATTGCCAAGAAGGATAAATAAAGATTGGCAGAGGGAAATCAGCTGCGCTTGGATTTTAGTCAGCCTGCTTTAAGAAGCTTTTAATCCCGCTATTTCGCTTTCATAAATCAGAAGCAGGCAAAAGCTAGTCAACTTCCAAAGTCTTTAGTAAAGGGTCCTAACTCAGAACACCTAGAACTTCACTTTTCAATGTGAACACCTATTCGCCCAAGACAGGATACCGACGGGGCTTCCAAGACCACTGGGACGGCTCAAGCCGCTTCTAAGCAAGGTAGGTTGACGCTTCATCGAGGCACTGTAGTCGGCTTTTGCTGGCGTCGCGTGTGGTGTCCCTCCACGTCTTGTGACTGCCAATCCAGCGGCAAGAATATTTTTGGACGCTTTCACGTCGGCCTTGGCGAAGGATCAACAGGCCCGGCATAGGAAAACCGCTTGACCCTTGCGGTTCTCTTGTGCTGTGTGCCCACACTCCGAGCAACTCTGGCTCGTGTGGGCAGGGTTGATAACTACCAGTTCCACCTGAGAGTTGATGGCTTTTTCGGTGAGGCGTTGTGAGAACACTTGACATAGGACGGCATATGCCGAGAATCAACGATCCCCGAACAGGCCCATAGAGAGGACACATCAGGAATTAGATCTGAAGTCACTTGACCCCTGCCTCACCAAAAGGGGGTTGCTCTCCTTGTCGGTCAAATTTAGGTTCGACCAAGCTTAAAAAGGCTTCGCATGATATTCTAAAGAAACAACGAAGGCCTAATTTTATTTGGAATCTTTGGCCTTAATGTTCAAAATTATTGATAAACAAGCCCGAAATCGGACTTGCGGCTAGTTGAGAAAGCAGAATGGCAAATTTATGAAACTTCGGACAAAACTGAAATCCGAAATATCAGGTATAACCTCACTATTCATTGTGATTGTTATTAGTATTTCGTTGTTTAGCACCACCGGGCAACACTCTTTGGGAAATGTGCAAAACCTTAGTTCTACTCAACAAGTGAGCACTATTAACGCCTATAACGTTACTTCGTTAAAAACAATTTATGAGTCGGCAATTGGGTCCACCATCCCGAATGCTGTCTTCCCGCCGCAGCTTTACTCGGCAATAGTTCCAGGAGCTGGAACGCCTGTAGTTTCGAACAATTTGGTATACGTGGGAAGTAAAACGGGCGTATTGTATGCTTACGATGCAAGCGGTACCGGCGCTAGTTGTACTTACAATTCCCCAAGTACTTGTAATCCAATTTTTTCAGCCACCCCAAACCCAAATCTCCCAATCATCACTACTCCAGTCGTTGCAAATAACTTCCTTTACGTAAGCGTTGGGAACTCCATATATGTGTATGATGCCATGGGGGCTGCCAATTGCTCGGGAACTCCGACGGTTTGCTCGCCACTGTGGGTAGCGTCAGTGACATCTCCAGGTAGCAACCTGTCTACGCCATTTGTTTCTAATGGATTCATTTATACCTACGACGCTAGCTCCCTCTACGCATTTAGCGCTTATGGGACAACAAATTGCACCGGAACTCCTCTGATTTGTAGTCCACTGTGGACGGCACCGGTTGGCTCAGGCAGTTCAACTCCACCAAATGGCACGGCGTCTACAATCTTCATGGTATCCCAAGGAAAGCTTTATGCCTTCAGCGCTAATGGGACAATAAATTGCACCGGAACTCCTCTGATTTGTAGTCCACTGTGGATCGGGGAATATGCTATGGACTCTTTAGGAGTATCAATATCGGGCAACATTGTTTATACGTCTGGCAAAGCAATTAATGCCTATGATGCGAATGGACTTAGCAATTGCTCGGGAACTCCTGTCATTTGTGCCCCTCTAACTCAATATTTTGATCCTAATCCAAACAATTCATTTATCAGTCCAGCCACAGTTTCTGACGGCTTCGTTTATGGCGTCACTCCTTCTGGTCTAGACGTATTCAACTTAAACGCGGCGACGACTTGTACCAATAACTCATCGTTGTGTACACCCAATTTCATGGCACCAATGGTTGTCAATTACTCAACTACATTTGCACCTCCCGCTCCGACAGTTGTTTCCGATGTGGTATTTGTGGCTAGCGATTCGGGCTACCTGAATGCATTTAGTGCAAATGGTTCGACTAACTGTACTGGGTCGCAATTAATCTGCAAGCCACTGGTATCTCATCTCTTGGATAGTGCTATTACTTCTACTCCGATAGTTGATTCTAATTTGGACTCGGTGTTTGTCACCACTGCTAATGGGAATTTTTATGATTTAGGCCAAGATGCTTATATGTATACCAACAGCGGAGCACCAATCACCAATATTAGTGCCTCGCCATTTAATTTGAACGTACCGTTTAATAGTTCAAATACCGATTATGCACTTTACTGCACCAATCTTATTAATCCAATTTCCATTACCGTTTCGAGTGCCACAGGAAATTTGAATATTGGAGGGACAAGTTCAAATTCCTATACATTTAACGTCGACCTCGAACCTAATCAGGCTTTTTCAATATTGAGCCCGAACCCAAACACGTCTATCGGACAACCTTCAAATATTCAATACTGGATTAGATGTCTTCCTCCAAACTTTCCAAAGTACAGCGTTGACAAGCCTGGCCACATTAGCAGTGGATATTACCTCATGAATTCAATTTACCTTAACGGAACAACTAATTATTATCTGATCTTAAATAAGTACGGATCACCAGTATGGTATCATCAAGTTCCAACAGGTACTACACCAAACTTATTTAAGTTAATTGCACCAGACACATTTTTGTTCAGTTCCTATTATGCGAACATAGGCACAAAAGCAAACTTTTCATTCTTTAACTTGGATTCGCAAATATCAACTCCTCTTTACTCACCAAACGGGCAAATAGATAGCCACGACTATGCGGTGGCTGGCAATGGCGACCGCTTTATTTCGTCGGGCTATCTAAAGACGGCTAACTACAGCTCGCTTGGATACTCAAGTAACCAATTGTATATTGACAACGTCATTCAAGAGCTTTCTAGCAATGGTCAAATCGTGTGGCAGTGGGATCCTGCAAATCACATTTGCCCAGCAGAATCGGATAATTACATTTCTTACACGGTTGGTTTAAATACTATAGATCCATTGCACCTTAACTCTTTTTCACTTAGCCCCGATGGGAAGAACATGCTGGTGTCATTTAGAAATCTCTCGGCAGTCTATGATATCGACATTCAAACAGGGAAAATACTATGGAAGCTTGGAGGTAATAACATAACTTGCGATGGCGAGCAGCATCTAATAATTAAAAATGATCCGGAATCAACAATTTCGGCTCAACATGACGCAAAGTTTGTCTCGAATGACGAAGTAACTCTTTACGATGACCACACCGCCATGTCGGGTGCTTCTCGAGGAGTCGAATACCAGATTGATACTACTGCCAATACCGCAACTATGGTATGGCAATATCAAAACCCAAGTGGTGCTAATGCCATTATGACAGGTTCTCTTTATCGATATAACGGTGGAAACGATAATTTAATTTGTTGGGGTGCAACGGCAAGTCCTGGATATAGTGAAGTTGACGCCAACGGTAATTTGCTAGAAAGAATCACATTTCCGGGCGGGTTTAACGGGTACAGAGCTTACAAATATCCGACCTCGGCCATTTCCCTAACACTGATGCGCAATACTGCAGGTGAGCCAGATACCAGTGCGTATAATGCTTCCAATTCCGCAGTTTCGAGTACGTCCTACTTTCCACATTTAGTCTCGACAAATAGTTACACGCCACTGTCTCCAGAAAGAATTGTTGACACTCGTGCTGGGTCAAGTTACTTTGGCCAAGGCCTAACTTTGACCGCAACAGGAAGTCTTAATGTTCCTATTACTTCTCTTGCTTCAATTCCTCAAGATGCGACATCGGTAGTATTAAATGTCACCGCAACAGACACAACCCAAGCAAGTTTTTTCTCCGCTAATCCCGGCTCTTCAACTGCGGTCAGTACATCGATTTTAAACTGGTCGGAACCGAATGAAACTATTGCCAACCTGGTTACTTTGCCTATCGGCAAAGATGGCAGCATCACCTTCGTAAATGGAAATGGAAGTGCCGATTTAGTAATTGATATTGAAGGTTATTATGGGTACGCTCCTCCGGGATCTGGAATTTTAACACCGATTTCCCAGACTAGATTAGTTGACACGAGGCCAAATTCAGGTTATCTTGACCAAGGACAGACTCTTGGAAGCAAGCAAATAGTTACCGTGCAAGCAAGCGGCAATTCCTCAATTCCAAGTTCCGGAGTTTCGGCAGTAGTATTGAACGTGACAGCTATCAATAATGGGAGTAATCCCGGATATTTAACTCTATTCCCTGCAACACCTGTTCTAAATAATAGCCAAATTGCCGTTCCTTTTGCATCTAATCTCAATTGGGATCATCAAGGAATAATTTCAAACCAAGTCATAGTACCAGTTGGCCCAACGGGAGCTATCAATATTTTTAACTTCTTAGGAAGTGCCGATGTGGTAATCGATGTTGAAGGTTACTTTAGCGACGGGACTAATCAGTTAGCGCTAGGATCGCAGCTAATGTCGATGCCCCCCACGAGGATAATAGATACCAGAAGCAATTCTGGATATTTATTTTCAGGCGTACCTTTAGCGCCGGGAGGCTCTCTCGTTCTTTCACCAGGGTCTATTTCATTGATAGGGGCCCAGCAAGTTACTGCCCTATTAATGAACATAACTGTCACTGATATTGGTGGACCAGGTTTTGTATCGGCTACACCTTACGCAGCCGCTCCAAGCATTTCAAGTAACGTCAACTTTTCAACTGCTGGCGACATATTGTCCGATACAGTTATAACTGCCACGGGTGTATCAAATGATATCCAAATTACGAACCACAGCGCATCATCTATAGATATTGTCGTTGATCTTGAAGGCTATTTTATTCCCAATCTCGAATAAATACGACCTTTAAGAAATAACCAACGTTTACTACTTGATTTTTTACAAATACCAGGTACATAAAATCGCAGTGATTAGGGAAAACCATTCACCGCGATTATTCACGCAACAGCTGAAATTGGATGAAAATGTTGCAGATGGAGAGTTTCCGCCGTCATATTGCGCTCACCGCATGAGTATGTGGGCTAGCAATCGATACTCATAATCATTGGAACTCTTATCTCTTGCTGCGACTAAGGAAGCCTTGTTTTCTTCGTGCACCGTTATCAACTGGGTGTTTGGAAATGGGCATCAGAAAAGGGGCTCATATATTGCGAATGTATCTATTCATAAGGCATGAGTACTGCCCTGCCGTCAATCTCTCCTCTTTGAAGCCTGGCAAATACTTCATTGATATTTGAAAGTGGATGCTTTTCAATCCTTATTTCAATAGCACCTGACTGCGCCAGGGCTACTACTTCTGCCAATTCGGTGCGACTTCCCCAATAACTTGAAGTCACTTCGGCTTCAGGCGAGCTTGAGTAAAATGACACCGGAGCTGATCCTCCTGCAAGCCCCACAATGACCACCTTTCCACGTCTGGCCACGGAACTCATTGCAGCTGACATGGTTGAGTCCGAGCCTACGAAATCCAGTACTCCCTCTGCGCCTTCGCCGTTTGTAAACTGCCTAGTTTCAAGGACCACATTTTTCGAAGTCGGGTCAATTACCAAATCGGCTCCAAGCTCGAGGGCCAACTCGCGCTTTTGTTCCAATGGGTCGACTACGACAACCTTGGCTGGAGTCAGTTTTTTTAACAGCTGAAGGCCTAAATGACCAAGCCCTCCAAGGCCAAATATGAGTGCTGTAGAACCTGGCACAAGGGCGGGCAGCACCTTTTTGACTGCCCTATATGGTGTCAAACAGGCATCCGTCAAAGGCGCTGCCAAGACTGGGTCTAATCCTCCGATAGGGACAAGGTGTCTCGTGGAAGGGACTTTTATATATTCTGCATATCCACCCGGGACGCCTAGGCCGCTCCAAAGCATTACGTTGCAAAGCTGTTCTTCTCCGCCAAGACAAAATTTACAGGTTCCACACCCCCAGCCTCCAAAAACTGCAACGGGTTCACCCACCTCAAAACCGCTTGCACCTGGTCCCAATGCGTGGACATAACCTGCATTTTCATGTCCGAGTATCCACGGAAAAGGAGGAAGTGGAAGAATGGCCATCGACCCGTCCCAAAAGTGTAAGTCGGAGTGGCATACCCCGGAACCCAATACCTTAACCACTACTTCTCCGGGACCCGGAATCGGATCCGGAACTTCTTCAATAACGTAGTCCTGCTTGTATCCGTATAGTTGTGCTGCTTTCATCTGTGCCTTCCAATCAAGCTTGATCTTCATTAGATGCTAACCTTTGACCGCCTTATTCTAAAAGAGTAAATGGTCACAAATAGCTTCCAAAAGTTTTAATTGATTGGCTCTTTATTCGACTTGGGCCTTATATTTTGATACAAACATGTTGTTTTTGATAAAAAAACGCCAAGGCAATGGACTTTCCTCTCTTACTCCAATTCGATTTGAACGCCCAACTTCAAAGTCCTTATTTTCATTTGCAATCATTTTTATATTGCAAGCGCTTCCGAAAAGATCAAGCCCATTCCAGGATCCGTCAACTCCGAGAGCCTGACAGAGTTTGGCCGGCCCATTTGCAATATCTTGGTCCTTTATGTCGCCTCGATTTCGGTTTCGGCGCATCAGAGCAATTCCCTCTGTAGGCATTCCAGCTCTTAGCAACACCGCGCCCGGCACGCCTTCTTTTAAACACGTTATGTTGGCACACCAGTGCATTCCATAGGTGAAATACACATAAAGAAATCCGGGAGGACCAAACATTACTTTATTCCGCTTGGTCATTCCTCTATAAGCATGCGATGCAATATCTAAAGCGCCCCCATATGCCTCGACTTCAACAAGTTTTAGAGCCAATTTAGGACTGCTTTCAATAACCAGTGTGGTGCCTAATAACTTGGGCGCCACTAATTCTGGTTCATTGTTAAAAAAATTGCGCTCCAGATATTTTTTCCGCGGCGCCACTTTTTCAACTATTTAGCGTTTTAGAGTAATTTATTAAACAATCCCTATAAGCATTGATTTGTTCTTCAATTACTTTGGGACCTGCCCCTCCTGGCGTTGTTCTTCTTTTTACGGCACTTCCAGGCAATAGAAGCTCCAAAGCCTCATCACCAAGATCAGGATGTGACGCAACTAACTCTTCAAGGGGCACATGTCGCTCGGTTGAATCCCTCACGAGCATCCCTACTGTTGTATAGGCCTCCCTAAAAGGCATTCCCTTCATCACAAGCCACTCGGCCAAATCAATGGCCGCACTTGATACGGCATCAGCCGCCGTGGACATGGCGCCGGAGTTAAATGTTGCACTCTCCATAAGTCCTGCAATTGCCAGAAGAGCCAGAGATATCTGATCAATTGCGTCAAAGATGGGCTCTTTGTCTTCTTGGAGATCTCTGTTATATGAAAGCGGCAGCCCTTTGAGAGTAGCTAGAAAGCCAGTCAAATTACCTATCAATCTTCCTGCTTTTCCCCTGGCCAACTCTGCTATGTCGGGATTTTTCTTCTGAGGAAGCATTGAAGATCCTGTAGAAAAAGCATCGTCAAGGGTCATGAAACCAAACTCAGCAGATGACCACATCGCCACTTCTTCGCCAATTCTGGATAGATGTATGCCGATCATTGATATTACAAATAACGACTCTGCGACAAAATCTCTGTCTGAAACCGCGTCAATGGAGTTATCAAACCTTTTTTTAAACCCTAGATCTTCTGCTGTCTTGTCGGGGTCAAGCGGAAGCGAGGATCCCGCCAATGCTCCGGCTCCTAAAGGAGAGATATTGAGCCTATCAACGGCATCAATTAGCCTATCAACGTCCCTTAAAAGCGCCCAGCCATGAGCCAGGAGATGGTGGGCCAAAAGAACTGGCTGCGCCCTTTGCAAATGGGTATAGCCGGGCAAATAAATAGTAGGGTCTTCTTCGCTTCTTTTTAACAAGACCCGTGCTAGTGAAATTACCTCGGTCCCTACTTTTTTTAACTCTCTTCTTAAGTACAACCTGAGCGCAGTAGATACTTGATCGTTCCTGCTTCTCCCAGTGTGGAGCTTCCCCCCGACGTCTCCACAGATCTCTTTTACCCTACGCTCTATTACCGTATGGATGTCCTCGTCTGTATCAATAAATACAATCTTGCCTTCTTCAATCTCTTGGGATACTCTTTTTAGACCTGCTATTAATGTCTCAGCCTCCTGCGGTGAAATTATCTTTGATCTTTCCAGTCCGCTTACGTGAGCTATTGAGGCCTGAATGTCGTCTTTGTATATCCTGTGGTCAAAAGAAAGGCTTTGCGTGAATGCCAGTAAAGCCGCGTTCGGGCTGTCACCCATCCTTGCCTGCCAGAGCGTCATTGGTTTCCCACCTGCTTGCGAGACCATGTCTCAACCCCAAGACCCCAAATCCTCACAAATCCTTCGGCGTCTTGGTGCCTAAATGAATCTTGGGCGTCATAAGTGGCTAAACCATAGTCGTAGAGCGATACGGGACTTCTTCGTCCAGAGACTGTGCAAGTACCAGGTGACAAATCCAAACGCACGTCGCCTGTCACAAACTTCTGGCTTGACTCCATAAATGCTCTCAAAGAGTCCATGAGCGGAGAGAACCAGAGTCCGTCATAGGCCAACTCGGCCCATTTTGGCTCCAGCCGGGCCTTTTCATGGGAAAGGTCTCGCTCAAGTGTCAATCCTTCCAGGTCGCTATGGGCCCTGATTAATGCAAGGGCACCCGGAGCTTCATAGGTCTCTCGGCTCTTGATGCCTACCCTTCGATTCTCAACCATGTCTACTCGACCAAATCCAAAGGATCCAACTTTTTCGTTAATATGTCCGAGCAAAGTCAAAAAGTCCATTGCCTTTCCATCTAATGAAACCGGCACTCCTTTTTCAAATCCGATAGTGAGAGATGTCGGAGAAGTCTCTTTAACCGATGTCATTTCCCAAACGTCTTCCGGAGGCGAGTTCCAGGGATCTTCTAAAATTCCGCACTCAATTGCCCGGCCCCAAATGTTCTCATCTATTGAATAGAGCCTGTCTTTGGTGACGGGTACTTTGACACCATGCTTTATTGCGTACTCGATCGATTCTTCTCTAGTCATTCCCCAGCTTCTAACAGGCGCCAGGATTTCCAAGTCGGGTGCAAGCGCTCTCGTAGCCACCTCAAATCGCACCTGGTCGTTTCCTTTGCCTGTGCAGCCGTGAGCCAATGAATCAGCTCCATACTTTCTAGCTTCTTTTACTAATAGGTCAACAATAAGGGGTCTCGAAAGACTGGAGACGAGCGGGTACCTGCCTTCATAAAGTGCATTGGCATAAAGGGCAGGAAGCAAGATCTCGTTAGCGTAGCGCTCTTTGCCCTCGATTACCACCGCATCCATAGCTCCGGCTTCAATCGCCCGAGCTTTTATGGCTTCTAAATCACCTCCCTGGCCGACATCTACTGCAACCGCCACTACTTCAACTCCCAACTCTTCTTTTAACCAAGCGACCGCAACCGAGGTATCGAGCCCGCCTGAATAGGCCAGCACTGCTCTTTTCGCCATAATTTAAACTCCTTTTGATTTCTCGGTGGAAGAAGAAAGACCAGCCAAATCTCTAATCATCTCTCCTACATTTTCTCCGCCAGATTTTTCATCGGCAACCACGATTACGGTATCGTCTCCGGCCACTGTCCCTAAGACTCCAATTAATCCAGCTCTGTCGAGTGCCGATGCCACTACATGGGCAGATCCGGGAGGCGTCCTTAAGACCACCAAGTTTAGCGAAACGCTAACCTCGCCTACCCATTCTCCTAACACCCTCTTCAAATGATCACTGGGAGCGATCTGGTTTGTCGGCATTTCCGGTATTGCATAGCAACTTTGATCCCCTGGAATACGAATCTTGATCGCCCCAAGTTCTTCCAAATCACGAGAAACCGTGGTCTGAGCAACCTCAATCCCTTCCTTGGCGAGAATTTCAACCAGCTGAGTTTGGTTCAAAACAATATTGTCAGCCAAAGCCTTGGAGATCTTAAAGTGCCTTTGAGCTTTGGTCAGGGCCATATCTGTCCTCCTTGTGCTTTCACCAAATGTGTCAATAGTCCAATCGCAGAGAGCTTGCGATTATATGCCTGTTTAAACACAATGCTCGATTTGGAGTCAATCACGGAATCTGTAATTTCTTCTCCCCTGTGGGCAGGCAGACAGTGCATAATCTTTACGTCACTTTTAGCTCTTTTGACTAGTAAATCATTTACTTGATAGTTTCTAAACACTTCTTTTCGCACCGATGCCTCAGCCTCTTGGCCCATTGAAGTCCAAGTATCTGTGTAAATAAAATCTGCTCCCTCTACTGCCTCAAACGGATCAACTACTATCTCAATAGTTCCACCAAGTCTCTCTACCCTTTTTATCAACTCATCTTCGGGCTGAAAACCCGGAGGCGAGGCTACAACAAGTTTTACTCCCGCCATTGCACAGCTAAGCGCCAAAGAGGAAACTACATTATTCGAATCCCCCACATAAGCAACCTTGACTTTACCAATGTCCAAGTTCATTTCATTAGACTCTTGGATTATCGTCATAATGTCAGCTAATCCCTGGCAAGGATGAGCTTTATTAGAAAGTAGATTCAACACCGAACAGTTAGCTCCAGCTTCATCGATTGCTCTTGTCATCTCCTTCAATACCTTATGGTCAAAAACTCTGGCACCAATTACAGAGTGATAACAAGCAAGAGTAAGGGCAAGATCGTGAACCGATTCCCGCTTGCCGATGCCTACTTCGTCGCCTTTGACCGTTACCGGGTGTCCGCCTAAGGCTACGATAGCTGTCTCGGTTGAGTGTCTGGTTCTGGCCGAGGGCTTTTCAAATAAAAGTGCAGCAGATTTATCCGCCATTACCTTTTGCGGATTAGGAGATATTCCGTAACTAATTACCTTGTTAAATTCATCCAATGTGAGATCGTCAATATCTAAAACATGATTAGCCATTTTCTGCCAAGCTTTCTTTTAAAGATTCACTAAATCTTGACACAGCCTCGGCAATTTCGGACTCCGAGATGTTTAACGGAGGCGCCATTCGAATCACATCCGGTCTTACGGGATTTACAATAAGACCTTTCTCAAGTGCATTCTCTGCAACCTTGGGCGCGCTATTGCTTCCAACTTTTACTCCCAATAAAAGTCCATCTCCCGATATATCAAGAACCCCGTCTAGACCTGCCAGGTTGTCTCTTAATATTTTTCCGTACTGCAGAGCTCTTCTGGGAGCATCGATTGCCTTAAGTTCAGCCAAAGTGGCAAGTGCGGCACTGGTTGCCAAAGGCTGGCCGCCAAAAGTTGATCCGTGGTCTCCAGGGGAAAATAAGTCGGCAATTTCAGCCCTGGCCCAACATGCACCAATTGGCATTCCGTTTCCCAGGGACTTGGCAACTGTCACAATATCGGGAACTACATCTTCTACATGGCACCTAAACCACGTGCCCATACGCCCGAGGCCGGTTTGAACCTCATCTGCAATCATCAAAATGCCCATTTCACTGCATATTTTTCGAACTTGCCTTAAATAGCCCGGCTCCGGCACGACCACACCTCCCTCGCCTTGCGTCGGCTCAATTATCAGCGCGGCAACTTCGCCTCTTATTGCGTTTTCAAGTGCTTGGAAGTCATTAAATGCAATATGTGAGAACCCTTCGGGTAGTGGCCAAAATGGCTCATGTTTTTCCGGCTGCCCGGTGGCGTGAAGTGTAGCTAAAGTGCGGCCATGGAATGAGCCATAAGCACTGAGAACCACGTGGCGCCTTCTGCCGCCAAAGAGACGTGCAAGCTTAAATGCGCACTCGTTGGCCTCGGCTCCGGAGTTTGTGAAAAATACTTTTCCAGGTGTATCTACATAGCCAGATCGAATCAAAAGGTCCAACTCATGAGCTACTTTGGGTGCAATTTCATTTCCAAATAGATTTGAAACATGCCACAAAGTATTAGCTTGATCTACCAAAGCTTCAGTCACCTTCGGATGGCAATGTCCTAGAGAACACACGGCAATCCCTGAAAGAAAATCCAGATATTTTTTCCCGGCTGTATCTATCAAGTAGCTGCCGGAGCCAGACACGAATGTAACCGGCCACTTTTTGTATGTTGGCATTAGGGCATTTTGGCCAGGATTGAAAGTCATGGCGTAACCATCGTCCCAACTCCACCGTCGGTAAAAATCTCAACCAAGAGAGCATGTTGGACTCTGCCGTCCAATATGTGAGCCCTTCCGACGCCTTTATTTACAGCTTCTATACAACTTTCCACCTTTGGCACCATTCCCCCTGAAATGACTTTTGATTCAATCAGCTCCTTTGCTTCCGTGGCACTTAAAAGCGAGATCAGAGATTCAGGATCATCTACATCTCTCCTGACCCCGGATACATCGGTTAGATATACAAGCTTTTCGGCATTTAGTGCTCCAGCAAGCGAAGCGGCAACAGCATCTGCATTGATGTTATAAGCCTGACCGCCTTCGGACGAGCCAATTGTGGCAATAACGGGAATTAGTCCCTGATGCAGCAAGCCTTCGACAAGTGTGGGATCAACGCTTACGACTTGGCCGACATAGCCCAACCTGGCATTTTTAGCCTCAGCTTTTATTAAGCCTCCATCTTCACCTGACAGTCCCACAGCCAAAGGTCCATGCAAATTTATAGCTGAAACAATGTCGCGATTAACTTTGCCGACAAGTACCATTCGAGCAATGTCCAAGGTTTCTCTATCGGTTACTCGATGGCCGTCAATGAATTCTGGAATCTTGCCGAGCTTTTCCATCAGCTCGCCTATTTGAGGTCCCCCACCGTGAACAACAACAGGTTTCATTCCCACGGCATTTAATATCACGATATCTTTGGCAAAAGAGACAAGCGAATTAGCCTCGTCACTGCCGGCCATAGCGTTTCCGCCGTATTTTATTACGACAACTTTTTGAGACCATCGTTTTATATAGGGAAGTGCTTCAATCAAAATCGAGGCTTTATTGTCCGCCGACAGTGATTTCATATCAACCGGCATTGATTTCTCTCCATCATTCATGAAGTGCCCATATTCTCATCAACATAACCATGCGTCAGATCGGCCGTATAAATCTCAGCCTCCGAGTTGCCCAGCTTAAGATCCGCTGTAATCTCTATCTCCCGATTGGCCATGTATTCTTTAAGCCCTTTCTCATCATGGCTAAAAGCAGTTCCGTTTTTGGCAACTTCGAATGGTCCATATGAAATAGAAACCAGTTCCTGATCTATGCCCACTCGAGCCGCACCAAGTTCTGCCAACACCCGGCCCCAGTAAGGGTCGCGTCCATAAAGAGAGCACCTTACAAGGACAGAAGAGGCAACCTGGCGAGCTGCCTTTTTCGCCTGTGCCTCATTTTGTGCGCCTCTAACAAGAATCTTGGCCATTACTGTCGAACCCTCTGCATCTTTTGCCATTGATTGGGCTAGCAATCGAGTCACAGAGCTTAAATATGATTCAAACTCTTCTAAATTTCCGGGCTTTCCGGCCTTTCCACTTGCAAGGAACAAAACAGTGTCATTAGTCGACATGCAGCCATCGACAATCAAAGAGTTAAAACTTAAATCCACAGATCTTTTTAGAGCACTTTGCATCCATTCAACTTCTAATTGAGCATCGGTTGTTACTACGGCCAACATCGTAGCCATTGAAGGCGCCAACATTGCTGCACCCTTTGCCATCCCGGCGACTCTGTAAGTCTCACCCGATTCACTGGCACCTATTGCGCTCGCTTCTTTTTTAATTGTGTCAGTTGTCAAGATTGCTCGCGCTGCTTTGTCGCTTGCCTCTTTTGTTGAATCTAGTTCCCTTACTAATTGGGAAACGGAAGTTTCAATGGGTCCAATATGAAGTGGGATTCCAATAAGACCAGTTGAGCACACCAGCACTTCATGAGCATTTACTCCAAGTTCGTCAGCTACCAACTTGGCAGTATTTCTTGACACCTCGCGACCGGATGGTCCAGTCGCGGCATTTGCATTGCCTGAATTTAAAATCACTGCACAAGACATATTGGATGATTTATCCAAATGCTCAAGGGAGACTAAAACTGGAGCAGCCTTGGCTTCATTTGAGGTAAATACTCCGACTGTTGGAACTGCTTTTCGGTCTGAAGTGGCAACTACGGCAAGATCTAAA